>JADDRA010000111.1 GCA_016781105.1 Actinomycetota bacterium | reverse complement strand
GGTCGGGAACCACCTGGACGGCCTCTTCGGACTCATCGGCCACGTTGCACAATAGAACGACACGAACGGAGGCGGCCGTCGGAAACGACACACCGCCACGGGCCGGATCGCGGGCCCCGGGAGCTGAGTCGGGGCGCGCGTGCGGCGGTCGGCGCAGGTGGCGAGTCAGACCACGGCCTGGCTGCTGCCGGGACCCCGCCACTCGACGACGACGATGGTCGCGTCGTCCTGCAGCTCTCCTTCCTGGTGGTCGAGGATGGCATGCAGGAGGCGCCGCATCGTCTCCGGGGCCGGCGTCGCTGCTGCCGACGTTCGGATCACCGTGTCCACCAAGCGGTCGATCCCGAAGAACTGACCGTCGACGGAGCGAGCCTCAACGACGCCGTCGGTGAAGAAGAGCACCTGGTCGGCCGGCTCCAGCATCTCCTCGGCCACACCCACAGCCCCCCCGATTCCGAGGGGGGGCGCGACCTCGCCCTGAAGGGTCTTCACCACCCGGCCGCTGCGCAGTAGGAGCGGCGGCGGATGACCGCACACTGACCATCGGAACCGCCCCGACGAGAGGTCGATCTCGGCCAGCACCGCCGTCACGAAGCGGTCAGGACCGAACTGGGCGCGGACGGCGTGGTCGATGGCCGCCGCCGAGCCGGCCAGGTCCAGTCCCGCCCGGCGGCTGTTCCGGTAGGCGGCCATGGCCACGCTGGCCAGGAGCCCCGCCTCGAGACCGTGGCCCATGGCGTCAAAGATGGCGATGCGAGCGGCGTGCGCGTCGACGGCGTAGTCGAAGCAGTCCCCGCCCAGCTGGTAGACGGGAGCCAGCACCCCGCTGATGACCAACCGGTCGGTGCCGAAGGTGAGGGGTGGGAGCAGGTTCCAGGCCAACTCGGCGGCGAGGGACATGGGCTCGAGGCGCCGGACGCGCTCGAAGAGGTCACCGTAGGCCTGCCTGGTCATCACCACCTCGGCCACGAGGCCGGCGAAGACTGCTACGTCGTCGAGGTTCGGCTCCTGATCGGCAAAGGCGAGCTCGAGCACTCCGAGTCGCTCTGCCCCGTCGAGCACGGGGACCCAGAGTCGCGTGCCACCATCCTCCGCGGCGGCCTGCTGAATCTCGAGGGTCCTGTAGCACCGGCCCGCCAAGGTGGCATTGATCACCACCGCCTCCCGCTCGGGTCCCTCGGGACAGGGCACCGGCACGAGGACACGCTGCTCGTAGTCCGTGAGGTACAGCGCGGCATCATGGGCGCCGAGGCTTCTCACGTGGTCGACCACCAGCCGCGGGACGTCGTCAGGCGCGACCAGATGCGAGGCCCGAACCAGGTCGGCGTAGCTTGGGTCGTCGGCCTCTCGGGCTGCCATCTCCGGAGCAACCTACTGTTGGCCCCGAGCCGACGGAATGCGTCTGCGAACGTTGGAGGAGGGTCAGCGCCTCGCGGCCTCGTCCCCCCTCGGGGTGATCGCTCGGTCGAGGCGCCGGCTCAGCTCGCTCAGGCGGGCCACGACCTCGGGCGGATCGTGGGCCTCCACGTCGAAGGCGATGGCGAGCATGGCCTCGGCCGAGATCAACCAGTCGAGGGACCCGGCCCGGATGCGCACCCGGCAGGTTCGGGGGCCGAGGGCCTCGATGTCGGCGTCCGACCAGCACATGACGGTCCTCACCTCGTCGAGCGGACCGTGGGCCACGACGGTGACCTCGTGGGGCATGGGCATGGAGCGGATCGACCGGGCCACGAACTCGGCCCCGTCGTCGGCGGGGAGCGGGCGAGGCCGGAAGCGAGCTCCGGCGAGCACCGGCGCCTGGAGGCGGTCGAGGCGGAAGCTCCGCCAGTCGGCCGGGCGCACGTCCCAGGCCACCAGGTACCAGCGCCGGCCGGCCGACACCAGCTGGTGGGGTTCCACCAGGCGCAGGGTCTCGTCACCGTCGCGGCGCCGGTAGTCGAAGCGCACCTGCTCGTGGTCCGGGCAGGCCTGGGCGAGCACGGCCAGCGCCTCGGCGTCGACGGTGGTGTGGGCCGTCAACCGAGGCGCCCGCCGCCGCCCCCAGCCCCACGGCGATGGCGACGGCTTCCTCGTCGTCGAGGAGCAGCGGGGGCATATGGGCGCCCGAGGCGAGCCGTAGCCCCCGGCGATACCGGGCGTGGCATCGACGGGGTAGCCGAGCTGGCGCAGCCGCTCGACTTCTCGCCGCAGGGTCCGGGCGCTCACGTCAAGTCGCTCGGCCAGCTCGCCGCCGGGCCAGAAGCGGTGGGTCTGCAACAACGAGAGCAGCTGGAGCACCCGCGCGTGGGATCGTCCACGGCTCCATCCTTGCCGCCATCGCGGCCAGATCGGCCGCAAGGCTCCCTAGCGTCCGCGGGGACGACATCCGCCGATGAGTTGGCGACGGGGTGGACGTCTCAGCTCCCAGATCACGACAGGAGAGAGAGGAGCCATGGCCGACATGATCCGGGCCTCGGGCCTGGTCAAAACGCTACGGGGCGCTGACCGCGCTCGACGGACTTGACCTCGCCGTCCCCGAGGGTTGCGTGCTCGGTCTGCTCGGGCCCAACGGGGCGGGCAAGACCACCGCCGTGCGCATCTTCACCACGCTGCTAGAGCCCGACTGCGGCACGGCCGAAGTCGCCGGGCTGGACGTGCGCCGCGATCCCCAGGGGGTGCGCGAGCGCATCGGGCTCTCCGGCCAGTACGCCGCGGTCGACGAGCACCTCACCGGGTTCGAGAACCTCGACATGGTCGGGCGCCTCTACTGGCTCGGGCGTCGCCGCTCCAAGGCGCGAGCCCTGGAGCTGCTCGAGTGCTTCGACCTGGACGAGGCCGGGGATCGGCGGTCAAGACCTACTCGGGCGGCATGCGCCGGCGCCTCGACCTGGCCGCGGCCCTGGTGGCCGAGCCGAGCGTGCTGTTCCTCGACGCGCCCACCACCGGGCTCGATCCCCGCAGCCGCACCGACCTGTGGGGCGTGATCCGCGAGCTGGTGGCGGCGGGCACGACGCTGCTGCTGACCACCCAGTACCTCGAGGAGGCCGATCGTCTGGCCGGCACCATCGTGGTGATCGACCAGGGCCGCATCATCGCCGAGGGCGCCGCCCACCAGCTCAAGGCCCAGGTGGGCGGGGAGCGGGTGGAGCTCGTGGTGGAGTCGGCCTCCGACCTGGCCGCCGCCCGAGGCGCGCTGGCCCAGCTGGCTGTGGGCGACGTGCAGGTCGACGAGCACACTCGGCGCCTCACGGCTCCCGTCAGTGGCGGTGCCGGCGTGCTCATGCGCGTGCTGCGCCTGCTCGACAGCGCCGCCGTCGGCGTCCTCGATGTCGGGCTGCGACGCCCCACCCTCGACGACGTCTTCCTGCAGCTCACCGGCCACGCCACCGAGCCCGGGCCCCAGGGTGACGGAGGTGTCGACGGCCACCCCGGCCCGTCACGCTCGACGGCGACCCCGCCACGCGCGGGCTGGACGGTGCCCGCGACGTGCACCACGACGGCCACACGATCAGTGACCAGGACAAGGAGGTCGTTCGATGAACCCGGTGATGCGCACCTTCGCCGACGGTGCCGTGGTCGCCACGCGCAACCTGACCAGGATCAAGCGGGTCCCGGACATCCTGGTGTGGACCCTGATGTCGCCCATCATGATCGTCCTGCTCTTCGCCTACGTGTTCGGCAGCTCGATCGAGGTTCCGGGGGTGACTACCGGGATCTTCGTCCCAGACGGTCATCTTCGGGGCTACCTTCACCGGGGCTGGTCTGGCCGAGGACATGCAGAAGGGCGTGATCGACCGCTTCCGCTCCCTGCCCATGTCGCGCTCGTCGGTCCTCTTCGGGCGCACGGCCAGCGACATCGTCACCAACGCTCTGTCGATCGGTGTCATGTCGGCGACCGGGCTGCTGGTGGGCTGGCGGGTGCGCAGTCTCCGCTGGAGGCCCTCGGGGGCTTCCTGTTGCTGTTGGTCTTCGCCTACGCCTTCTCGTGGGTGATGGCCTACGTGGGCCTGCTGGTCGCCAGCCCCGAGGTCGTCAACAACGCCTGGTTCATGGTCATCTTCCCGCTCATGTTCGTCGCCAACGTTCGTGCCCAGCCACAAACTTCCCACCGTGCTCCGCACCTTCGCCGAGTGGAACCCGGTGTCATCGGTGGTCCAGGCCTCCCGAGAGCTGTTCGGCAACATCAACCCCGCCGCCGGCGTCCCGACGCCTGGTCCCTGCAGAACCCGGTGCTCTACACCCTTCTCTGGGCCGGCGTCATCGTGGCCATCTTCGTCCCCCTGGCCGTGGGGCAGTACAAGCGCACGACCAGCCGGTGAGGGTGGCGCGGGGACTCCCGGTCCCCGGTGTGGGCGATGCCTCGGGCAGGGGCGTGATCTCCAGGTTGGGGGAAGGGAAGCGACATGGCTGAACCCGTCTGCTTCTACTTCGACCCGATCTGCCCCTGGTGCTACCAGAGCGCGCGCTGGGCCCGGCGCCTGGCCGAGCTGGGGGAGGTGGAGCTGTCCTGGGGGCTCTTCTCGCTGGAGATGCAGAACGCGGGCACGGAGCCCGAGGAGATGGCCCGTGCCCATGCCCGATCCGCCTCTGCTCTGCGCACCGTCGTGGTCGTGCGCGACCACGGCGGTGCTGCCGCGGTCGGCGCCTTCTATGCGGCGCTGGGACGGCGGGTCCACGAGCAGGGCCAGGACCTGGATGCGGTCGAGACGCTGGAGGCCAGCCTGGTCGATGCCGGCCTCGACGTCGCCCTGCTCGAGCAGGCCACGTCCGACCCCTCGACCCTGGAGCGCGTCGGCGACGAGCACCGGGCGCTGTGCGAGCGAACCCGGAGCTTCGGGGTGCCCACGATCGTGCTCGACGGTGGAGACGGACCAGCGATCTTCGGTCCGGTGATCTCCGAGGTTCCCGACGACGCCGATGCGGTCGAGCTGTGGCACCACGTCCGCTGGTTGGCCCGCTACGGGAACTTCTCCGAGCTCAAGCGCGACCGCAGCTCGGCGCCCGACCTCGAGTCGGTCCGCCGGGCGCACCGCTGAGCGCGCGCACGCGCTCTCGCGAGCTCGACCGGTCAGCCCCAGGGGCCGACGCCGGTGACCCGCTCGACCGAGATGTGCAGCACCACGCCGGGAGGTGGGTCGGGCATCGGGGGAAAGTTCACGTCGGGGCCGAGGTAGGCGCGCGCCAGTCGTTGCAGGAGCTCGGGTGCTCCCCCTTCGGTGATCCTGGCCCTCCCGTGCACCACGAGGTAGTGGTCGAGGCCGATCTCGTTGCGCCCACCCGTCTCCATGGAGAGCACGACACGCGGGTCCCGGGCGACGTTGTGGAGCTTGCGTTGGCTCGGCTGGAGGTGGGCCGAGACGATCTCGTCATCCTCGACGCCTACCCACACGATGGCGACCTGGGCGCTGCCGTCGTCGTTGAGGGTGACGAGATGGGCCAGGTGCCCGGCCGCGAGCGCGTCCCGGGCGGCGGTGCCGAGCGAGGTTGCCATGCTCCAGCTTGCCAAGGCCGACGATGGGACGGGCCGCCATCGTGGCTCAGCCGAGGACCGGCCCGGTCCGTGCTTCGTGCTCCCGCCAGGCCAGGGCCAAGCGCTGCAGGCCGGCCTCGACCAGCGGCCAGGGTCGGTCGACGCAGATGCGCACGTGGGGGCCGGGCGCACGTTCGGGCGTGGCCGCCGAGCCGGGGACGACGTGGACGCCGTGGCGGCCGGCGAGGTGTACGAAGGCGGCGCTGTCGGCTACTGGCAGCGTGGCCCACAGCACCGACCCGCCCTCCGGTTCGCTGAGCTGCCAGTCGGGAACCGAGCTCCGCAGGTGCTCGACCGCTCGCTCGACGGTCGCCGCCAGCGTGGCCCGACGCCGCTGGGCCAGGTCGTCGAGGTGGTCCAGCAGCGCCAGGGCGAGCAGCTGGGCCGGTACCGAAGACCCGAGGTCGTTGGCCAGGCGGAGGTACATGGTGCGCTCGACGAGCGGCGGGGGAGCAGGAACCAGCCGATGCGCAACCCGCCCCAGGCCACCTTGCTGAATGACCCGACCGAGACCACCACCGCCCGCCGGCACAGGTCGGCGAGCTCGGGTCGCACCCGTCCGACGAAGGTGAGCTCGGCCAGGGCGACATCCTCCACCACGATGCTGTCGTGGCCGTCGAGCACGTCGGCCAGCGCCCGTAGCCGGGCGCTGGCGGGGACGCGGCCGGTGGGGTTGTGAGGACCGGTCTGGAAGTAGAGCACCTTGGGGTGATGCTCGGACAGCACCCGCTCCAGCTCGTGGGGGACCACTCCCGCCCGGTCGCAGGCCAGGGGGACGACCCGGGCCCCGAGCGTGTCGACGATGTCGAAGATCCCGGGGTAGCTGGTGGCCTCCACCGCCACCGGGTCGCCCCGGGCGACGAGGGCCGAGACCACCAGGGCGATGGCCTGGTGCGCCCCGGCGGTGACGTGGATCTGCTCGGGATCGGTCAAGCGGCCTTGGATCGCGTGCTGGCCGGCGAGGGCAGCGCGCAGCGCGGGGAGCCCGAGGGGCTGCACGCCGGGACCACCTCCACTGGCCAGCAGGTCGGCCACGGCGACGGTGACGGGCGGGAGGTGCGAGGGGTCCGGGGGGTTCCCGGCGGCGAGGTCGATGCCGGGCCACGAGGAGAAGTGGTCGGCGATGCGGGTCCCGGTGATCGCAGGCGCCCGCGGCCCGCGCACGATCGTGCCGCTGCCCTGGCGCGAGGTGAGGGTTCCGTCGGCCCGCAGCTCGTCCAGGGCGGTGCTCACCGTCGAGCGACTGACGGCCAGGGCCTCGGCCAGGGCTCGCTCGCCGGGGAGGCGGACCCCCTCGACCAGCAGGCCGTTCACCACGGCCCGGCGCAGGGCGTGCGCCAGCTGCTGGGCCAAGGTGCCGTGGCTCGCGTCGGCCCAGCCGCCGAGCAGTGACGAGAGGCGCTCGACGGCGACCACTTCACGGGTACTGGCCTGGAGATCGACCAGCCAATCCTGCCAGATTGGCCCGTGACCGGCAGGGGCACGGCGCCCACGATGAAGGGCCCCCTAGCGCGGCGAGGTCGTTCGTGTTCGCTCCCCATTGCTCGACGTGCCGGCGCCGGGTCCTGCTCGGCCCTCGTCGCATCGTGCGCTTCGCCTGGTCGGGGGAGGTGCGGATCGTGGTTCTGCGCTGCTTCTGCGGTGCGCTGGTGCGGGGGGACCAGGAGCGGTCCGGGGGGGAGCCGACGCCAACCTCTCGTGCCCCCTCGCGGAGAGCGGGTGACGGGTGTCGAACCCGCGTCACCAGCTTGGAAGGCTG
>JADDRA010000080.1:4774-7411 GCA_016781105.1 Actinomycetota bacterium | reverse complement strand
TTGGCCGTGCCCCTGTGGCTGGCGGTCACCGTGCTGAGCGGTGGCTACGAGGTGCGGGTGCTGGGCATCGGGGCCGACGAGTACCGACGGGTGCTGAACGTCGGCCTGCGCTTCTTCGCCCTGGTGGCCATCCTCGTGTACCTCACAGGAGTCGAGGTGTCCCGAGCGTTCGTCGGCACCGCCGTGTCGTCCGCCGCCGTCTTGACCATGTTCGGGCGCTACCGGGCGAGGAAGTGGCTGCACGACCAGCGAGCCCGAGGGCGGGGACTGCGCCGTGTCCTTGCCGTGGGAACGATCGAGGCGGTCAGTGATCTGGCCCGGCATCTGTACCGGACCCCGCACGCGGGCTTTCGCGTCGTCGGTGTCTGCGTCCCCGGGGGCGTCAACGCCCTGAGCGTGGACGAAGCGGACCTGCCCGTGGAGGGTGGGCCCGATCAGGTGCGTGGCGCCCTGCTCGCCTGCCGGGCCGATGTCGTGGCCGTGGCCGGCGAGGGTGGCTTGCCCTCAGGCGGCCTGCGTGCCCTCGCCTGGGAGCTGGAGGGCAGCGGCGTCGAGCTGATCGTCGCCCCCGCCGTCACCGACGTCGCCGGGCCCCGCATCGCCATCCGCCCGGTGGCCGGTCTGCCCCTCCTGCACGTCGAGGAGCCTCGGTTCAGCGGGGCGGCTCGGTTGTTCAAGGGCTGCTTCGACCGGCTGGTGGCCGGCGTGGGCTTGGTGGTGCTGGCACCGTTCCTCGTGGGCCTCGGCGTTCTCGTGCGCCGGACCAGCCCGGGGCCGGCCCTGTTCCGCCAGGAGCGCGTGGGACGCGACGGCCGGGTCTTCGTCATCCGCAAGTTCCGCACCATGCGCACCACCGCCGAGGAGGAGCTCGACACCCTCATCCACCGCAACGAGCACGACGGACTGCTGTTCAAGCTCCGGGACGATCCTCGGTGCACACCCTTCGGGCGGTGGCTGCGACGGTTCTCCCTCGACGAGCTCCCCCAGCTCTGGAACGTGCTCGCCGGGCACATGTCGTTGGTAGGTCCTCGCCCGCCCCTGCCGAACGAAGTGGAGCGCTACGGGGACGACGTCCGCCGCCGACTGCTGGTCAAGCCCGGCCTGACCGGTCTGTGGCAGGTGAGCGGCCGCGCCGACCTCCCCTGGGAGGAAGCGGTGCGCCTCGACCTGTACTACGTCGACAACTGGTCTCCCGCACTGGACTTCCTGATCCTTTGGAAGACGGTCAACGCTGTAGCCCGAGGCCGAGGGGCGTACTGACGTCTCCCGGGTCGCACACGGGTAGCGAAGGCGAGGCCACGCTGGCCTGCGCCACTACGAGCTGGTCGCTCTTCCTCGACGTCCAGCTCCTTCCCTCCGAAGATGGTGCCAACAGGGTGGCGGGCCAGGATGAGGAGGAACGATGGACCGTCGCACGTTCTTGATCGGTGCCACCGCCTTGTCCCTGCAGAGCGGATGGGCCTGTGCAGGCAAGGCCGGCCCTGTCCTCCCCTACGGGGGGGTCGCCACCCACCTGAGCTTCTTCAACACCCCGTACGCCGACAGCGCCAACGTCGCCCGCGCGGTCAAGGCCCTGGGTGCCCGGTGGGCCAGGGATGGCATCCCGACCGGGCAGGGGGACAGCTGGTACGACCGGGTCTACCTCGCCGCGCGCCGGGTGCACGCATCAACCGAGACCGCGCCCGCCACCTACTTCTCCATGATCGGAGGACATCCCGCCGAACCGGTGGACGAGACGCTCGACGTGTTGGAGCCGCTGGTCCGGTACGGGATCGTGCGAGTCATCGAAGGGGCCAACGAGTGGGACCGGAACTCCGACGAGCACGAGGGGGTGATCCAGTACGGGCCAGGGGTGTTGAAGGAGCTCCGGGAGCACCAGGAGGAGCTCTACGCCAAGGTCCACCAGCGCTTTCCCGGTGTGCAGGTGGCCGGCCCGACCCTCGATCCGGACAACGCCGAGCTCATGGGGGACCTGAGCCACGCCATGGACCTGGGCAACCTGCACCTCTACTTCACCCGGCTGCCGATCGACGTCGACGGCATGGATCGCCACCTGCGCCAGACCCGCCGCATGACCGGGTCCAGGCCGCTCATCGCCACCGAGAGCAACTTCATCATCGGCGACGGGTACCGCTACGGAGCGAACCGCGAGGGCGAGCGGGCCCAGGCCTCGGGGTACGTCGAGATCCTACGGCGCCTCGGCGAGCGTGGGGTGACGCGGGTCGTCTGCTACGAGCTGGTCAACGGCTCGAGCCCTCGCGACCCCACGTCGGGTCGCGAGAACAACTTCGGGTGCTTCAGGTCCGACTGGTCCGCCAAGCCGCTGGCCTTCGAGGTGCGCGAGGTCTGCCAGCGGGGATGACACCCTGTTCAGGGCCCAGCCGGGGCGAGAGGGCCATGGTGCGCACGGGAGCAGGGGGAGTGGTGGTCGTCGCGGGAGCACTCCCGTTCCTCGGGACGTGGGCCAGGACTGACGGGCGGAAGGCGCGGAAGCCCTTCCCGACCTGTCACCTGCCCGGAGCCCGCTCCGCCGCGCCCTCGTCACCCCCGCAACGGTGCCCGGGAATCCCGTTCCGACGAGCCTCGTCCCGAGCACGACCTCACCGTGCATCTTTCCGAGCTTCCCGAGGAGCGAGG
>JADDRA010000080.1:3981-4708 GCA_016781105.1 Actinomycetota bacterium | reverse complement strand
GGCGGCAATGTTGCTCGCACGGCGCTTGGCCGACCTCGGGGTGCCCGCCGTCGTTCGGCACTGCCGGGCTCGAGCAGCGGGGCGCCCGCCCGCCCGGCCCCGTCCTGCAGGTCCTCCGCGCTCGTGGGCTCGAGCTGTCCGGGCACAAGAGCCTCGCCCTGAACGCGCAGCTTCTCGGGGAGGCCGACCTGGTGCTCGGCATGGCCCGCCAGCACGTCGAGGCCGCCGCCCACCTCGCGCCTCATGTCTGGCCCTCCACCTTCACCCTCAAGGAGATCGTCTCCTACGACCGCCCCGTTCGGGGTCGGCGCCCCGAGGAGTCCCTCCGTGGCTTCGTGGCCAGGGTGCACGAGGCCCGCAGCCAGGCGACGGCGAGATCGGCGGGAGGTCCTCCTGACAGCGGCGACGCCGGGGACTACGTGTCCGACCAGATGGGGTACTCGCACGAAGCCTGCGAGCGGATGACCGACGAGCTGTCCCGGCTCATCGACCGCACGGTCGCCTTCCTCTGGCCGGGCTCGCTGTCTCCCGCCCGCTCAGCGGGCCGGGTGTTCGACGACGCCATGGCCTGACGTCCTGTCGAAGGGCGCAGGTCCCGGCTCAGGCCGACCTGGCCTCGCCGCTGCCCAGGGAACCTATTCGTAGCGTCTGCGTCACCTCGCCACTGCCCAGCTCGTCATCCGGGCTGGCGTCGTCCGGGCTGGCGTCGTGCGGAGCGTCGTCGTCC
>JADDRA010000080.1:0-3864 GCA_016781105.1 Actinomycetota bacterium | reverse complement strand
GTGGCGTCGTCCCTCGTGGCGTCGTCCCAGGCCTGGTCGGCGACGGCCTCGGGTACCGCCCCGGGCGCAGCGGAGTCGGCGCTCTCCTTTCCGGGGACCGAGGCACGGCTCTCCAGGTCGTCCAGCACCGTCTCGACCAGGTCGAGGCGGTCGTTGACCTCCAGACCGAGCTGACCCAGCACCTTGCCCAGATCGGCGACGTGGCGCTCCAGGGACGCACGGCTCTGGTGCTGTGCCCGCAGCTGCTCGGCCATTGCGTTCAGCTCTCGTCGCACGGCTGCGAGCCGTTCGGCCTGCTCGGCCAGCGCCGTGAGGGCGGTTTCCATGTGCACCAGCCGGTCGACCCGGCCGACCAGTGCCGTGAGCGCGATCTCCACCAGCGCCATCCGCTGCACCAACCCGGCGTCCTCCCTCGGCCCGGGCGGGCCCGGGTGGGATGGCGCCGCCTCGTGGTCGACAGGAGCGGGCTGGGAGCCGTTGACCCGCAGCTCGCTCCCGGCACCGGTCTCGGGGAGCGTCCCGTTGGTCGCCGCTGCCGCGGCCGCAGCAGCCGCCAGGGCGAGCGCAGGCTTGGGGGCGTGGATGGTGGGCCGGGCCGGGGCGTCGAGGCGCAGACCCCGTTCCCACACCGCCTCGCAGCCGCCCTCGAAACGGCCCCGGCAGACCGTGCCGCACTCCGGGCAGGAGCAGGCCGAACCTCCTGCCGCCATGGGGTGGCTGCAGCGGGGGTCGATCTCGACACCGAACTCGTGGCACCAACCCATCTCGCCATGATACGGCGCGCTCACCCCTTGTGGCGCCCCGGCGGCCGAGACGAGACGGGGCGAGCGAGCCGTTACGCTCAGGCGATGGCCAAGACCGATGCGGGCGGCCAGCTCGACCTGCGTGACCTGCTCGCTGTCCTGCAGCGCCGCAAGCTGATCATCCTGCTCTGCGTCGTCGGGGTGGTGGCCTCTGCCCTGGCCGTCTCCTTGCTCCAGACCCCGGTGTACCAGGCCAGCGCCGACGTGGTGTTCGAGGCCCGCTCGACCCAGGCGATCCTGGCGCCCGGCAGCGTCGCCGGCGGCGCCCAGGTCGACACCGAGGTCCAGGTCATGCAGTCGCGCTCGGTCCGGGAGGCGGCGGCCCAGGTCCTGGGGGTCCAGCCCGAGGTGAGCGTCGTACGGGTGCCGGAAACCCTGTTGGTCCGCATCAGCGCCAGGAGCACCGAACCCCGCCAGGCGGCCGAGTCCGCCAACGTCTACGCCGAGACCTACATCAGGCTCAGGCAGGAGCAGCTGGTGGGCGAGCTGCTGGCCGCCGGCGAGCAGGTCCAGGCCAAGGTGGACGAGTTCGAACAGCAGATCCGCCAGCTCGAGCAGGCGGGCCCGCCCGAGCAGACGGCCGCAGAGCGAGAGGCCCTGCAGGCCCGCCAGGAGGGCTACGCCGAACAGCTCGACCAGCTCCAGCTCGCCCGCAACCTGACCGAGTCCGGCGGGGTCCGCCTGGTCGGCCGGGCCCAGGAGCCGTCGGCGCCGGTGGAGCCCACCCCGCTGCGCAACGCCCTGCTGGCCCTGGTCGTGGGGCTCATGCTCGGGGTGGGCCTGGCCTTCGTGCGCGAGCAGCTCGACGACACCGTCAAGACCAAGGACGAGCTCGAGCGGGCGACGGGTGGCCTCGACACCCTCGCCCTCATCCCCGCCCTGGCCGACTGGAAGGACCGGACCCAGCCCCAGGTGGTGTCGCTGAGCGAACCGGCGTCGCCCGCGGCGGAGGCCTACCGGTCGTTGCGGACCTCGGTCCAGTTCATCGGCCTCCACCACCCGGTCCAGGTCATCCAGCTCACCAGCCCCAACGCCTCCGAGGGCAAGACCACGACCCTGGCCAACCTGGCCGTGGCCCTGGCCAGCTCGGGTCAGCGGGTCGTGGTGGTCTGCTGTGACCTCCGCCGCCCTCGCATCCACGAGTTCTTCGGCTTGACCAACACCACCGGCTTCACCTCCGTGCTGCTCGGGTCGATCCCGCTGTCGGCCTCGCTCCAGCCTGTCCCGGGCCAGAGCCGGCTCGCCCTCCTGGCCTCCGGTCCCCCGCCGCCCAACCCCTCGGAGCTGTTGGCCTCCCAGCGCAGCGCCGAGGTCCTGTCCGCCCTGCGCTCGGAGTGCGACGTGGTGCTGGTCGACAGCCCGCCGGTCCTGCCCGTCACCGACAGCCTCGTGCTCTCGCGCGTCGTCGACGCCACCATCCTGGTGGGCACGGCCGGGCGGACCAACCGCAAGGAGTACCACCGGGCCGTGGAGCTGTTGCGCCAGGTGGATGCGCCCTTGATCGGCTCGGTGCTCAACGGCGTCGACCAGGAGGACCTGTACGGCTTCGGCTACGGCTACGGCTACTACCGGATGGGTGAGGAGGACGTGGAGGACGCCCCGCCCCGGGTCGGGGCGAAGCGCAACGGCCGGCGCTGGCCCGAGCCGGTCGAGGGCGCCCTGCAGCGGATGAGCGAAGGTTTGCCGCGGCGCTAGTGGCCGCGCCTGCCCGGGGCCGGGCCGGCACTGGATCCGGGTCCCCCGGGCGGTACGGTCCCACGGAGTGATCCGCCTCGACGCCGCCACCGTGCTGCTGGGCTGGGCGGTGGGCGGGTCGTTCTGCGGCTGGGTCACGACCCGGCGCCGGGAGGTCGGGATCGGCTACGGGTGGCTGCTGCGGGCCACCTACCTGGTGCTGGCCGGCGCGTCGGTCGCGGTCGGCGCCGTGCTCGGCCCTGTCCCCGTGCGCGACGCCGCCGCCGCCGGCGTGGTGCTGGCCTCCGGTGCCGCGCTGGCGGTCTCGGTGGCCCGCCGCAAGGCGGGGGTGGCCGGCGAGCGGGCCCGCCAGGCCCGGCGCGAGGCCCGCATCCCCGTTCCGGCAGCAGCATCGGCTGGGTTGTCAGCCCCTGGAGGCGCCAGAACGGAGGGAACCGCGGTCCAGGGAGCCGAGTTCCCTCCCTGGCTCGACCTGGTGGCCCCGGCCATCGGCCTCGTGGGCCTGGTGGCGGCCGGCCTGGACGCCGGGGGGAGCCCGCTGCTGGCTGTGGCCCGGACCGTGGTCGGGGCCCTGTTCCTCGGGGCGGTGACCGACGCCATGCTGCTCGGGCACTGGTACCTGGTCCAGCCCGGCCTGGGTCGGGGGCCGCTGCTCGAGCAGGTCCGCCTCCTCACCGCGCTGTGGCCGGTCGAGGTGGGGCTGCTCCTGGTGCCCACCGGCATGCTCTCGGTGCTGTCCGGCACCCTCGACGACGGCTACAACGGCCTGCTGGGCTGGTTCTGGCTGGCCTGCGCGCTGGGGACGATCGCGCTGTGCGCCGTCACCCGGGCCGCCCTGCGTGAGCGCTCCTACTCCGCCGTCATGGCCGCCACCGGCCTGCTCTACCTGGCCATCGTCACCACCTTCGGCACCGACCTGGTGGCGCGCGCCGTCCTCGCCCCCTGAGTCCCGCCCGGCTGCCGGCGGGCGCCCGGCTACCCTCGGCGGGGCATGTGCGGGTTCGCCGGGGAGCTCCGGAGGGACGGAGCGACAGCCGACGTCGGCGCGGTCGCCCGCATGGCGGCCAGCATGCAGCGGCGGGGACCGGACGGCTCGGGCGTGTGGGCCCGGGGCCCGGTGGCGCTGGCCCACCGCCGCCTCGAGGTCATCGACCTCTCGACCCGGGCGGCCCAGCCCATGGTCGACCCCGAGCTCGATCTGGCCATCGTCTTCAACGGCTGCATCTACAACTACCCGGAGCTGCGCCGCCGGCTGGCCGCCGAGGGCCACCGCTTCTTCTCCACCGGTGACACCGAGGTGGTCCTCAAGGCCTACCGGCAGTGGGGCAGGGCCTTCGTGGAGCAGCTCCAGGGCATGTTCGCCTGC
>JADDRA010000014.1:5463-7574 GCA_016781105.1 Actinomycetota bacterium | reverse complement strand
CCAGGGCCTGGGCCGGCGCCAGGTCGAGCAGAACGACTACGTCGTGGTCGACCCCTGCGATGGCGAAGCGGGACAGGGCGGCCACGTCGCCCACCCGCAGGCCCCGGCCGTAGCCCTGGTAGCCCAGGGAGGACCCCACGAAGCGGTCGCTGACCACGTCCCGGCCGGCGGCCAGGGCCGGCCGCACCACCTCGGCCACGTGCTGGGCCCGGGCCGCGGCCATGAGCAGGGCCTCGGTGCGGGCGTCGAGCACCGCCGACGCCGGATCCAGCACCAGGTCGCGCAGGCGCTCGCCGATCTCGGTGCCGCCCGGCTCCCGGGTCAGCACGGCGCCGAGCCGGGGGGCGAGGAGGCCGGCCTGGGTCGACTTGCCGCAGGCCTCGCCCCCTTCCAGGACCACGAGGCGACCCCTCACGCCGTCACCTCCTCGGGGGCCCGGCTCTCACCCTCCCGCAGGACCCGACCGGCCAGCACTCCGGCCACCACGATGATCACCGCGGCCAGCCACAGCGTGAGGCGCACCCCCGGGGTGCTGATCGTGAGCCCGCCCAGGGACACCTCGCCCTCGCTGAGCCGGTCCGACAGCCGACCCAGCGCCCCGGCGAGGAAGGGGCCCACGGCGAAGGCGATGAGCAGGCACAGCCGCACCACGGTGTACAGGGCGGTGAAGGTGCGACCCCGCAGGTCGTCGCTCACCCCCTCCTGGAGGATGGTGTAGCCGAGCACATAGGCGCAGCCAGCGCCGGCACCGAGGATGGCGACGAGCGCCAGGGCGGGGATGAGGGTCGACATCGAGGCCCCCAGCAGCAGGGCCACGCCGGCCGCCACCAGGGCGGTGGTGAAGGTCCGGGGCTTGTCGAAGCGGGCGTTCAGCACCGAGATGGCCACCACCCCCACGGCCACGCCCATGCCGAGGGCGAACACGACCAGGCCGAAGCCGGCGGTGCCCCCGCCGAGGACCTGTTCGGTGAACAGCGGCCCGAGGGGCACCAGCATGCCCCCGCCGATGAGGCCGGCGCCCATGCCCACCATGACGGCGGCGACGGTGCGGTTGGAGGCGACGAACTGCCACCCCTCCTTGAAGTCCCGGAGCGTGCCCCGGAGGTCGACGCCGCCGCGGTCGGCTCGCCTCGACGTGCTCGTGCCCGACGTGCTCGTGCCCGGCGCGGTGGTGGCCCGGGCGCCGTCGCCGAAGCGCAGGGTGGAGATCAGGACTGCCGAGAGGAGGAAGGTGACGACGTCGAAGTACACGGCCAGCGAGGCCTCGTCGAGGAACGCCAGGGACTCCTGGCGGCTGAGGACGTCGGCCACCTTGGCCAGACCGGCGAAGAGGCCGGCGGCCACGGGGATGCTCCCGTAGGCCGCGACCATCGACAGCGAGTTGGCCGTGGCCAGGTGCCCGGCCGGCACCATGTTGGGCACCTCGGCCTCCTTGGCCGGCGACCACATGACGGTGAGCACCTCCAACAGGAAGGACAGGACCACCAGTTGGAAGATGCTGTCGACGAGGGGCAGGGCCAAGAGCACGACCGCCCGCCCGACGTCGCAGCCCACCATCACCCGCTTGCGGTTCCAGCGATCCAGCAGCACGCCGGCCAGCGGGGCCAGGAAGAAGCCGGGCAGGATGCGGGCGGTCATGACCACCCCGATGGCCCCCGCCCCGCCGATGCGCTCGGCGATGGCCAGCAGGGCCAGGAAGCCGATCCAGTCGCCCAGGGCGGAGACGACCTGGGCCAGCCAGAGGCGGAAGAAGTCGTGGGAGCCGAACAGCCGGACGGTGGCGGTGCGCGCGGGAGCGGGGGCGAGGTGGGGGACGGGACGGGTGGGTACCTCGCCGTCGGGCGTCCCTTCGGGCCGACCGCCCTCGGGGGGGCTGCCGTTCCCTCGACCGGGGTTCGGTCGATCACCGTCGTGGCGGAGCTCCGGCTCCCGCGAGCGTCGGGCCTGGGCCACGAGGCAAGACTAGCTAGGGGTCCCGGCGGCCTCGCTCAGGGCGCAGGGCTGGTCCGCCCTCCACCCGTTCCCCCCGCCCCGGCCACCTTGGGTGTCGCCCGCTTCTTCGACGCCGCCGTCTGCTTGGTCGCCGCCGTCTTCTTCTTCTGCTTCGTGGC
>JADDRA010000014.1:1334-5331 GCA_016781105.1 Actinomycetota bacterium | reverse complement strand
TGGCCGGAGCCTTCCTGGCCGGAGCCTTGCGGCCCGCCCGCTTGGGCGAGGGGCCGGCGGCCCGGCGATCGGCCAGCAGCTCAGCGGCCCGCTCGCCGGTGATCCCCTCGACGGTGTCGCCCCTGCGCAGCGACGCGTTGGTCTCCCCGTCGGTGACGTAGGGGCCGAAGCGGCCCTCCTTGAGCACGATCGGCTTGCCCGAGGCGGGGTCGTCGCCGAGCTCGCGCAGCGGGGGAGCGGCCTGGCCCCGGCCCCTGCGGCGCTTGGGCTCGGCCAGCAGCCTGCGGGCGTCGTCGAGCGAGACGCTGAACAGCTCCTCCTCGGTGTCGAGGCTGCGGGTGTCGCTCCCCTTCTTGATGTAGGGCCCGTAGCGACCGTTGTGGGCGGTGATCTCCAGGCCGTCGGCCGGGTCGACGCCGACCACCCGGGGCAGGGTGAGCAGGCGCAGGGCGTCGTCGAGGCTCACCGTGTCGAGGGTCATGCCGGTCAGCAGCGACGACGTGCGGGGCTTGTCCTTGGAGCCCTCGACCACCTCGCCGAGCTGGACGAAGGGGCCGTAGCGACCGGCCCGGGCCAGCACCGGCAGACCGGTGGCGGGGTCCTCGCCCAGCACCCGGTCGCCGCTCGGGGCGGCCAGCAGCTCCAGGGCCTTCTCCAGGGTCAGCTCGTCGGGCACCAGGTCGTCGGGGATGCCGGCGGTCTCCTCACCCCGCTGCACGTAGGGCCCGTAGCGGCCCACCCGGCCCACCACCTCCCGGCCCTCGGCGTCGACGCCGAGGGGGATGGAGTTGACCTGGCGGGCGTCGATGGCGGGCAGCTGCTCCGAGACCAGGTGCCGCAGCCCCTCGTTACCGTCGTGGCCCCCACCGTCGCCGTTGGCCCCGCCCGGGCCACCACCGGTGCCGAAGTAGAAGCGCGACAGCCAGGGCAGGGCCTCCTCCGTGCCGGCGGCGATCTCGTCGAGGCAGTCCTCCATCCGGGCGGTGAAGGCGTAGTCGACCAGGTCGCTGAAGTGGCGCTCGAGGAGGGTGACCACGGCGAAGGCGGTGAAGGAGGGCACCAGGGCACTCCCCTTCTTCCAGACGTAGCCCCGGTCCTGGATGGTCCCGATGATGCTGGCGTAGGTCGAGGGCCGGCCCACGCCCAGCTCCTCCAGGCGCTTCACCAGCGACGCCTCGGTGTAGCGGGCCGGGGGGGAGGTCTCGTGGCCCGACGGGGCCAGCGACACCAGGGTGAGGGCGTCGCCCTCGGCCAGGGCGGGCAGACGGCGCTCGGCCGGGTCGGCGTCGGCCTCGCCGTCGTGGCCCTCGACGTGGACCCGCTGGAAACCGGGGAAGCTGATCACCGTCCCGCTCACCGACAGCTCGGCGTCGGCTCCTGAGGCCGAGGTCGCCCCCAGGCGCACGGTGACGGTCTCGCCCAGGGCGTCGGGCATCTGCGAGGCCAGGGTCCGCTGCCAGACGAGCTCGTAGAGCCGGGCCTCGGCGCCGCTCAGCTCCCGCCCCACCTCCTCGGGCGTGCGGAAGGCGTCGCCGGCCGGGCGGATGGCCTCGTGGGCCTCCTGGGCCGACTTGGACCGGGTCGCGTAGCGGCGGGGCTCGGGGGGCACGTAGTCGGCGCCGTAGCGCTGGGCGATCTGGCTCCGGGCGGCGGCCAGCGCCGTCTCCGAGAGGGTGGTGCTGTCGGTGCGCATGTAGGTGATGTAGCCCCCTTCGTAGAGCCGCTGGGCCGAGCGCATGGCCTGGGCCGACGACATGCGCAGCTTGCGGCCGGCCTCCTGCTGGAGCGTCGAGGTCATGAAGGGAGGAGCGGGGCGGCGTCGGTAGGGCTTGCGCTCGACGGCCCGCACGGCGAAGTCGGCGTGCTCGAGGTCGGCCGCCAGGGCGCCGGCGGCCGCTTCGTCGAGCACCACGACGCCGTCACCGGACGGCTCACCGGTCTCGGTGAAGTCCCGTCCGGTGGCCACCCGCCGGCCGTCGAGAGCTGTCAGCGTGGCGTCGAAGCGCTCGTGCTCGACGCCGTCCCGGGCCGGGGTGAAGGTCGCCTCCAGGTTCCACCACGTCGCCGAGCGGAAGCGCATGCGGGCCCGCTCGCGCTCGACGACCATGCGGGTGGCCACGCTCTGGACCCGTCCGGCCGACAGCCCGGTCATCACCTTCTTCCACAGCACCGGGCTGACCTCGTAGCCGTAGAGGCGGTCGAGGATCCGCCGGGTTTCCTGGGCGTCGATGCGCCGCAGGTCGAGGTCGCGGGGCTCGGCGATGGCTGCGTCGATGGCCGCCCTGGTGATCTCGTGGAAGACCATCCGGCGCACCGGGACCTTGGGGTCGAGCACCTCGCGCAGGTGCCAGGCGATGGCCTCGCCCTCGCGGTCCTCGTCGGTCGCGAGGTAGACCTCGCTGGCCTCCTTGACCAGGCGTCGCAGCTTGGCCACCTGCTCCTTCTTCTCCCTGGGCACGACGTAGAGCGGCCTGAAGTCGTGCTCGACGTCGATGCCCAGGCGGGCCCAGGGCTCGCCCTTGTACCGGCTCGGCACCTCGGCCGCCGAGCGGGGGAGGTCGCGGATGTGGCCGATCGAGGACTCGACCACGTAGTCCCGGCCGAGGAACCCGGCGATGGTCCGGGCCTTGGCGGGGGACTCCACGATCACGAGGGGCTTGGCCACGTCCCCCACGCAAACCCGGCCTCGGCCGGGTTGTCAAACGGTGGCGCCGGGCTGGAGCAGGCGCGAGCGCTCAGGCGCTGGCCGCGTCCTCCGAGCCAGGCAGGCGCACGCGAACGAAGACCTGGTGGGCCACCAGGCTGGACAGGGTCCGGTCGTGGCCGGCCACCCGTAGCACGAGGGGCCCGTCGAAGGGGTGCTTCTCCTTGACCTCGACCGTGACCCCGGGACGCAGACCGAGGGTGTCGAGGAAGGCCACCACCTCGGCGTCGGTGGACCCGGGCACGGCCACCGTGGCCACCGCGCCGGGTTCGAGGGCGTACAGCGAGGGCATGGCCGGGATGTCGGCGTCCTCCAGGGCGGGGATGGGGAAGCCGTGTGGGCACGTGGCCGGGCGGTCGAGGGCCACGAAGATACGGTCCTCGACCTCCTGGGGCAGGTCGTGCTCGAAGCGGCCGGCCAGGCGGTCGGCCTCGTTCCAGGCGTAGCCCAGCATGTCGGCGAGGAAGCGCTCCACGATGCGGTGGCGGCGAATGGCGGCCACCGCCGTTCGGCGACCCACGACGGTGAGCTCCATCCCGCGATAGGGACGGTGGTCGACCAGGCCCCGCTCGGCCAGGCGCTTGACCGTGAAGGTGACGGTGCCCGGGGCCACCCCGAGGGCGTCGGCCAGCGCGCCGGTGTGGGCGTCGGGACGGCCACGGGTGAGGCGGTAGATGGCCTTGAGCGTCTCCCGCTCACTCCTGCTGAGGGCGCCACCCGTCGTCTCGACGGCCCGACGCTACCCCAGCGATCCCCCACGGCCTGGCCGCGCCTGGATGGGGGGCCCTCTCGCTACCCTGGGCTCGCGGTGTGATAGCTGCGGCACAGACCTAGGGGGCGGGTGGGTGCGACACAGGGAGACGCGAGCGGCGGGCGGGGGCGGCTTCGCCAGCGCCGTCGTCCTCAGCCTGGTCATCGCCACCGGGGCGGGGCTGCTGGTGAGTGAGCGGTCGCAGCCGGCTAGCGTGACCGAGCGGGCGGCCGAGGCGTCACCCGCCCCTGGCCCGGTCACCCCTCACACCGGCGCCGAGGGTGACGTGGATCCCTCCGACGGTCACGGCGCCAGCGAGACGGCGGGGGCCGAGGAAGGCCTCGAGATCCCTCCCCAGGTCGATCTGGCCTCCGCTCCGATCAAGTCCGAGCGGACCGTGCGCCTCGAGCCGCAGGTGCAGGACGGGGTCAAGACGTTCGCCCTCGACGCCGCCCCGGTGCAGTGGGAGCTCGTCCCCGGCAAGGCGGTGACGGCCTGGGGCTACAACGGCCAGATCCCCGGTCCGGAGCTCTGGGTCACCG
>JADDRA010000014.1:0-1220 GCA_016781105.1 Actinomycetota bacterium | reverse complement strand
TCCTCACCGGAGGCGGCGACGACGAATCGTCCGCCCCGACCGACCTGGCCGCCGGTGGGGCCAGCTCGACCACCGAAGCCCCCAGCTCGCGGGCTGCGTCCGGTGCGTCCGGCGATGGGGGCAACCCCTGCCGCGTCGACGAGGTAGTGCCCGTCGCCGAGGCCGGCTACGAGGTCTCGGTGGCGACCGAGCCCGACCCCCCGACGCCCCAGGGCACCACCTTCGAGGTGGTGGTCCAGCGGGAAGGTGCGCCGGTCTCTGGCGCCACCGTGTGCCTGAGCGCCGGCATGTCGGAGATGTCGCACACGGGGGTGAGCGCCCAGGCTGAGGAGCTGGGCGAGGGCCGCTACCAGCTGGCCCTCAACTTCGGGATGCGGGGCAGTTGGAGCGGGGGCGTCCTCGTCATCGAGTCCGGCCAGGGCGCGTCCATGCCGGTCTCCTTCAACGTCCAGTAGAGGTTCGGCGCCGAAGACCCAGCGATGAGCAGCTCCCCGTGCTCGCCGGGCCAGGCTGCCCGGGCCGGCGTGGTGGCTGGGGCCGCCGCCCTGGCCTCCGGCGAGGTCGTGGCCTTGGTGGGGGGCACGGGGGCATCGCTGATGCTGGCCGTCGGCCAGGAAGTCATCGAACGGGTGCCGCCCGAGGTCGAGGACGCCGCCATCGGGCTCTTCGGCACTGCCGACAAGCTCGTCCTCGTGATCGGGATCATCGCCGTCGCCCTGGCCATCGGGGCAGCCCTCGGGGTGGCCGCCGCCCGCCGGTTCCAGGTGGCGGTGGTCGGTTTCGCCCTGTTCGCCGCCCTCGCGGTCGCCGCCGTTGCCTCCCGGCCCGCAGGCCGACCCGGCGTCGCCGCCCTGGCCGCGGCCTTTGGTGCCAGCGCGGGTCTGGTGGTCCTGCACCGCCGGCTCGTCCGACCCGCAGCTGCGGCATCCCCCGGCACCGCCGAGGACCCGCAGTCCCGCCCGCCGTCGCCCACCGATCCCGCCGATGTGGGACGTCGAGGCTTCCTCCGACTGGCCGCCACCACCACCGGAGTGGCGGTAGCGGCGGGTGTGGCCGGACGGGGCGCGGCTCGCTGGCTGGGGGGGGGAACCCATCCGAGCGAGGCCGCCCTCGCGCCGGTCGCCGCCCCCCTGGCCCCGCCGGTCGCCGCCACCTCCCTCGACGTGGAGGGCCTGTCACCGCTGTTCACCCCCAACGCCGACTTCTACCGGATCGACACC
>JADDRA010000112.1:4316-7633 GCA_016781105.1 Actinomycetota bacterium | reverse complement strand
TCCAGAGCCTGGTGCGCAACCCGCTGGTCTCGCCCGACGTCATAGGGGTGAGCGAGGGGGCCACGGTGGCGGCGGTGGCGCTCATCGTCAACCGGGGGCCGCTCGTCCTCCTGCCCGTGGCGGCCTGCGCTGGGGGCCTGGGCACCGCCGCCGCGCTGTACCTGCTGGCCTGGCGCCGGGGGATCATCGGGAACCGCCTGGTCCTGGTGGGCATCGGGGTCGACGCCTTCCTCACCGCCCTCACCCTGTTCATGCTCGTCCGCTACCCCATCGACGAGGTCAGCGCCGCCGTGCTGTGGACCTCGGGGACGGTGTTCGACAGCGTCTGGGAGGACGTGGGCCGCCTGGCCCTGGGCCTGGCCCTGCTGGTGCCGGCGGCGCTGGCCCTCATGGGCCGGCTGCGGGCCCTGCAGCTGGGCGACGACGCCGCCCGGAGCCTCGGCGTGCGGGTCGAGCCCGCCCGCCTCGGGCTCTTCGCCGTGGCCGTGGGCCTGGTGTCGGTCGCCGTGGCCGCCGCCGGCCCCATCGCCTTCGTCGCCCTCGTCGTCCCCCACGGGGCCCGCCGGCTGGCCGGCCCCATGACCACCGGCGTGCTGGTGCTGGCCGGGTTGCTCGGCGCCCTGCTCCTGCTCGGCGCCGATCTCGCCGCCCAGCGCCTGTTCGCCCCGGTGAGCCTGCCCGCCGGGGTGCTCACCGCCGTCGTCGGCGCGCCGTTCTTCCCGGTGCTGCTCTGCCGCACCAACCGCTCGAGCTGAGCAGGCGCGCCGACGGCACCGCCAGCAGGCCCCCAGCACATGGGTGCAGCCGACATCAGGCCGAAGCCGCCGAGGCGCAACCGGACCACCGGGGTGGCAGCCCGGGCATCGGCCCTGCTGGTCCACCTCCCCTTCCCGCACCAGCGCGACCTGGCCGGGACAGCTCGGGTTCCAGGCGACGGCGGAGGTCGAGCCGGGCCACGGCCCGTGACCGGGCCGGGTCAGCGGTTGACGGTGCCCATGTCGGCGTAGCGGTCACCGCTGGCCTCGCCGACGTTGGCCTCGATCCAGGCCAGGTCGTCGGCGTCCAGGCTGACCTCGAGGGCAGCCAGGTTCTCCTCCAGGTAGTGCCGCCGCTTGGTGCCGGGGATGGGCACCACGTCGTCGCCCCGGGCCAGCACCCAGGCCAGGGCCACCTGCCCGGGCGTGCACCCCTTGCGCTCGGCCAGCTCCCGCACCCGCTCGACCATGACCAGGTTGCGATCGAGGTGCTCGGGCCCGAAGCGGGGGAAGCGCGACGTGCGGGTGTCGCCCTCGGGGAGGTCGGCGGCCGAGCGGTAGGCACCGGTGAGCAGGCCCCGGCCGAGGGGGCTGTAGGCCACGAAGCCGATCCCCAGCTCGCGCACGGTGGGCAGGATCTCCTCCTCCACTTCCCGGCTCCACAGGCTGTACTCGCTCTGCAGGGCGGTGATGGGGTGCACGGCCTCGGCCCGGCGGATCGTGCCGGCGCCGGCTTCCGACAGGCCCAGGTGGGTGACCTTGCCCGCCTCGACCAGCTCGGCCATGGCTCCCACGGTTTCCTCGATGGGTACCTGGGTGTCGACCCTGTGCTGGTAGTAGAGGTCGATGTGGTCCACGCCCAGGCGCTCGAGCGACGCGTCGCAGGCCTGGCGCACGTAGTCGGGCCGACCGTTGACCCCCACCCAGGAGCCGTCCTCCCGTCGCTCGTTGCCGAACTTGGTGGCCAGCACCACCTCCTGGCGCCGACCGGCGATGGCCCGGCCCACCAGGCGCTCGTTGGTGAAGGGGCCGTACATGTCGGCGGTGTCGAGGAAGGTGCACCCGAGGTCGAGGGCCCGGTGGATCACTGCGGACGACTCGGCGTCGTCGCCCTTGCCGTAGAACTCCGACATCCCCATGCAGCCCAGACCGAGGGCGGAGACGGTCAGATCACGAAGCTGGCGTCGTTGCATCGGCTGTCCCTGCCCCGCACCGGCGCCCGAGCATGCGGCTCCTCCTGCTCCGCTAGCCCCTCGGACGGGCCTCCACCACCTCGATGCCCGACACCTCGTCCTCGGCCATCTGATACGGGTCGTCGGAGAGGACGACCGTGCCGGCCCGCTCCTCGGACATCAGGGCGATCGCCCGCTCCCGCGCCAGGGTGGGGGCCCCGGCCCGGCGCCCGTCGAGGTGGTCGCCCGTGAGCAGGCACTGCAACCCGGCCAGGGGCGAGAGCGGCGCAACGGGGAAGTCCGAACCACTGAGCACCCGCACGCCTGCGTCGAGCAGCACGTCCCAGCGGTAGGCGTGCTCCGCGCGCTCGGGCCCCAGCCCGGCCCGAGCGGTGCGGGCGTCGGCCACGGCGAAGCTCGGCTGCACGCAGGCCACCACACCGAGGTCGGCCATGCGCCGGACCAGGTCGGGGGCCAGCACCTGGGCATGCTCGATGCGGGGCGCGGCCTGGGGGCAGTCGCTGCCGAAGAGGCGCTCGTAGCCGTCGAGGACGGCCTCGATGGCCCGGTCGCCGATGGCGTGGGTGGCGATGGTCCAGCCCGCCTCGGCGAAGGGGTCGGCCCGGCGGGCCAGGGTGTCGGCGTCGAGGAAGAGGATCCCGATGTCGCCGTCCTGGTCGGCGAAGGGCTGGCGCAGGGCGCAGGTGCGCGAGCCCAGCCAGCCGTCGGCGTAGAACTTGACCCCCTCCAGCTCCAGCCAGGGATCCCCGGTGCGCTGCATGCGGCCCGGCTCGGCAATCCCGCTGGCTACCAGCAGGCGGACCCGCACCGGGAGCGGGCCCCGGGCCCGCAGCGCCAGCAACGCCTCCAGGTAGGCCCAGTCGCGCACGCCCGCCTCGGTGAGCTCGACCAGCCCGAGCTCGGCGGCCCGGGCCAGGCCCCGCTCCAGGTCGCCCCGCAGCCCGTCATCGACGACCAGCGGCCGCACGGGCTCGTCCATCGGCGTCGACCAGCGCTCGCTGACCCGGCGGTGGTGGTCGCGCAGCCCGGTCAGGTCGGAGGCGTCCCCGCACTCGAGGGCGGCACCGGCCGAGACGGCCAGCACGTGGGCGTGGTGGTCGACGAAGCCGGGCCCCTCCCAGCTCACCGCGGCTGCTCGCGCACGATGGCGACGGTCCCCGACGGCGACTCGGGATCGAATCGCAGCACCAGGGGTGCGGCCGGGTCGTCGGGCTCTCCGGGCGCGTCGACCACCACCGCGGGCTCGTCGTCGGGCGGCGGCTCCAGCACGTCACGCAACCCGAGCAGGACAGCGGCCGCCAGCGCCCCGCTCGTGGTCGAGCGCCGCAGCCCGGCCACCCCCTCGCCGGGCCGGCGCCCCTCGGTCGGC
>JADDRA010000112.1:2131-4100 GCA_016781105.1 Actinomycetota bacterium | reverse complement strand
CCTCCTCGCCGTAGAGCTCCTCCTCGCCGCTCATCGCCATCCCCCGCTCAGCCCGACGGGAACGACAGCACGGCGCCGGGGCCGATGCCGAGGCGGGGCAGGTCGCCGGCGGGAACCTCGATGGCGTGCAGGTAGGGCCCGGCGGCGGCGTAGCGGGGGCACTCCTCCACCTCGTCGGGGCAGGGCTCCATGTCGGTGGCCGACACGAAGTGGCCGCCGGCGTCGAAGAAGGCGATCGACAGCGGGATGATGGTGTTGCGCATGAAGAAGCGGCCGGTGCTCGGGCGCTCGAAGCGGAAGATCATGCCGTCGTAGCCCCGCAGGTCACGCTGGTCCATCAGGCCCTGGCCACGGCTGCGCTGGTCGTCGGCCAGGAGAGCCACCCCGTCGAAGCTGCCGCCGGGGCTGGTGATGCGAAAGCGCACCTCATCGAAGCCGGGCAGGGGGCGGCGCGAGGGGGACGGCGGGGGGCTGGGCGCAGCCTGGGAGGAGGGGGCGGGCGCGGGGGGAAGGGTCGAGGGGGCCGGTGCGGCGCTCGCCGGTGGCGGCGGGGCGGGAGCGGCCGAGCTGGTCGACGAGGTCGACGGCGGGGGGGAGGTCGACGTGGTCGAGGGAGCGGCGAACCGGCCGACCGCGGGTGACGGACCGGGTGGCGGCGACGCCGGCTCCTCGGCCCGGGCCTGGGCCTGCTCCCCGGCGGGGACCAGGGTCGGGTCGGCGGGCTGGTCGGCGCCCTCGACCAGGAAGGCCACGACGCCGGCGAGCAGGACGGCCCACACCCCTCGGCGGGCCCACGCCATCCGCCGCTCGGCCCCGGCTCCGGGCCCGTCGCCGGGCCCGTGACCGTGCTCGCCCTCCACCCTCACCCGGCCCCACCCGGGCCGTAGCTCTCCTGGGCCGAGGGGAAGGCGCCCGAGCGCACGTCGGCTGCGAAGGCCGCCACCGCCCGCACGCCGTCGTCCCTGAGCGAGGCGTAGCGGCGCACGAAGCGGGGAGGGGGACCCTCGCCGAGGCCGAGCAGGTCGTGGAGCACCAGCACCTGGCCGTCGCAGTGGGGCCCGGCGCCGATGCCCACGGTGGGCACGGGAACGGCCTCGGTCAGGCGCGCCCCCAGGTCGGCCGGCACCCCTTCGACCACGATGGCGAACACCCCGGCGTCGACCAGGGCCAGGGCGTCGTCGACCAGCCCGGCGGCGTCGTCGGCCTTGCGGCCCTGCACCTTGTAGCCCCCCATGACGTGGACCGACTGGGGGGTGAGGCCCAGGTGGCCCATCACGGGGATCTCGGCCGCCACCAGGGCCTCGACCATGGGTAGCCGGCGGCGGCCTCCCTCCAACTTGACCGCCCCGGCCCCCGCCCGCACCAGCGTCCCTGCGTTGGCCACCGTGTCGGCCGGGCTGCGGTGGTAGCTGAGCCAGGGCATGTCGGCCACCACCAGGGCTCGGGGCCGGCTGCGGGCCACCGCCGCGGTGTGGTGGGCCAGGTCGTCGACGGTGACGTGGAGGGTGTCGTCGTGGCCGAGCACGACCATGGCGAGGGAGTCGCCCACGAGGATGACGTCGACCCCGGCGTCGTCGACCATCCGGGCGCCGGGCGCGTCGTAGGCCGTGACCATCACCAGGGGCTCGGCCCCGGCGGCGACCTTGCGGGCGCGCAGCGCGGGCACGGTGCTCGCCCTGCTCCGGCCACTGGCCCCGGCTGCACCCGTCACGGCGGTCCTCCTCGGCCGGGCCGGGAACAGCCCCGGGGCGACCGAGCCACCCTACCGGCGCACCTCGGGCCCTCGCCCTAGCCCGACGACCGCTCCCGCGACGACCGCTCGTCGGGCTTGGGCGACCGCTCCTGGTCGTCCTCGTCCCGGTCGTCGCCCTGGTCCGGCGGTCGTTGCTCCCGCTCGCCCTCGGGCCGGGCGACGCTGGGCGGCAGGGTCATGCCGGGCGACGCCTGCCGGGGCGCCGGCGCCTGGGTG
>JADDRA010000112.1:0-2054 GCA_016781105.1 Actinomycetota bacterium | reverse complement strand
CGCCGGCACCACCTCGGTGACGGGCGGGGCCTCGGGGTCGACGAAGCTCTGGCGCTCGCCCCCCAGCAGCCGGCCGTCCCCGAGGGACCCGGGCTCCACGAAGTCGCCGCCGTAGGCCTCCTCGTTGCCGGCCACCGCCTCGCTCATGAACCGGCGGAAGATCTCGGCCGGGAAGCTGCCCCCGGTGACCTCGATCCCGTGCACGTCATCCATCTCGCGGGCCTGTCCCTCGGGATAGCCCATCCACACGGCGGTGGACAGACCAGGGGTGTAACCGGCGAACCAGGCGTCTCCGTTGCGCTGGGTGGTGCCGGTCTTGCCCGCCACCGGCGAGTCGAACCCGGCCTTGGTGCCGGTGCCGTCGGCCACCACGCCCTGGAGGACGAAGTTGACGATGTCGGCCTGGTCGGGCTCCAGCACCCGCTCCCGCTCGGTGCTCAGCTCGTCGATCACGTTGCCCTCGGAGTCGGTGACCCCGGTGATCACCTGGGGCTCGACCTGCACGCCCCGGGTGGCGAAGGTCAGGTAGGCGTCGGCCATCCCCAGCACCGACACCTCGGCGGTCCCGAGGGCCACCGAGAGCTGGTCGTCGGGTACGTCGACCCCGATGCCGAGGCGCTCGGCCATGTCGGCCACCTCGGCCGTCCCCAGAGCCTCGGCCAGCTGGGCGTACACCGTGTTGGACGAGACCCGGGTGGCGTCGATGAGGTTCTGGCGCCCGTAGGCGGCGTCGTCGTAGTTCCGCACCGTGTAGTCCTCGCCGGCGTTGGCGCCGGGGAAGACGATCTCGGCCGGCGACTCGAAGGCCGACTCCACGCTGTAGCCCTCGCTGACGGCCTCGGCCAGCACGAAGGGCTTGAACGCCGAGCCGGGCTGGCGGCCCGTACCCCCACCCTCGGCCCCCACCGCGAAGTTGACCTCGGCGTAGGGCGACTGCTCGCCGTCGGGCGCCAGGGCCTTGCCCCCGACCATGGCCTTGACCTGGCCGGCGGTGTCGATGGCGACCAACGCGCCGGCCGGATCGCCCTCCCGGTCGAGGGTCCCGTAGACGGCCTCGTAGGCCTGGGCCTGCAGGCCGGGATCGAGCGTGGTCTTGACCCGCAGGCCGCCGCCGTAGAGGCGGCCGTCGCCGTAGCGCTCCAGGAGCTGGCCCCGCACGAACTCCACGAAGTGCTGGGTCCCGACCTCGCCCCCAACGACCCGGTCCTTGACCACGTCCTCCCGGGGCCGGAAGCCCTCCATGGCGACCACGGGGACCGCCTCCATGGCCACCCGCTGCTCGGCGCTGACCTGGCCCTCGACCTCCATGGCGGCCAGCACCAGGTCGCGGCGGCGGTCGGCGCTCTCGGGGTCCCGGGAGGCGTCGGCCGCCTCGGGGGCCCGGATGAGACCGGCCAGGTAGGCCGCCTCGGGGATCTCGAGCTCGCTCACGTCCTTGCCGAAGTAGGAGTTCGCCGCCGCCTGCACGCCGTAGGCCCCCCGGCCGAAGTAGACGGCGTTGAGGTAGCGCTCGAGGATCTCCTCCTTGGAGAAGCGCTGCTCGAGCTTGAGGGCCAGGGTGGCTTCCTTGAGCTTGCGCACCAGCGTGCGGTCGTCGCCTACGTAGGTGATCTTCACGTACTGCTGGGTGATGGTCGACCCCCCCTGGAGCGGGCGTCCCCGCAGGTCGGCGAGCGTGGCCCGCACGATGGCGCTCAGGTCGATGCCGGGGTGCTCGAAGAAGTCCCGGTCCTCGGCGGCGAGCACGGCGTCGACGAGGCTGGGCGAGATCCGCTCGAGGTCGACCGACACCCGATCCTCGCCCGCCGAGAGCTCGGCCAGCTTGTTGCCGTTGGCGTCGAGCAGGAAGGTGGTCTCGACCGGGATCTCGACGTCGGGGAGCGGCACGTTGGCCAGCACGAACCCCACCCCGGCCAACCCGAAGACCAAGAGCAGCCCGAGCAGGAAGAACAGGCGCCGGAAGCGCCACAGCAGGCAGCGCCGGTGAGACCGCCGCAGCGGGCGCCGCCCGCCGCCTCGCGAGCGGGCGGGGGCCTGGGGCCCGGGCGGGACGG
>JADDRA010000093.1:5848-23919 GCA_016781105.1 Actinomycetota bacterium | reverse complement strand
TCGTGGCCGAGCAGGGAGTGCAGCTCGGCCTCGAGCGCACCCCGAGCCAGGGCCCCGGCGCTGGCGCCAACCTGGCCAGCCGGATGCTGGCCGGGTTCTGGGGTGCCTTCGGCTGGCGGGAGGCCGTGCTGCCCACCGTGGTCGTGGTGGCCGCCACCGCGACCCTGGTGGGCGCGGTGGGCATCGCCTTCGCCCGGGGCCGGGTGCGCGCCGTACGCCTGCGCCTGGCCCTCCTGGTCCTGCCCGCCGCCACCCTGGCCACCCTCGCCGCGGTGGCCGCCGTCGTGTCGGTGCTGCTCGACGATCAGGTCCTGCGCGTCGAGGGTCGCGTCGTGCTGGTGGGCCTGGTCGGCCTGGTGGTGGTGGCCGCCGTCGGCCTCGACCAGCTCCGGGCCACCCCGGCGCCGAGCCTGCCGGTGGTGGTGTTCGTCACCGCCATGGCAATCCAGGCGCTGGCCGTGGCCGCCATCGTCGGGCGCTACTGGGCCGGCACCTCGGTGGGGGAACGCCTGCGGGCGCTGCTCGCCTTCGCCCCCTGGCCTCCGGTTCTGGTCTTCTTCGCCGCCGTCGGCCTCCTGGCGCTCATCGCCTGGGCCCTGGTCGAGCTCCTGCGGGCAGCCCGGCGCTCCCCCGCCCCGTCTCCCGCTCCCGGCCCGGTGGCCGCCGCCTGACCGGTGGCGAAGCTCAGCCGCTGACCGCGGCCGCCTTCCTGGCCGCGGCCCGGCGCACTAGGGGGAGCTCGTCGTAGAGCTGTTGGCCCGGGCACTCCGTGGGCGCGGCGTCCCGGTGGCCGGAGATCGTGCGCAGGCTCACCGATCGTCCGCTGGGGCTCGTCATGGTGGTGGAGGCGGTGGGATCGACGCCCGCCCGGGCCAGGCGCCAGCCCAGCACCTGGCCGACGGCCCCCAGCGAGGCGCTGGTGGGCTCGACGCTGCGGTAGTCGCCGATGACGGCCACGCCCACCGACCCCGTGTTGAACCCGCCCACGTGGGCGCCCACGACGTTGCGGTCGACGCCCCCGGCCCGGCCCTCCCAGATCTGGCCGGCCCGGTCGACCAGGAAGTTGTAGCCGATGTCGTCCCAGCCGTTGACGTCCATGTGGTAGGCCTGGATGCCCCGCAGCATGCCGGGGATGTCGGCGGGGCGGTAGTCGTTGGCGCTCACCGTGTGGTGGACGAAGCCCATCTTCAGGCCGGGCGCGATGGTCGGGCTGGCCCTGGGCGGCCGGGCTCCCCACGACGACCGGCTGGTGATGGGCGGCGCGCCCGGTGACGTGTGGGAGGCGGCCAGCGTCAGCTGCTGGCGGCCTGCGGCCTCGTCGCGCACCAGGTGGACCTGGACGTCGTCGACCCCCGGGGGCAGGTCGAGCTCGTAGCCGTCGGCCGCGTCGACCCAGATGGGCTCGCTGACCGAGCGGGGGTTGTCGTCCTCGCCCGAGCCCGGCGTGGCCCGGTCCTCGAAGTCGAGCTCGACCCACTCGTCCCAGCCCTCGGCGGTGCGCACCCGCACCTGGCCACCCTCGACGGTGCCGGACCAGCTCACGCCCAGGAGCTGGAACGGCGCCACGTCGAGCTGGCGGGGCGAGACGTCGGCCCCGGCCTCGAGCTCGGCCTCGTCCTCCGGCGCCAGATCCACGGTCTGGGTCTTGGACTTCCCCCCGCCCACGAGCTCGGCGGTGGTCACGGGGGTGGTGGAGGCGCTGAGCAGGACCAGGGCGGCGACCACGGCCAGGGGCGTTCCCCAGGACCGGGCGTGGGGGGCACGGTGAGGAGAGGCGAGGAACGGCATGTCGGGCTCGCAATCGCTGGCGTCGATCTGGGGGTGCGATCCTGGTGTGGTTGGTGGGGACGATGAGGATGCCGGGGCGGGACTCTACTCCCCCCCACGAGACGCCGGAACAGGGGCCCGAGGGCGGTCAGTCCCCCCGGAGGATGGCCAGGAGGCGCAGGATCTCGACGTAGAGCCAGACCAGGGTCACCAGAATGGCGAAGGCGGCGAACCACCCCTCGCGCTCGGGCAGGCCCCGCCGGGCGCCCTGCTCGACCAGGTCGAAGTCGAGCACGAGGTTCAGCGAGGCCAGGCCGATGGCCACCACGCCGACGAGGATGCCGAGCGGGCCTTCCCGCAGGCCCAGGCCCCCCTCGGTGAAGAAGCCGACGACCAGGTTGGCCAGGACCAGCACCAGGAAGCCCATGGTGGCCCCCACGACCATCTTGGTGAACTGGGGGGTGACGCGGATCCGCCCGCTGCGGTAGAGCGCGAGCATGACCGCGGTGACCCCGGCGGTGCCCAGCACGGCCTGGACCACGATTCCCGGGTAGGCGGTCTCGAAGAAGCGGCTCACCCCGCCGAGGAAGACGCCCTCGATGGCGGCGTAGGCCAGGATGAGGCCGGGGTTGGTGAGGCGCTTGAAGATGATCACCAGGGCGAGCACCAGGCCCACCAGGCCGGCGGGAAAGGCCAGGGCACCGAGGTCGAACACCCACGTGGCCGCCCCGGTGAGGGCGGCCACGCCGAGCAGGACCGCGGTGCGCTCGACCACGCTCTCGACGCTCATGCGCCCGGTCTGGCGGGCGGTGGCGCTGGGCGCCCGGTACGCCTGCTCGAGCGGGTCGACCGACACCGGCCCGGCGTCAGCGGCGCCGCCGGCTCCCCGGGCGAAGGACGGGCTGCGGGTCAGGGCGGGGTTGCTGCTGGAACGCACCGTGATCTCCTCCTCGAGGAGGCGGGCAGGGCACCCGTCTCGCCCCCCCAGGATAGGACCGCCCGGACCGAGCCGGTCCTCAGGCCGGCGGCACCTTGACCAGCAACTCGGCGTCGGCGGGAGCGTTCGGTGCCGGCGGGAAGCGCAGCGACCTCTGGAGGTCGAGCCGGGGATGAGCGAGGAGGAACTCCCGGCCCTCCAGGCAGCGGAGGATCTCGAGCTCGATGTAGGGCGGCAGGCCGCTCAGGTCGCTCCCCTCCACCGGCGGGCACGACAGCAGCACGTGGCCGCCGACGGGCAGGCGCTCGACCACGGGCGACAGGTCGCTCACGGGACCGCCCCGGCGCAGGCGCTCCATGGCGTCCCTCCAGTCGGCCGCCAGGGGATCGGCGACCAGCCCCGTCGTGGTCGTGTAGCGCAGGCCCTCGGGCAGGTAGTGGGCGAGGAGGGGGATCGCGCCGATGGGGGCGAAGACCACGTCCCCCTGGGAGAGCAGCGGGGTGACCTCCTCGGCCCAGCCCGCCGCGTTGCTCTTGGCGTGCAACGGCACTCTGACGCCGAGGGGAGCGGTGAGCACGGCGACGACGGCCAGGGCGGCGACCGCCGTCTGACCGGCCCGGGCCAGCGCCACCCCGAGGGCCACCACGACCGGCGCGAGCACGATGCCGAGGTAGCGACCGTGCCACTGGGCACTCGTACGGGCGCTGGCGAACCCAGCCGCCACCGCCACCACGACGATGACCGTGGCGGCGACCGCCAGGAGCGACTGGCGGTCCCAGGGCCGGCGCAGCAGGACGACCAGCGCACCCCCGGCTCCCAGCGCCAGCGCCACCGCCGGCACGGGCCCGCCGACCAGGCCGACCACGTCGTCGCGCACCAGCTGGAGCGTCGGCGGCAGGGCCCAGCCCACCACCGTGTGCGCCCGTTGGTACAGCAGCGTCGGCAGCCAGGGGGCGAACAGTAGGGCGGCGGCTCCGAAGGCCACCACGGCGTCGAGGACCAGGCGCCGTCGGTCGTCGCTGCGGGTCAGGCAGACCACCAGAGCCGCGCCGGTACCCAGGGCCAGGAAGAAGCCCCAGTAGTGGGTGTAGAGCGTGAGGGCCAGCAGGAGCGAGAAGGCGGGAACGAAGCCCCGGCGACGGTGGACGAAGGCGTGGAGGAAGGTGGCGGTCACCAGCAGGGACAGCAGGGCCACCAGCGAGTACATGCGGGTCTCGTTGGAGTAGGTGGCGAGGAAGGGGCTGACGGAGGCGAGCAGGGCGCACATCCAGCCCGTCCGCCGATCGACGAGGCTCCACCCGGCCCACAGCACCGCGGGCACGAAGGCCAGGGCGAAGAGCAGGGACAGAGAGTGCGTCGCCGCCTCCGAGGAGCCGAACGACGCCATCCAGAGGTTGAGCAGGACGTGGTACAGCGGCGGTGAGGTGTCCTGGGCCAGCACCTCGGGCAGCTGGGCGAGGGGATGCGACGACATGCCGAGCGACAGCGCTTCGTCGGTCCAGTACCAGGTGTGGCGGCCCCGGCCCCACAGGTAGGCGAGCACGCCCAGGAGACCGATCAGGGCGGCGCCGTCCACCAGAGAGGGTCGATCCCGGGTCGGACCCCCCGAGGCGACCGGAGCGCGTTCGGTCCCCGGGATCGCGCCGGCCCGCTCCGCCTCGGGCCGCGGCCGCGCCCGCTCCTCCTGCTCAGCCGATGTCGGGTTCCGGATCGTTTCCAGTGGCCTGCCAGACGTCGAGCGCTGCGATCGGGTGCGGTGGGCCGGACCGTGGCGTCTGGGCCCCGCGCGGCGGCGCGTGCGGTCGCGCCGGTGGGAGGAACGATACCGTGAAGGCCCGTGCGGACGGGGACAGCGCGGCGAGGGCCGGGGCCGGCGACGGGACCGGCGCTGTCCACCGGAGCGCCGGACGGGGCCGAGCCACGAGCGCCTCTCGACGGGCCCGACGCCGGCGCCGGCGCCGCCCCCCCCACCGGCACCTCGGCCTCCGCCCGGGCGGGGGCGATCGTGGTCGTGGTCGCCTTCGCCCTCTCGCGCCTGGCCGTCGCCGCCGCCGGGGTGAGGTTCGACACCGGACCGCTGGCCAGCGGCTTCCAGGTGCTCGAGCTCAGCGAGCTGCGCGACGACCTCCTCGGGAGCCTGGCCCACCTCCACTCCCAGCCGCCGCTGTTCAACCTCTTCCTCGGGCTGGTGCTACGGGTGCCCCAGAGCTGGGAGGAGCCCCTGCTCCGCCTGGTCTACCTGGCCGCCGGTTTGGCGACGGCGCTGGCCGTCTTCACCGTGCTGGTCCGCTTCGGCGTGCGCAGCTCCGTCGCTGTGGTCCTCACCCTGGTCCTGGCCCTGAGCCCGGCCACCATCCTCTTCGAGAACTGGTCGCACTACGACCACCTCGTCGTCCTGCTCCTGTGCCTGTCGGTCCTCGCCCTGGCGCGCTACGAGGACGGGCGTCGCGTCCGCCACGTCGCGCTGTTCCTCGGTCTGCTGGCGGTGCTCGTCCTGACCAGGAGCACGTTCCAGCTGGTCTGGTTCCTCGCCTGGGCCGTCGCCCTGGTCCTGCTCCGGCGGCGTGGCGAGGGCAGGGCCGACTGGAAGAGGGTGGCGGTCGCCGCCGGCGTGCCCGCGCTGGCGATCATCGCGGTGTACGCCAACACGCTGCGCGTGGCCGACAGCTTCACGTCCAGCACCTCCCTCGGCGTGAGCCTGGCCAAGATCACGACCTTCCAGCTGCCCGAGGACGAACGGCGGGAGATGGTGGAGCGAGGCGAGCTGTCACCGCTGGCCCTGATCCCCCCGTTCACGCCCGTGCCCGGCTACGAGGAGGTCCTCCCCCCGCCTCCCCCCACCGGGGTCCCCGTCCTCGACGACGAGGTGAAGAACTTCCCGGACGGGAGCACGTGGATCAACTTCAACAACCTGGTCTACGCCGACGTGTCCCGGGCCTACCTCGACGATGCGCTGCGGACGCTGCGCGCCCGGCCCGACGCCTACCTGCGGGGGGTGGCGGCGGGGACCGAGATGTTCTTCCGGGCCCCGAGCGACTTCTTCGCCCTGCGCGACAACCGTGCCCGGCTCGGGTCCTTCGACGACTGGTACAACCGCCTGGTCCAAGGGGTGGTGGCGAGCGGCGAGCCCGTCTCCGTCTTCCCCGACGTGGGCCGCCAGTACCGCCAGGGGCCCCCTCGCACCGCCTGGCTCGGCGTCGTCGTCTATGCCGTCGCCCTCGTCGGCGGGGCGGTGGCGCTGTGGGCCGGACGTCGCCAGCGGGGCGGACCAGGCCTGCTGGTGCTGGGCTTCCTCTGGTCGACGGTGGCCTACGTGCTCGTGGTCAGCAACCTGCTCGAGGTGGGCGAGAACGAGCGCTTCCGGCTCTACACCGACCCACTGGTCCTGCTGCTGCTCGCCGCCCTGGCCCTGCGGTGGACCGGGCGCCGCCGGGCGACGCCTGCGCCCACGACGTCGGCGCCGTCCCCGCTCAGGAGAGCCACTTGAGGATGCGGATGGCTCCCATCTGGGCGGGCTGGCGGTGGGCCGAGACGTCCCGCCGGCGGTGAATCTCCTCGAAGTCCTTCTCGTAGCTCTTGTAGGCCTCGGCCAGCATCTCCTCGTTGGTCAGCGTCGGTCGCCAGCCCAGCTCGGCCTTGAGCTTGGACGTGTCGAAGATGAAGTCCTCGGCGATCATGCGCCAGTGGTAGGGGCCGAGGGGCGAGAGCTTGAGCGCGCCGGCGAGGCGCATGGCGGCCAGCGTCGGCGCCTTGGGCAGGGAGGCCACCCGGGCGCCGGTCCCCGCCTGGGCGATGACGTAGCGGTAGACCTCGGCCAGGGTCTTGACGTCGTCGCTGCCGATGTTGAAGCAACCCGAGGCGTCCGAGCGCAGGGCGAGCAGGCAGGCCTCGGCCAGGTCGGGGGCGTAGATGAACTGGTAGCGGTTGTCGCCTTGGCCCACCACCCAGACCCGGCGGCCCTCCCGGATGAAGTCGAACAGGATGGTGAGCAGCCCCAGGCGCCCGGCGTCGACGATGGTCGGGCTGCGCAGGATCACGGCCTCGAAGTCGTCGCGGTGGCGGGCCAGCACCTTCTCCGCCTCCCACTTCGACCGTCCGTAGATCTCGACCGGTCGAGGTTCGTCGTCCTCGGTCACGGGGCGGTGGAAGCTCTCCCCCCACAGGCAGTTGGAGGAGATGAACACGAACTTGGGGACCTGCCGGGCGGCGCTGTGGCGGGCCAGCACGGCCGTGCCCTCGACGTTGGACGACCACAGGAACTCCTCGTCCTTCACCGCGTGGGCCAGCATGGCCGCGCAGTGGAAGACGCCGTCGAAGCGGTGCTCGGTGAAGAGCCCACCCACCAGCTCGTCGTCGCGGATGTCGCCCTGCACCGAGGTGAGGCGGGGGTGGACCATCGGGTCGGGCTGCAGGTCGAGGCTGACGCAGTCGAGGCCCTCGGCGAGCAGCCGCCGCTTGAGCACGTCGCCGAAGAAGCCGGCACCGCCGGTGACGAGGACCGTAGCCATGGCGGTCATGCTAGTGCGGTGCCTTGGCTGGACGGGCGAGGACGACCGGTGCGGTGCTAGCCTCGCCCCACCGAGGGCGCTGGGTGGCGCCCCTACGTGCACCCCTGACGACCAGAGCCGCCATGCGCCTGTCCCGGAGTCGGTTGAACGGACAGGAGTGCGGACCCGGGTCGGGCGCAGACACCGGCCCTCGTGACGAGCTGGTGGTGGGCGCCAGGTGGGCGACGTGACGAAGAGGGGTGAGCAGCCGACGTGACCGATGTGACCGAGCAGGCCCAGCGCGATCCCTCGGTGGGCGACGGCGCCGTCAACGGGCGCGACGCCGGGCCGGGCATCGGCCCCGACGGAGCCGGCACGGCCACTCACCGGCGCCGGCCTCGACTCGAGGGAACCAGGGCCGACCTCGCCATCCTGGCCGGTCTCCTGGCCGCCCTCGCCTTCCTGTGGGGCCGGGGCCGCCAAGTCTGGTTCTGGATCGACGAGGGGATCGCGGTGGGCGTCGCGTCCCAGCCCCTGGCCGAGATCCCGACCAGCCTGCGCCTCGACGGGTCGCCCCCGCTGTACTACTTCCTGCTCCACGTGTGGATGTCGCTGTTCGGGACCTCCGAGGCGGCCACCCACACCCTGTCGCTGCTGTTCGCGCTGGCGGTCGTCCCCGCCGCGCTGTGGGCGGGGTGGAGCCTGTTCGGGCGCCGGGCGGGCTGGATGGCTGCCCTGTTGGCCGCCTTGAACCCCTTCATCGCCGTCTACGCCAACGAGACCCGGATGTACAGCCTGGTCACGCTGCTCGGCCTCCTGGTCACGGCCACCTTCCTCCACGCCTTTGTGTTCGGGAGGCGGCGCTACCTGCCGGCCTTCGTGCTGGTGCTCACCCTGCTCGTGTACACCCACAGCTGGGGGCTCTTCCTGGGGGCGGGGGCGGCGGCCGCCGTCCTCCCGTGCATCGCGGTGGGACCGGATCGCCGCCGGACGGTGATCGACGCCGTCCTGGCCTTCGGCGCCGTCGGCCTGCTGTACCTGCCCTGGGTGCCGACCCTGCTCTACCAGGTCGCCCACGACCCCAACCCCTGGTCCCGGCGGCCCACTCTGGTCGGCCTGCGGGAAGCGGTGAGCTTCGCCTTTGGCGGGCGCGAGGCGGTGGTGGCCATGGGCGTGGGCGGCTTCGCCGCCCTGGTGGCCATCCTGAAGCGCCCGTCGAGCCGCACCGCCCTGGCGGTCATCACCATGCTCGTCCTGCCGGTCGTCGTCCTCGCCGGTGGCTGGGCCAGCGCCGTCTGGGGCTACCGCTACCTCGGCGTGGTGGTCCCTCCGCTGGTGCTCGTGGTCGCGCTCGGGCTGGCCCGGGGCGGGAACCTGGCGGTGACGGCCGTGGTCCTGTTGGCCCTGTTCAACGCTCCGCTCGGGGTCAAGGTGCCGCCGTACCAGAAGAGCAACGCCCAGCAGGTGGCCCAGGAGGCGGCCGACGAGCTGCGTCCCGGCGACCTCGTCATCTCCCCCGACTACAGCCAGATCCCGCTGCTGGCCTACTACCTCCCACCCGGGTTGCGCTACGCCGGTGCCCACGGCCCGGTCGACGACGTCCGGGTGACCGACTGGCGCGACAGTCTGGAGCGGATGCGCAACAGCCGGCCGGCCGAAGCGCTCCCGCCGCTCATCGACTCCCTGCCCGTTGGCGGCAACGTCTTGATGATGTGCCCTGACCTGTCGCTCACCCCCGACCTGGTGGAGTTCCACCAGCTCGTGCAGCAGTACTGCACCGAGATCGAGGCCCTCCTCCGAGCCGACGGGCGCCTGCGGCTGGAGACGACGATCGAGGCGCCCGACGGCGTCGATCTCACCCCCTTCGACGGCTGGCTCTTCACCAAGGTCACCGGCGGCTGAGCCGCCGCAGGCGTCCGAGCGCCCGGTCGGCGACCACGCCCACCTCACCCCGGCGGAGGTGGTGGAGGAGACGGGGCAGGGCCCCGGGCAGACCGGGTCCACCGATCTCGCTCGTCGAGGGGACCGAGCGCGAGGCCCGGGCCGACGGGCGGACGAGGTCCGGAGCCCGCCACGGGGCGCGGCAGAATTCGAGCAGGGGCCGCATGGCCTGAGCAGGTAACCCTGGCGCGCCTCGTAGTCGACCCACCCCTCGTTGGAAGAAGACGTGGGTGGCGGTCAGGCCGAGGCGCCCGGCCAGCTCGACGGCCCGGGTGGCCATGGCCATCGTCGGCACGTCGGGGCGGGGTGGGACAGGCCGAGGAAGCAGAGCCGCACCTCGGGCAGGCGGTGGTGGAGGCGATCGAGCGCGCCCAGGAGGGTCAGGGGATCGAGCCAGTTGTAGATCCCTCCTCCCCACAGCAGAAGCTTGTCGCTCGCCGCGATGCCGGGCACGACCCCCCGCAGCACGGGCCGGTCTCGCACGGGAGGGTCGTCGGGCAGGCCCGAGGGGACGACGTCGATCAACGGCGCAGCGTCTGGTCCTCGCCGTAGGTGAGGGGGTTGACCCGGCCCAGGGCGGCCAGGTGCCCCAACCAGAAGTCCCGCTGCTTGGGGCTGGCGCAGACGAAGAAGCCCACCCCGCAGGAGCTGCTCGTTGAGCACCGCCGCCGCCACCCGGACCGAGGCCAGGTGCTGGCGCTCCTCGTCGTCACGTCCCTGCTCGAGCTGCTCCAGGTGGATGGGGTCGTAGACGTCGACCACGACCATCTTCCCGGTGACCCAGGACCGGGTGGCGCTGCAGGACGAAGCCCCGGACGACCACCACCTCGCACCACTGGGCCAGGCGTGACAGGCCGGCGGCGTCGACCGTGCAGGTGCGGAACCCGGTGCCGTCCAGGGTGCAGGGCCCGGTGGTGGCCAGCACCACCTCGTGCTCGGCGGCCAGCGCCAGCGCCATGTGCCAGGCCCGGATCGTCGGTCCGGCCATCTGGGCGTCAGCGGGTCCATCACCGGGAGGAGGATCCGGCGGCGGGCGCAACCGCTCACCCGAGCTCCAGCCCGGCGCCGGCCGGCGCGAGCGGCGCTGCCGACAGGCCTCCCACGCCCGCAGTCTGGCAGCACCCCGGGGGCTCGGCCTGCCCGGCCGGGCGCGGCCGTGCCAAGGTGGCGCCGTGCCCGAGCTCGCCCACGTCCGTGCCGTGGTGGTCAACCACAACGGGGGCCCCCGCACGCTCAGGACGCTCGAGAGCCTCCGGGCGCTGGACTGGCCCCCCACCGCGCTGGACGTCGTGCTCGTCGACAACGCCTCCAGCGACGGGGTGGCCGCCCTGGTTCGGCGCACGAGGGACGACGTCCGGGTGATCGACGCCGGCGCCAACGTGGGCTTCGGGGCGGGGTGCAACCTCGGGATGGGGGATCTCGCGGGCGTCGACCTGGTCGCCCTGGTCAACCCCGACGCCGTGGTGGAGCCGGACTGGCTCTGGCGCCTGGCCGAGCGCCACCAGGCCGATCCCCGGCTGGCCGCCGCCTGCCCCAAGGTCCTCTTCGACGTGCCCTTCGTCGAGATCGAGCTGACCTGCGCGACCTCGCGGCTGGGGCGAGGGGATCGCCGGGCGCTGGGGGTGCTGGTGGCAGGCGCCCACGTCGGCAGCGAGGACGTGAGCCGGCGGGTGCAGTTCGTCGACGGCTTCTGGGGTCCCGAGCCGGCCTCCGGGCGCAGCGCCCCTCACCAGTGGAGCCGGGGTGAGGCCCTCCTGCGGGTGCCGGCGGTCGGAGCCGGGTGCCGCCTGCTGTTGTCGGCCACCGGGCGGCGCGAGGTCCGGCTGCGCTCGGGCGAGGCCCGGACGGTGGTGGCGGTGGACGCCCACCCCCGCTGGTACCCGCTGGCCCTCGGGGGGGAGCCGGTGGAGGTCATCAACAGCGTGGGGATCAGCGTGGGCGACGACGGCTACGCCGCCGACCGGGGCTGGCTGGCCCGGGACCAGGGCCAGTGGGACACCCCGGTCGAGGTCGACGCCTGGAGCGGTGCCGCCGTGGTGCTGCGGGCCGATCACCTTCGCCAGGTGGGCGGCTTCGACGAGCGCCTCTTTCTCTACTACGAGGACGTCGAGCTGTCCTTGCGGGCCCGGCGGGCCGGGTGGCACCACGCCGCGGTCCCCCAGGCCGTGGCCCGCCACGTCCACTCGGCGACGGTGGTGACGGGGTCGGCGCTCCACCAGCACTACAGCGAGCGCAACCGGCTGGTGGTGCTGGCCACGCACGCGCCGCGGCGGGTGGTGCTGGGCAGCGTCGTGCGCTTCCTGCTCGTCACCGCTTCCTACGCCCGGCGCGACACCGTCGCCCCGCTGTTGCGCGGAGCCCGCCCGAGGTGGCAGGTCGTCCGCCTGCGCCTGGGTGCGCTGGCCGGCTTCGCCCGCGTCCTCGCCCCGCGTCGGGCCGGCCGGGCGCGAGGGTGCCCCGGGTAGCCTGCTCCTCGCATGACCGCGCTGGCGACGTACGCGCACGTCCGCGACCTCGCCGTCAACCTCACCCTGCGGGAGCTCAAGGGGAAGTACAAGCGCTCGGTGCTGGGATGGTCGTGGTCGCTGCTCAACCCGCTGGCCACCGCCCTCATCTTCACCATGGTGTTCAAGGTCTTCTTCCAGGCCCAGACCCCACCGGGCCAGCCCAGCGGCCTGTCCAACTTCCCCCTGTGGCTGCTGTGCGGCCTCCTGCCCTGGAACTACCTGGCCAACAGCCTCAACGGCGCCACCGAGAGCCTGGTGGCCAACGGCAACCTGATCAAGAAGGTCTACTTCCCCCGCCAGGTCCTCGTGCTCGCCAACGTGGCCTCGTGGATGGTGCCCCTGCTCATCGAGGTGGGCGTCCTCGCCGCCCTGCTGCTGGCGTTCGGCAACTTCGTGCTCCCGTGGCTGCCGATGGTGCTCGTGCTCATCCTGCTCCAGAGCGGCTTCGTGGTCGGGATCGGGTTGGTGCTGGGCGCGGCCAACGTCTACTTCCGCGACGTGAAGCACCTCATCGGCATCCTGCTGCAGGCGTTCTTCTACGCCACCCCCATCGTGTACCCGCTGTCCCTGGTGCCCGAGCGGGTCGAGCTGCTCGGTCTCGATGTCGCCGTGCGGTCGCTCTACCAGCTGAACCCGATGGTTCCCATGGTCGAGGCCTACCGCGATGTGCTCTACGACCTGCGCTTCCCCCCTGTCGGTGACCTGGCCTACGTGGCCGCCTGGGGTGCGGGCTGCCTGGCCGTCGGCCTGCTCGTGTTCTCCCGCCTCGAGCCCCGCCTGGCCGAGGAGCTGTGACGGGCGTCGGGGGACGAGGCGCACCATGACGTCGGCCGTCTCGGTCGAGGGCGTCTCCAAGCGCTTCCGGCTCTACCACGAGCGCAACCAGTCCCTCAAGGCGTCGCTCGTGCGCGGGCGCCGGGCCCGCTACGAGGAGCTGTGGGCACTGCGCGACGTCACCCTCGAGGTCCGGGAGGGCACGACGCTCGGCCTCATCGGCAGGAACGGCTCGGGCAAGAGCACCCTGCTCAAGGCCATGGCCAGGATCCTGCGCCCCGACGAGGGCAAGATCACCGTGGCCGGCAGGCTCTCGGCCCTGCTCGAGCTGGGCGCGGGGTTCCATCCCGAGCTCTCGGGACGGGAGAACATCTTTCTGAACGGCTCCATCCTGGGGCTGGGCCGCAGGGAGCTCAAGCGCAAGTTCGACGACATCGTGGCCTTCGCCGGGGTGGAGCCCTTCCTCGACACGCCGGTCAAGGACTACTCCTCGGGGATGTACGTCCGGCTGGGGTTCTCGGTGGCGATCAACGTGGATCCCGCCGTCCTGCTCGTCGACGAGGTGCTGGCCGTGGGGGACGAGAGCTTCCAGCGCAAGTGCAAGGAGAAGTTCGCCGACCTGCAGGCCGAGGGACGCACGGTGGTGATCGTCTCCCACGACCTCGACGCGGTGCGCGACCTCTGCCACGACGCCGCCCTGCTCGAGGGCGGGCGCCTGGCCCGGACCGGTGCGGTGGGCGAGGTGGTCGACCACTACCTCGGCCGAGTGCACCTCGACCGGGTCGACGAGGGCGGCCTCGGCGCCCGCTGGGGCACGGGTGAGGGACGGGTGGAGCGGGTCGAGGTGCTCGACGCCACCGGCGACGTCGCCACCGTGGTGCGCACCGGCGAGCCGGTGGTGTTCCGCCTGCACTTCCACGCCTCCGAGCCCATGGCGCGGCCCGTGTTCAGCCTGGGTGTCTACAGCGTCGAGGGCATCCACGTCAGCGAGCCCACCACCCGCGACGCCGGCCTGGTGCCCGACAAGGTGGAGGGGAGGGGGCACGTCGACCTGCGGGTCGACCGTCTCCTGCTCGTGCCCGGCACCTACGACCTGAGCGCATCGCTCACCGACCACACCGGCGCCCACCCCTACGACGTCCGCCACCGAGCCTTCCGCTTCGAGGTGGTGCCCGGTACCCCCTTCGAGCGCCAGGGCGTCGTCTCGCTCGGCGGCCGCTGGGAGGGCGAGGCCCTGGAGAGCTGAGGTCCCACCGACCGGTTCCCGGCGAGGCCCACGGCGAGCACCAGCAGCCCGCTGCCGACCAGGGCGAGGACCATCCAGGGCAGCCAGCCGAGCGGCGGCTGCCACTCGGCCACCCCGAGGAACAGCTTGGGGCCGGCCGTGCCCACGGCGTGGCGCCGGGCGTTGGTGTACCAGCCGAGGAACTGCACGGCGGCGACGGCGACGACGGCCAGCCCCAGGAAGGCCGTCGCCGGCGATGAGCGCACCCGGGTCCACTGCGAGCGCACCACCTCCCCGGCGAAGAGCGGAACCACCACCGTGAGGGGCATGACGTAGCGGGCCTGCATGCCGAAGCCCGTGGGTCGGATCAGGGCCGCCGAGACCACCACCGACACCGCCACGCTCACCGAGGTGAGCACCGCCAGGACCACCCGCTGGCGGGTGGTGCCCAGCACCAGAGCCGACACCACCAGGGCGGCCAGCCCCAGGGTCCACAGCAGGTAGCCCTCCAGGGGGAGACGGGTGTCGAGCCACCCGAAGACCCCGACGTGCTGGCGGTAGACCTCGGAGAGCTCCTGCAGGGCGGGGACGACCCCACCGAGGATCACACCGCCGCCGGTGTCGGGATGGGCCTGGCGGGTCAGCTCCCAGGCGAGGCTTGCGCCCATCGCCACCGCCACGGCGCCGGCTGCGCCCAGGGCCCGGCGCCCACCGTCTCGCACCACCGCCACGCTGGCGCGCACGCCCACCACCGCGGGCAGCACGGCGGCCCCGAGCACCACCCACACCGGTCCCAGCGAGCGGCTCGAGCTCAGCACCGAGCCTCCGAGGGCCAGGGCCACCCAGGCGAGGGTGGAGGGCGCTCGCCGGCGGCACAGGCGCAGGACCGCGGCGAGGTAGCACAGCCCGGCCGCCACCTCGGCCCCGCTGGCCGACACGGCCGAGGCCAGGAAGACCACCATGGGGGTCAGGGCCAGCAGGAGACCGACCAGGCTGGCGGCCCCCACCTCGGGGTCCCACAGGGTCAGCACGGCCAGGGCGACGAGCGCCAGCGCCACGATGACACCGGCGCCGCGGGCGAGCAGGATGGCATTGGAGACGTCGCCCGCCAAGCGGGCGACCCAGCCCGGGACCACGTACAGGAACGGCTGGTAGGTCCCTACGTAGGTGGGCTGCACGTCCCGGTCGGGCGCCGGCTCCCCCGGCTCCCGGCAGGCCGACGACACCTCGGTCAGGTGGGCATTGCACGAGAGCCAGGGCGGGGCGGCGAGCGCCGGTGGGACCGCGACCAGCCGGCTCGTCCTCAGCTGCCAGGCCGTCTGGCGAGGGGTGAGCGACGTGAGCCCCTCCTCGGAGCGGTCGGGGAGCGGCCGGCCCGCCAGCTGGCCTGCGCCGGCTCCCAGGGCCTTGACGTAGTGAGCGGGCTCGTCGGGAGCGGCGCCGGGCGGGTTGGCCCCCACCCAGGCCACCACGAGCGCCAGGTAGGCGAGGACGAAGAGCCAGGGGGCCAGCCGACGGGCCTGGTCCCGCGAGCGCAGGGCCGAGCTGCTCATGGCCAGGTCAGGAGACCAGCGCCTCGGGCTGCTCGGGGACGCGGAACAGGAGGGAGTCGAGGATCAGGTACTTGACCACCCACAGGATGCCGAAGGCGGTCAGGTTGGCGGCGCTGGCCACCACCGTGCTGTCGTTCCACTGCACGGCCAGGTGCACGAGGACGGTGGAGAAGACCAGACCCAGGAAGGCCAGGGCCCAGAAGGGAACCACCTCGCGCCACAGGTGGTTGCGACCCCGCTTGCCCCACACCCATCGACGGTTCAGGACGTAGGAGGGGATCGATCCGACGGCCACGGCCGTCAGGTTCGAGGGCACCGCCGACCAGTCGAGCACGCCGTTGCAGGTCACCAGGACCAGCTGGGACACAGCGACGGCCACCACCGACACCAGCGAGTAGCGCACCGGCTTGCGCTCGTAGAGGGCGCGCGCGTGGGCGACGAGCGACGAGGCCATCCCGGGGAGGCTACCGGAGCCCGATGGGCCGAGCACGGCTCGGGGCCCGGCGACCCGGGCGGGTGGCGGCGGACGGCCCGCCGGCTCGGCTCACGAGCGATCACCTGCTGCCCGCCGGTAGAGCTCCACCATCGCCACCGCGGTGCGGTCCCAGTCGTAGCCGGCCACCCGCCGGTGTCCGGCCTCGACGTGGGTGGCCCGGAGCTGCGGGTCGTCGAGCAGCGCGGCCAGCGCGCCGGCCAGGGCGTCGACGTCGCCCACCGGGACCAGGGTGGCGGCGTCGCCCACCACCTCGGGTAGGGCGCCCGCGGTGGTGGCGACCACCGGGACACCGATGGCCATGGCCTCGAGCGGGGGGAAGCCGAACCCTTCGTAGCGGGAGGGGTAGGCGAGCACGCTCGCACCGGCCAGCAGGGCCGCCCGCTGGTCGACGCCCACCCACCCCAGGCGCACGACCCGGTCCCGGTGTCGGGCGACGTCCACGGCCTGAGCCAGCGCCTCGCTCCCCCAGCCGTCGGGCCCGGCCAACACCAGCCTCAGCTCGGGCCGGGCGGCGGCGACGGTGTCGAAGGCCTGGACCAGGCCGGGCAGGTCCTTGCGCGGCTCCACGGTCCCCAGGGCCAGCACGTACCGATCGGCTCCCGCCAGGCGATGTCCGTCCGCACGGTCGGCCGGGCGGAGCGCAGGCACCCCCGAGTGGACGGCCACCACCCGGTCGGGGTCGGCACCGAGCAGGTCGACCACCTCGCTCGCCACGAAGCGCGAGACGGCGTGCACCCACGCGCCCCGGGCCAGCGCCCGGCGTACCAACGTGGGATAGGCCAGGCTGGCGGGGTCGCACAGCTCGGGGAAGCGCAGCGGGGTGAGGTCGTGCACGGTGACGACAGCCGCTCCCCGGGAAGTCGGCGGGACCACGAAGTTGGTGCCATGGACCACGTCGAGGCGCCCTGTCCACCACTCGATGGGCGGGCCGTCGTGGCGCTCCCACGCCCAGCGCAGGGGCCGAGCGGCCATCGGCCGGGAACAGGCCCTCACCCCGGCCGGCAGGACCGCGGCCAGCCGGCGCCGCCCCCGCCAGGTCACCCCGTAGCCGCTGACCGCCACGTCGGCCCGGTCGGCCAGGTGCTCGAGCAGGGCGGCGGTGAAGTTCCCCACACCGGTGCGAGGACCGAGCAGCGGGGTGGCGTCGAGGGCGACGCGCAGCCGTCGGGGACCAGCGACGGTCACGGCAGCTCCCGGTCCACGCCGCCCACCATCGCACGCGGCGGCGGGCGCGCCGAGCCGATCGGGGAGGAGGCGGCTAGGGTCTCGCCGCACCCGTGACGAAACGAGGAGGGGCAGGAATGCAGGAGGACGTGACCGTCGTAGCCGGCGGCGGGGGCTTCATCGGCGGGCACCTGGTCGCCCACCTCATCGATGAGGGCCACCGTGTGAGGTCGGTCGACCGCAAGCCGGTGGACGAGTGGTACCAGGTGCACGACGGCGTCGACAACCGGACGCTCGACCTGCAGCAGGTCGAGGCGTGCCGGGAGGCGGTCGAGGGCGCCGGCGAGGTCTACAACCTCGCTGCCGACATGGGGGGCATGGGCTTCATCGAGAACAACAAGGCCCTGTGCATGCTGTCGGTGTTGATCAACACCAACCTCCTGCTGGCCGGACGGGAGGCGGGAGCCGACCGGTACTTCTTCTCCTCCTCGGCGTGCGTGTACGCGGCCGACAAGCAGGTCTCGACCGACGTCACCGCCCTGAGGGAGGAGGACGCCTACCCGGCCATGCCCGAGGACGGCTACGGCTGGGAGAAGCTGTTCAGCGAGCGGATGTGCCGGCACTTCCGAGAGGACTTCGGCTTCACCACCCGGGTGGCCCGCTACCACAACGTCTACGGAGAGCACGGCACGTTCGACGGTGGCCGGGAGAAGGCCCCGGCCGCCATCTGCCGAAAGGTGGTGCAGGCCAAGCTCTCGGGCCAGCACGAGATCGAGGTCTGGGGCGACGGCGAGCAGACCCGGAGCTTCATGTACATCTCCGACTGCATCGACGGCACGTCCAGGATCATGGCCAGCGACATCACCGAGCCCCTCAACCTCGGGAGCTCCGAGCTGGTCTCCATCAACCAACTGGTCGACATCGTGGAGGAGATCGCCGGCCTCAAGATGAAGCGCAACTACCTCCTCGATGCCCCCTTGGGGGTGCGGGGCCGCAACAGCGACAACACACTGATCCGCAAGTACCTCGACTGGGAACCGTCGGTCTCCCTCAAGGACGGCATCGAGCGCACGTACCGCTGGATCCACGACGAGGTGCACCGGGCGAGCGCGCCGGCCTAGTGCCCGGGCCGAGGTGAGGAGCGGCCTCCGCCGGTTGGGACCACCGGCAGCGACCGAGCGGGCCCCGGAGCCGGAGGACGAGCAGCCCGAGGCTGAGCA
>JADDRA010000093.1:0-5735 GCA_016781105.1 Actinomycetota bacterium | reverse complement strand
CCGAGGCTGAGCAGCCCGAGGGCAAGGCCTCGTCGCCCGAACAACCCGAGGCCCGAGGAGCTCGTCGCCATCTGGGAGCGCTGGCGGTCGTCGTCGCCTTCGCGCTCTCGCGCCTGGCGCTGGCGACCGTCGCCGACCTTCGCTTCGAAGACCGGCCCCTGAACGACGCCGTCCAGCTGCTCGACCGCCAGCAGCTGCGGGAGCACCTCGTCGAGAGCCTGGTGAACCTGCACATCCAGCCCCCGCTGTTCAACCTGTTCATCGGGTTGGGCCTGCGGGCTCCTGCGCACCTCGAGACACCGCTGTTCCACGCGCTCTACCTGGCCGCGGGACTGGCCCTGGCGCTGTGCCTCTACGCCGTCCTGCGCCGGGCCGGGGTGCCCACCCGGGGCGCAGCCGGCCTCGCCATCCTGTTCTGCTGCAGCCCCGGCGTCTTCCTCTACGAGAGCTGGCTCCACTACGACTACCTGGTAGGGCTGCTCCTCGTCGTCGCCGTGCTGGCGCTGCAGCGCTTCGCGTCGGGGCGCCGACCGGCGCAGGCAGGCTGGTTCGTGGCCGCGCTCGCCGCCATCGTGCTCACCCGCAGCCTCTTCCATCCGGCCTGGCTGCTCGTCTGCGTCGTGGGAGTCGTCCTCCTGGGCGGGCACGACCGCCGTCGGGTCCTGGCCGTCGTGAGCGTCCCGGTGCTGCTCGTCGTCGGTCTCGGGCTCCAGCGCCTGGCCACGTTCGGAACCCCGTCGTTCAGCAGCGGGATGGGGCTGAACCTGGCCAGGATCACCGTCTTCCAGCTCCCACCCGAGGTGCGCCAGGCGCTGGTGGCCAGCGGAGAGCTCTCACCGGTGTCGATGGTGGAGCCGCTCAGCCCCGTAGCGCGCTACGACGGCCTCGTCCCCCCACCCCGCCGCACGGGCGTGCCGGTGCTCGACGAGGAGCTGAAGGGGACCTACGAGAACCCACCGACCAACGATCTCTTCCGAAGCAACATGAACGCTCTGACGTTCCTCGAGATCTCCGAGCGCTACCTCGAGGATGCGGGGTACGTGCTGCGAACCTACCCGGGCGTCTACCTCCAGGGTGTGCGAACGGCCACCGAGCTGTTCTTTCGCCCGACCAGCGACTTCTTCACGCTGGCCGAGAACCGGGCCCGGGTGGAGCCCGTCGAGCGCTTCTACAACCGGGTGCTCCTCGGGGTGGTGGCCGGCGGAGCCGGAGAGTTCGCCATCCCCGAGGCCCGTACCCGCTACCGCCTGGGTCCGGCCCGCACGTCATGGACCGCCGTGGTCGCCTACGGCGTCGCCGTCGTCGGTGGTGGCGCCTTCCTGCTCCGAGCGCTGCGGCGCCGCCGCGCCCGCCAGGAGTCGGTGGTCGTCTGCGGCTTCCTGTGGTTCACCACCGTCTACATCGTGCTCGTCAGCAACCTCTTGGAGGTGGGCGAGAACAACCGCTTCCGCCTCTACTCCGATCCCCTGGTCCTCGTGTTGGTGGCGACCCTGGTCGTGCAGTGGTGGCGAGCACGGGCGCAGAGCAGGCGGACGGGCTGAGCCAGCGGGCCTTTCGCGCTCAGAAGTGGCTGCGGTAGCGGGTGAAGGCAGCAACGGTCCGCTCGGGAAGGAAGCGGAACAGCGCGTCGGCGTCCTCGGCGACCTCGGCCACGATCTCCAGGTTGTGCTCGTAGCCGGCGTACTCCAGCTTCATGTCGGTGACCGGGTCGTGGGGGTTGCGCTCCTGGACGACCGACGCCTTGCCGAAGACCACGCTGGCCCCCTTGCCCTGGAGGTAGTAGGCGGCCCAGATGTCGTCCATCCGCCCGACACCGGGGAACAGGAAGTAGTGCTCGAGCCACGAGGAGGTGAGGAAGGTGTTCTGGGAGTCGAACGGGGTGATGGCGTTGGAGGAGAGCGGGAACATCTCGTCGTCGAAGGAGCAGTCGGGGGCGAACTGCATGCGGCAGATGGCGTCGATGTCGGGGTCGCCGTTCCAGAAGTCGGCCTGCACGTCCGGGGTCACCACCTGGCGGGAGCACTCCGAGTAGTCCCGCCGGGGCAGGAGCTGCAGGGGGTACCCGCGGTGCCACAGGTGGGGGTAGTTGGTCGCGCCGATCGGGTCGAACGCCGGCAGCGACGTGGTGTAGTGGTTGACCTCCACCGGGCGGCCGGCCATGACGTCGATCCCCCAGCCCTCGAGCGGGACGTTGTCGTCGTCGACCACGGCCACCACCTCGGCGCCCATCTCGTGGGCGATCAGGAAGCCGAAGTTCCGGCGCTGGATGCAGTTCCAGCCGATGAGGTCCGACAGCTCCTTGTCGATCCGCTCCTGCTCATCGGGTCCGACGTAGGTCCCGTTGTCGAGGTGGTAGTCCGGCGGCGTCTTGCGGTCACCGACCACGACCAGGTGCCACCCGGGCATCTCGTCGAACAGACGGATCGCAGTCGTGGGGGCGTTGATCGTCGTGGTGACGATGACGTTGCTCACCGGGCGTCCCTTTCCAGGGTGCGGCGGAACGAGTCCGGCGAGGCCAGGCGGTTGGTCACCAGGGTCCGGATGTAGCGGGCCTGGGTGGCCAGCGAGTTCTGTGACTCACCGTCCGGACGAGGTGTCCAGAAGGTGGGGATCTCGACCACCTCGACGCCGAGGCGCAGCGGTTTGAGCACCGTCTCGAGCAGGAACTCGTGGCGGCTTCCCTCCCAGTCGATCGACTGGACCACGGCGGTGGGGAAGAGCCGGTACCCGAAGGTGGCGTCGGTGAGCGGGGTCCGGTAGAGCAGCGAGGTGAGGCGCTGGAACACCCAGTTGGCGGCCACCCGCAGCCGGCCGTAACCCGAGAAGCCTCCCCCTCGCGCCCACCGGGAGGCGGTGACCACGACCTCGGGCCGGCGCCTGGCGATGTCGATCATCGCCGGCACCAAGCGGGGATCGGTCTCGAGGTCGGTCGCCATCATGATCACGTGGCTGCCGGTGGCGAGATCGAAGGCCTCGCGCATGGCCCCGCCGAGGAACGGCAGCCGCTGGTTGTGGATCTGCACCCGGTCGCCGAACCAGGCGCGCAGCCCCTCGCAGCGGGCCATCGTCGCCGGCGTGGTCCGTTCGCAGACCACGACCAGCACCTGGGAGATGTCGGCGTCGCTCGACTCGGCCAGAAGGGTGGCCGTCTCGTCGATCGAGTCCGTCTCGGTGACGGCGGGCAGGATCACGGTGGCGCCGGCGAACGCCGGAGTCTCGGGCAGGTGGACGCGTTGGGTCTCCATGTGATGGGCACCCTAGCTCGGGGCGGGTGAGCGCCAGCCGAGCGGCGCCGCGCTCACGCCTGGCGCAGGCGGCGCACCAGGCGGTCGACGGCCTCGGGCCAGGGTGGGAGCAGCGCCAGGCCGCTCAGGCGCAGGGCGGCGTTGTCGAGCACCGAGTTGGCCGGGCGGGGAGCGGGGCGGGGCGGATCCAGCTCGGCGGTGATGACGGGCCGCACCAGGGCAGGGTCGAGGCCCGCCGCCCGCACGACCGCTCGGGCCAGCCCGTACCAGGTCGTCGCCCCCTGGTTGGTCACGTGGAAGGTGCCGGGCAGGCGGGCGCCCACCAGTTCCACCACCTTGGCGGCCAGGTCGGCGGCGACGGTCGGACAGCCCCGCTGGTCGTCGACGAAGGCCAGCTCGTCGCCTGCGGCCGCCCGGCGCAGCACCGTGCGCACCACGCTGGATCCGTGGCACCCCGACACCCAGGAGGTACGGACCAGGGTGGCCCCGGCGTCGAGCTCGGCCTCGCCGCCCAGCTTCGAGCGACCGTAGGTCGAGCGGGGGTTGGGCCGGTCCCACTCCACGTAGGGCGCGGCCTGGTCGCCGTCGAAGACGTAGTCGGTCGACAGATGGCACAGGTGCGCACCGACCCGGCGGGCGGCCTCGACCACGTGGCGCACACCGAGGGCGTTGACCCGCCAGGCCCGGTCGGGGTCGGCCTCGCAGGCATCGACGGCCGTCCAGGCGGCGGCGTGGACCACGGCGTGGGGCCAGACGGCCTCGACGGCCTGGAGCACGGCGTGGCGGTCGCCGACATCGAGGCGGCCGCGGTCGACACCCACCACGTCGTGGCCGGCCCCCTCGAAGCCGGCGACCAGCTCCCGGCCGACCTGCCCGCCGGCTCCGGTGACCAGGACCCGCATCAGCGAGCTCGGACCAGGGGCTGCCACCACCACCGGTTGTCGCGGTACCAGGCGACGGTGTCGGCCAGGGACTCGTCCAGGGAGCGGTGGGGGGACCAGCCCAGCGCACGCACCTTGGCCGCGTCGACCGAGTAGCGCCGGTCGTGGCCGAGCCGGTCGGTCACGTGCTCCACCATCGACTCGTCGGCCCCGCACAGGGCCAGCAACCGGTCGGTCAGCTCCCGGTTGGTGATCTCGTGGCCGGCGCCGACGTTGTAGATCTCGCCCGTCTCCCCTCGGCGCAGCACCAGCTCGAGGGCGGCGCAGTTGTCCTCCACGTAGCACCAGTCGCGCACGTTGCCCCCGTCGCCGTAGAGGGGGACCCTCCGGCCCTCGAGCAGGTTGGTCACGAACAGGGGGACCACCTTCTCGGGGTACTGGTAGGGACCAAGGTTGTTGGACGAGCGGGTCACCACCACCGCCAGGCCATAGGTGTGGGCGTAGGACAGGGCAACGAGGTCGGACCCGGCCTTGGACGCCGAGTAGGGGGAGCGGGGGCCGAGGGGGTCGTCCTCGGTGAAGGAGCCCTCGGCGATGGAGCCGTAGACCTCGTCGGTGGAGACGTGCAGCACCCGCTCGACCCCGAGGCGGCGGGCGACATCGCACACCACGTTGGTCCCCCCGCAATTGGTGCGCACGAACTCGTCGGCACTGGCAATGGAGCGGTCGACGTGGGTCTCGGCGGCGAGGTGCACCACGGCGTCGTGGCCGGCCATGGCCTCGGTCAGCGCCGGGCGGTCGGTGACGTCACCCCGCACGAAGCGGTAACGGGGGTCGGCCTCGAGGCCGGCCATGTTGGCCGGGTTCCCGGCGTAGGTGAGGGCGTCGTAGACGGTCACCTCGTCGTCGCTGGTGGCCAGCAGGTGGCGGACCAGGTTCGACCCGATGAAGCCGGCGCCCCCGGTGACCAGGAGCCTCACCGGCAACCTGGGCGGAGGCCGGCGTGGGGTCGGTGCTCGACCGGCAGGTCGGCCCGGCGGGGGTTGGCCTGGTCCCGGGCCGACAGGACCGGTGCTTCCAGCCCCCAGTCAGCGGCGATCTCGGGATCGTCCCACGCCACCCCCAGTTCGTCGGCCGGGTTGTAGTAGTGGTCGACCAGGTAGGTGATCGTCACGTCGGTGAGGGCGGCGAAGCCGTGGGCCACGCCGGGGGGGATGAGCAGGCCGCGATGATCGCCCCCGTCATCGCTACCGGGGCCGAGGTCGACGCTGAGGGTGGCCCCATCGGTGGGCGAGCCCGCCCGCAGGTCGTGGAGCACGACCTGGGCCCGGCCCTCGGGCACGTACCAGTAGTCGGCCTGGTGGAGGTGGTAGTGCAGCCCCACCAGAGAGCCGGCCCGCCGGTCGCCCCGGTTGGCCTGGACCATCTCCAAGCCGCCGGGGAACCAGGACCGGCGGTAGGTCTCGACGAAGACGCCACGGTCGTCGGCCTGCACCGCCGGCTCCACCACGTGCACCCCGGCGATCACCTCGGACTCGTGCACCTCGGCCACGGCGACATTGTGGCCGACCACCGCCCGTTCTTGCGGCGCTGAGTCCCAGGGGGTGGG
>JADDRA010000117.1:14770-24404 GCA_016781105.1 Actinomycetota bacterium | reverse complement strand
CCCATCCGACAGGGCCCCCTCCGACAGGGCCCCCTCCGACAGAGCCCCCTCGGACAGGGCCGGTCTGCGCCGGTGACGGCGATCGGCGCCGGCGCGGTGGTCAGGGGCCCGGCCCGGGTGGGCCGGCGCACCAAGGACCTCATCGCCCGCCTCCGCCCGGGCGACGTGGCCGTCATCGACCACCTCGACCTCGACCGGGTGGCCGCCGAGGGCCTGGTGCTGGCCCGGCCGGCCGCCGTGGTCAACGCCGCCCGCTCCATCTCGGGTCGCTACCCCAACGTCGGGCCCCTGCTCATCGCCGCCGCCGGCATCCCCCTGGTCGACGACGTCGGCGGCGACGTCATGGAGTCGCTGGCCGAGGGCACCGAGATCCGCGTCGAGGGCGACCTGCTCACCGCCCCGCACTGGTCGGGCCGGGGCACCCGCCAGTGCATCGAGAGCCTCGAGCGCTCGATCGAGGCGTCCCGGGCCTCGGTGGGCGACGAGCTCGACCGCTTCGCCACCAACACCCTCGAGCACCTGCGGGCCGAGCACCGCCTCCTCCTCGGACCGGTCACGGTCCCACCTCTCGGCGTCGAGCTGGCCGGCCGCCACGTGCTGGTCGTGGTCCGGGGACACGACTACCGCGACGACCTGGCCGCCCTGCGCCGGGGGGGCTACATCGACGAGGTGCGGCCGGTGCTGGTGGGGGTCGACGGCGGCGCCGACGCCCTGCTCGACCTCGGGCGCATGCCCGACGTCGTGATCGGCGACATGGACTCGGTCTCCGAGCGGGCCCTGCGCTGCGGGGCGGCCCTGGTCGTGCACGCCTACCCGGGCGGCGAGGCCCCCGGAGCCGAGCGCCTGGCGCGCCTGGGGCTGGCCCACCACTGCTTCGAGGCGCCCGGCACCAGCGAGGACATCGCCCTGCTGCTGGCCTATGAGGCCGGCGCCGAGCTGATCGTGGCCGTGGGCACCCACAGCTCGATGGACGACTTCCTCGACAAGGGCCGGGCGGGCATGGCCTCCACCTTCCTGGTGCGCATGAAGGTGGGGTCGCGCCTGATCGACGCCAAGGGTGTCAACCGGCTGTACCACTCCCGGGTGCGCAAGGGCGACCTGCTGGCCCTGGTGGTGGCCGCGCTGGTCGTGCTGATCGTGGTCACCGCGGTGAGCCAGCCGGCCCAGCTCTTCGTGGAGAACCTCTGGAACGCCCTCCGGCTGGGCTGAGCCGAACCCATGATCAACTTCCGCTACCACCTCATCTCCCTCGTCGCCGTGTTCCTGGCCCTGGCCGTGGGGGTGGTCATGGGCTCGGCCGTCATCGACAAGGCGGTGGTGGAGACCCTGGAGGACCAGCAGCGCGACATCGACGAGCGCGTCGACCAGGCCATCGCCGAGAACGAGGGCTTGCGGGCCGAGCTGTCGGAGGTCCAGGACCGCTCGCAGCGCCTGGCCGACGAAGCCACGCCCCTGCTCCTCGCCGACCGGCTCGACGGGGTACCGGTGCTGGTGCTGGCCACCCGGGGGGTGGCCCCCGAGGCCATCGACGCCGCCGTCGCCCTGCTGGACACCGCCGGAGCGGTGCACGAGGGCACGCTGTGGTTCACCGACCGCCTCACCCTCGGCGCCGAGGAGGAGCGCCGCGACCTGGCCCGGGCCCTGGGGCGCAGCGAGGAGCTGGCCGACGTCGCCCTGCGCAGCATCGCCGCCGACGACCTGGCCGAGGCCCTGGCCGGCGACCCACTCGACCAGGGGGCGACGGGGACCGACGGGGAGGCGGCACCCGGCCCGGGCATCGCAGGCCCCGACGCCGCCGGCCCCGACGCCATCGCCGAGCTGCGCGACGCCGGCTTCGTCGACTTCGACCCTCCCGAGGGGGCCGAGCCCCAGACCACGGGGCTGGGGTCGCCGGGGACCCGGCTGCTGTTCGTGTCGGGACCGGGCGCCGTGCTCGACGACGACCTGTGGGCTCGGCCCCTGGCCGCCGCCCTGGTGGGCCAGGCCCCCCGGCCTCCGTTGCTGCCCCTGCTGGTGGCCGAGGCCTACGCCCCCGGCGTGGAGGACCAGGCCCGGCTCACCGCCACCCTGCGGGCCGACGACGGCCTGTCGGCCCGGCTGTCGACGGTCAACCGCATCGACGACTTCGCAGGCCAGCTCGCCGTGGTCCTGGCCCTGCAGGACCTGGGGGAGGGGCGGGTGGGCCACTACGGGCGCGACGCCCAGCGCCTGATCCCCGCCCCGGCCGGGTGAGCGAGGCCGTGGTCCTGTACCCCCGGGAGGCCGGCTCGGTCCGAGGCGGCGACCCGGTCGGCGCTGGTGAGCAGGGCCCGGGCCCCGACCTGGCCCGGGCCACGGCCGCGATGACGCTGCTCACCGCCGTGTCGCGCTGCACCGGCCTGGTCCGGGTGCTGGTGGTGGCGGCCGTGCTGGGGACGACCTTCCTCGGCAACACCTTCCAGTCGGCCAACAGCGTCTCGAACCTCGTCTTCGAGCTGTTCGCCGCCGGGGCCCTCCAGGCCGCCATGATCCCCACCCTGGTCGAGCTCTTCGCCAGGGGCGACGACGCCGAGGCCGCCCGCGTGGCCGGCTCGATGCTGGGCCTGGCCGTGGCCGTGCTGGCCGCGGTGGCCGCGGTGGGCATGGTGGCCGCGCCGTGGATCATGCGAGCGCTGGTCGTCGGCGTCGAGGCGCCCGAGGTGCGCCAGGCCCAGGTCCGCCTGGGCACCACGCTGCTGTGGTTCTTCCTGCCCCAGGTCGTGCTCTACGCCGCCGGGGCGGTGGCCACCGGCGTGCTCAACGCCCGGGGTCGCTTCGCCCTGCCCGTGGCCGCGCCCATCGCCAACAACGTCGTCGTGGTGGCCGCCTGCGCCCTGTTCTGGCGGCTGCGGGACGGAGCCGCCCCCGGCCTGGACCTCACCGCCGGCCAGACCGTGGTGCTCGGGCTGGGCGCCACCACCGGGGTGCTGGCCCTGTCGGCCATCCCCCTGGTGGCCGTGGCCCGCACCGGCCTCTCCCTGCGCCCCCGGCTCGACCTCGGCCACCCGGGGGTGCGCCGGATCCTGCACCGGGGCGGGTGGGCGGCGCTGTTCGTCGTCGCGTCCCAGGCCCTGCTCGCGGTGGTCCTCGTGCTGGCCAACGGGGTGGAGGGCGGCGTCGTGGTCCACCAGCTCGCCTCCACGATGTTCCTCGTCCCCCACGCCCTGTTCAGCGTGCCGGTGCTCACCGCCCTGTTCCCGTCCCTGGCCCGCGCCGCCGCCACCGGTGACGCCCCCGGCTTCGCCCGCAGCGTGGCCGCCGGGCTGGGGGCCATCGCCCTGGTGGTGCTCCCCGCCGCCGCCGCGCTGGTCGCCCTGGCCGCGCCCCTGACCCGGGTGCTGCTCTTCGGCGAGAGCGCGGCGGCGTCGTCGTCGGTCGCCGCCGCCCTGGCCGCCTTCGCCCCGGGGCTGGCCGGCTACGGGGCATTCGTCTTCCTGGCCCGGGCCTTCGACGCCCGGGGCGACACCCGCACCGCCGCCGTGATCCACCTGGCCGTGGTCGCCCTGGCCGCCGTGGCCATGCTGGCCCTGGCCCCGGCCGTCGACGGACCGGGCCGGGTGGTGGTGCTGGCCGCCGTCCACTCCGGCGCCTACCTGCTGGGGGCGGCGGTGCTCGGCCACGAGCTGCGGGCCACGCTCTCCGGCGAGCGACCCGGCCTCGGCCGCCCCCTGGCGGTGGGGACGCTGGCCGCCGCCGCCGCCGGAGGTGCCATGTGGGCGGGCCAGCAGCCCTTCGACGGCGCCGGCCGGCTGGAGGCGACCCTGGTCCTGGTCGTGGCCGGCGCGCTCGGCGCCGGGGTGTACCTCGGCGTCCGCACGCTGCTCGGCGGCGATCGGCCCTCAGAGGTCGTCGCCGGTCTGCGCCGGGCCGGGGCGTCCGGTGGGTGAGGGCCGGGTCCTGCAGCTGCTGGGGCCCTCGTCGGGAGGGATCCGCCGCCACGTCGCTCACCTGGCCGAGCGTCTCCAGGCGCGTTCGTGGGACGTCACCGTGGGTGGGCCCGCCGGGGTGCTCGACGGCCTGGCCCCGCTCGACCACGAGGTCGACGTGCCCTCGGGGGCCGACGCCGGCGCGCTGGTGCGCTCGGCGCGGTCCCTGCGGGCCGCCGTGGCCGGCGTCGACCTGGTCCACGCCCACGGCCTCAAGGCCGGGTGGCTGGCCTCGTCGCTGCGGCCCCGGCCACCCCTGGTGGTGACCGTGCACAACCTGGTGCTGCCCGAGGTGGGGGCCGTCGCCCCGGTGCTGCAGGCCCTGGAGGCCGGCCTGCCCGCCCGGGCCGACGCCGTCATCGCCGTCTCCCGCCAGATCGCCCGTCGCTTCAGCGGGGCGCGCGGGGCCGGGAGGATCACGGTCGTGGCGCCGGCCAGCCCATCCCCCCGGGCCGGCTGTGACCGGGAGGCCGTTCGCGCCCGCCTGGGCGTGGAGCCGGGTGAGGAGCTGGTCGTCGGCGTCGGCCGGCTGCACCCCCAGAAGGGCTTCGACGTCCTGGTCGAGGCCATGGCCGAGCTGGACCGCCGTCGCCCCCGGGTCCGCCTGGCCCTGGTGGGCGCCGGTCCGGCCGAGGGCGAGCTGCGCCGGCAGGTGGTCTCCCTCGGCCTGGGGGAGGTGGTCACCCTGGTCGGGGCCAGCCCCTGCGCCGCCGACGAATTGGGGGCGGCCGACGTGATGGCGTTGGCCTCGCGCTGGGAGGGCTGGCCCCTGGTGGTGGCCGAGGCCGTCGCCCTGGGCACGCCCGTGGTGGCCACCGCGGTGGGCGGGGTGCCCGAGGTGGTGGTCGACGGCGTGACCGGGCGCCTGGTGGTGCCCGGGTGCCCGGCGGCCCTGGCCGACGGCCTCGAGGCGGTGCTGGCCGACCCGGCCGGCGCCCGCCGGCGGGCGGAGGCGGCCCGGCGCCACCTCCAGGCGCGCTTCCCCCCCGCCGCCCTGGTGGACGGGGTGGAGGAGGCCTACGCCCTCGCCCGGCAGCGTCCCCGGCGCTCGCCCCGACCGGCGGCGGGGGGTCAGCCGTGAGGTGGGCGAAGGGCAGGCGGGGCAGGCTGGGCCTGGCGGCGGGTGTCGTGCTCGCAGTCGTGCTGGTCGCAGTCGTGGTCGTGGCGATGGCGGTCACGAGCGGGCCACCACCGAGCGAGGCCGCGGACCAGGTGCAGGCCGACAAGGTCCTCGTCCTCAGCCTGCCCGGCCTGGACTGGGCGCTGGTGGCCGAGGAGCGGCCGCCCGTCCTGAGCACGCTGCTGGTCCGCAGCGCCGTGGCCTCGCTGTCGGTCCGCACCGAGGGGACCCGCACCTCGCGCGCCGAGGGCTACGCCACCGTGGGGGCCGGGACCCGGGCCGTGGGCGCCGGCGAGGGGACGTCGCTGGTGTCCGAAGCCGACGTCTCGCCCCCGGTGGTGAGCGCCCTGGGGGAGGTGGAGGCGGCCAACCGGGACCTGGCCCACGGGGCCGAGCCGGGATCCCTGGGGCGGGTGCTGGCCGCCGCCGGCCGGACGACGGCCGTGGTGGCCAACGCCGACGTGACGGGCCCCGGTGGCGTCCTGGTGCCCCACCGGGAGGCGGCCCTGGCGCTCATGGACGGCCAGGGGCGGGTCGACGCGGGCACGGTCGGCCCCGAGCTGTCGGTCGAGGACCCCGCCGCCGCGGGGGGACGGCGTGCCGACGCCGAGGCGACCGCCGCCGCCTTCTCGGCCGCGTGGTCGGCGGCCGACGTAGTCCTGCTCGAGGCCGCTGACCTGGCCCGGGCCGCCCTGGCTCCGGGCGGCCCCGGAACCGAGCAGGCCCGGCGGGCGTCGTTGGCCCGGACCGACCGCCTGCTGGCCGAGGTCATGGGCCAGGTCGACCTCGATCGTCACCTGGTCCTGGTGGTGGCGCCGGTGTCGGCCCGCCCGGGTGGGGACGGCCTCACCGTGGCCGCCGCCGCCGGCCCCGGGGTCGCGCCGGGAACGGCCACCAGCGCCAGCACCAACCGGGCCGGCTACGTCGTGCTCACCGACGTGGCCCCTACCGTGCTCGGCGCCCTGGAGCTCGAGGTCGCCCCCTCGATGACCGGGAGCGTGCTGCGCTCCACCGGCTCGCCGCCGCCGGGGCCGGGGTCGGAGACGCCGGCGTTCGAGGTGACCCTCGACGCCCTGGTCCGGGCCGAGGAGGTGGCCGGGTTCCGGGACGACGCCACCGGCCCCGCCAGCGTGGCCTTCGTCGCCTTCCAGCTCCTCACCTACGCCCTGGCCGCGACCACGGTGCTGCGCTGGCCCCGCCTGGCCCCGGTGGTGGGGTTCTGCGCCCTGGTCACCCTGGCCCAGCCCTCGCTCGCGTTCCTCTCGGGCCTGGTCCGCTACGACGGGCTGGGGGTGGTGGGCTACGTGGTGGCCCTCTTCGCCGCCGGGGCTGCCCTGGCGGCCCTGGCCCTGGCCCTGGCCCGGGCCAGCGCGGCGCGCACCGGCCGGGCCCGCCCCCTGGTGGCCCCGCTGCTCCTGGTCGCCGCCACCGTGGTCGTGCTGGTGGCCGACGTCCTGGCCGGCGGGCGCCTGCAGCTGGGCACCGTGTTCGGCTACTCGGCCGTGGTGGCCGGTCGCTTCCACGGCTACGGCAACCTGGCCTTCGCCCTGGTGTCGATGGGCGCCCTGGTGGTGGTCACCGGGACGTGGGGGCTCGCCGCCCTGGTCCAGGGCCGGCCCGAGCCCCACCCCCGCCGCCTCTGGTTGGCCGGGGCGGCGGGCCTGCTCGCCCTGGTCGTCGTCGTCGACGGCCATCCCGCCCTGGGAGCCGACGTGGGTGGCGTGCTGGCCCTCGTCCCCGCCGCCCTGGTCGCCCTCGCCCTGCTGGCCGGCGCCCGGGTGCGCCCGGTCCAGGGCCTGGCGATCGCCGCCGCGGCCGTCACCACCGTGGCCTTCTTCGCCGCCCTCGACCTGGCCCGGCCGCCGGACCGGCGCACCCACCTCGGGCGCTTCGCCGCCCAGGTGCTCGACGGCGGCGAGGGCGTGGGCACGGTCATCGAGCGCAAGCTCGGGGCCAACCTGTCGCTGCTGCGCTCGTCGGTGTGGACGCTGGCGATCCCCGTCGTCCTGGCCGCCCTGGCGTTGCTCGTCCGCCGGCGCCCGGGCGGCCTGCGCCGCCTCGAGGCCGCGGTCCCCGGGCTGCGGGCCGGCCTGGTCGCCGCCCTGGTGCTGGCCGTGCTCGGGGCGGCGCTGAACGACTCGGGGGTGGCGGTCCCGGCCATGATGCTGGCGGTGGTCCTGCCCTACCTGACCGTGCTCGCGGTCGACCTGGCCGTTCCCCCGGGCCCACCCGGTCGTGCGGATCCGCTGCCGCCGGCCCGGGCCCCCGTGCCGCCCCCCGCCCCCGCGGCCGTGACGAGCCCGGGGCCGTGAGCCACCAGCCGGCCCTTGCCGTGGTGGTGCCGCCCCACGACGAGGAGGCACACCTGGCCGCCACCGTTGAGGCGGCGCGCACCGTGCCCGGGATCGACCTGGTGGTGGTGGTCGACGACGGGTCGAGCGACGCCACCGCGGCGGTGGCCCGGGCGCCGGGCGCTCGGATCGCCCGGCACGGGCGGCGCTGGGGCAAGGCGGCGGCCATGGAGACCGGGGCCGACCTGGTCGCCCGGGCCGACCGGGACGACGGCCGCCGGGCACCGAGGGCGTTGCTCCTCCTCGACGCCGACCTGGGGTCGAGCGCTGCCACCGCCGCTCCGCTGGCGGTACCGGTCCTCGACGGGAGGGCCGACATGACCATCGCCCTGCTCCAGCCCTCGGCCAGGCCGGGCGGCGGCCACGGCTTCGTCGTGGGACTGGCCCGGCGAGGCACCGAGGACCGGACCGGGTGGCGGCCCAGCCAGCCCCTGTCCGGCCAGCGGTGCCTGACCCGGGCCGCCTTCGAGCGCCTGCGCCCGCTGGCCCGGCGTCGGCCGGCGCTGAGGCTGCTCCGGTGAGGCTGCCCCGGTGAGGGTCCCTCCGACGACCGTCCCCCACCGGCCGGAGCCGGTCACCGTCTCGTCCGAAGGGGGGGAGCCGGACGGCCGGGCTCGGCCGGAGGGAACCGGCCCGGTTCCGGCGTCGGTGGTCCGAGCCGGGGCGGCGAGGTCGCGGCTGGCCGGGGGAGTGGCGCTGGTGGCCCTGACCATGGCGTCGGCGCTGCTGCGGGCGGGCGGGCGGGAGCTCTCGCTGTGGGTCGACGAGGGCATGACGCTGGGGATCGCCTCGCACCCCCTCGCCGAGATCCCGGGCGTCCTGGCCCAGGACGGGTCCCCGCCGCTGTACTACGTGCTCCTCCACGGGTGGATGCAGGTCGTGGGGAGCTCGGCCGGGTCGGTGCGGGCCCTGTCGCTGCTCTTCGCCGTGGCCGCCGTGCCAGTGGCCTTCGGGGCCGGCCGGCTGGTCTCGGCCCGGGCCGGGTGGGTGGCGGCGGTGCTGGTCGCCACCAGCCCCTACCTCAGCGCCCAGAGCCGAGAGGCTCGCATGTACCCCCTGTTGGTGCTGGTCGGGCTGGTGGCGGTGGCCGGCTTCCTCGGGGCCTTCGCCCGGGGCCGGCGCCGGTGGCTCCCGGTGTTCGTGCTCGGGTCGGCCGCGGTGCTCTTCACCCACCACTGGGGGCTGTTCCTGGTCGCCGGGCTCGCCGCGGCCACGCTGTGGTGCGTGGCCACGGCGGGCCCGTCCCGCCGGCAGGTCGCCACCGACGCCGGGCTGGCCTTCGTCGCCATCGCCCTCCTCTACGCCCCGTGGCTCCCGATCCTGCTCGCCCAGGTCCGCCACACCGGCGCTCCCTGGTCGCGCACCCCGAACCCCTTGGAGGCGCTCGGTGCCCTCTTCTCGGTGCTGGGCGGCCCGGGCGTGGTGGTGGTGCTGGGCCTCGCGCTGGTCCCGGTCGTCGCCCGCCGCCGGCGCGGGAGCCGCCCGCCGGGAACCGCCGCCCTGCTGGGCCTCGTCCTGGCCGTCACCGTGGCCACCTCGTGGGCGGCGTCGCAGGTGGCGCCGGCGTGGTCGCCCCGCTACTTCGGGGCCTACCTGCCCCCGCTGGTGCTGCTGGGGGCGTTGGCGCTCGCCCGTGCCGGCCGGGCGGGCGTGGTCGGAGTGGTCGCCGTGGTGGCGCTGTGGACGGTCCCGCTGCCCTTCGTGGCCGATGGCCGGACCCCCGGCGCGCCGGTGCCCAAGAGCAACGTGGCCGAGCTGGCTGCCGGGCTGGAGGGGGTGCTGGAGCCGGGTGACGTGGTGCTGGCGACCCAGATGGAGCAGGTGCCGCTGCTGCGCCACTACCTGGGTCCGGGGCTGCGCTACGCCGACCCGAGGGGGCCGGTGGCCGATCCCCGGGTGGCCGACTGGCGCGACGCCTTCGCCGAGCTGCGCGAGGCCGATCCGATGGCCGTGCTCGACCCTCTGGTCGAGGGGCTGGCGCCGGGTGGCCACGTCGTGCTGGCCTGCCCCCGCCTGTTCACCGACGAGGACGACCTGCTGTGGTACCGGCTCATGGACCGCCACTGCGAGTCCGCGACCCGGGCGCTCGACGCCGACCGGCGGGTACGGCGGCTCCGGGGACCCGAGCCGGGACCCGAGGCGCGCCGGGTGGGCGCGGCCATGGCGGTGACGCTCTACGAGCGGACCCGAGCGTGAGCCTCCCGCCGGGCGGGCTGCGC
>JADDRA010000117.1:0-14741 GCA_016781105.1 Actinomycetota bacterium | reverse complement strand
GGCCTGGGCCTCGGAGTGGTCGCCGGCACGGTGGCCTGGCACGGGCTGCGCCCGCTGCTGTCCCGGCCCCGCTTCGCTCGCCGCAACCACCGAGGTGCGCTGGTGCCCACCGCCGGGGGGCTGGTCCTGCCCGTGGCCATCCTGGCCGTGGCCGCAGGGGTGGCCCTCGCCGGCCCCGGGGGGAAGCCGGGCGGGGTGGTCCTGGCGGTCCCGGGTGGCGTGGTGGGCCTGGTGGTGGGCCTGGTGGTGGGCCTGGCCCTGCTCGGGTTGGTCGACGACCTGGCCGGCTCGGCCGCCGACGGCCAGGGCTTCCGGGGCCACCTGCGGGCCTTGGCCCGGGGCCGGCTCACCACCGGAGGCCTGAAGCTGGCCGGCGGGACGGCGCTGGCGCTGGTCGTGTGCGCGCCGGTGTCGGGTCCCGGCCTCGGCCTCCTGGTGGTCGACGCCGCCCTGGTCGCCCTGGCGGCCAACCTGGGCAACCTGTTCGACCGGGCCCCGGGGCGGACGCTCAAGGTGGGGACCGTGGCCTTCGCCGGGCTGGCCCTGGCCACGGGGGCGCCCGCCGAGCTGGCCGGGGTGGCGGTGGTGGTGGGCGCGGGCCTGGCCCTGGCACCCGCCGACCTGGCCGAGCGGGTGATGCTGGGCGACACCGGCGCCAACGCCCTCGGTGGTGTCCTCGGGTTCGGCGTGGTGCTGGCCGCCAGCCCCGGTGCCCGGGTGGCCGCCCTGGTGGTGGTGGCCGGGTGCAACCTGGCCGCCGAGGTCGTCTCGTTCAGCCGGGTGATCGACGGGCTGGCCCCGCTGCGGCTGCTCGACCGGGCGGGCCGGCGCCACCCCTCGCCCTGAGGTTGGCGGTCACCCGTCGTCGCCGACCCCTGGGGTAGGGTGGGATCCCGAGCAGGGTGGGTCCGACTCGGGAGGCGCGGTGGCGGCGAGGGCAGCGTGACCAAGCACATCTTCGTCACCGGCGGCGTCACCAGCTCGCTCGGCAAGGGCCTGACCGCATCGTCGCTCGGGCGCCTGCTCAAGTCCCGGGGCCTGCGGGTCACCATCCAGAAGCTGGACCCCTACATCAACGTCGACCCCGGCACCATGAACCCCTTCGAGCACGGCGAGGTGTTCGTGACCGAGGACGGCGGCGAGACCGACCTCGACCTCGGTCACTACGAGCGCTTCATCGACGAGAACCTCTCCCAGGCCTCCAACGCCACCACCGGCTCGATCTACCAGACCGTGCTCGCCGCCGAGCGCCGGGGGGTCTTCCTCGGGCGCACCGTCCAGGTGATCCCCCACATCACCGACGAGATCAAGCACCGCATCACCCGCCTGGCCACCGACGAGGTCGACGTGGTCATCACCGAGGTGGGCGGCACCGTGGGCGACATCGAGATCCTCCCGTTCCTCGAGGCCATCCGCCAGTTCCGCAAGGACGTCGGCCGGGAGAACGTCTGCTACGTGCACGTGACCCTGGTGCCGTTCCTCGACCCGTCGGGCGAGCAGAAGACCAAGCCCACCCAGCACTCGGTGACCGAGCTGCGCAGCCGGGGCATCCAGCCCGACGCCATCGTCTGCCGCAGCGCCGCCCCCATCCCCGAGTCGCTCAAGGCCAAGATCTCCAACCTGTGCGACGTCCCCCTGCGGGGCGTGGTCAACGCCACCGACGCCCGCCACCTCTACGAGATCCCCCTGGTGCTCCACGAGGAGGGCCTCGACGAGGAGGTGTGCCGGCTCCTCGGCCTCGAGGGTGAGGCCGACCTCTCCGAGTGGGAGGCGCTGGTGGCCAAGGTCGACGCCGCCCACCGCCCCGTGCGCGTGGGGGTCGTCGGCAAGTACGTCAGCCTGCCCGACGCCTACCTGTCGGTGGCCGAGGCGATCCGCCACGCCGGCTACCACCACGGGGCCGAGGTCGACCTCGAGTGGATCCAGGCCGAGGATGTCGAGGGGCTGCTGGCCGAGGGCCGCCTGCGTGACCTGGACGCGGTCGTCATCCCGGGGGGCTTCGGTGAACGGGGCATCGAGGGCAAGGTGGCCGCGGCCAGCTACGCCCGCGACCACGGCCTGCCCTGCCTGGGCCTGTGCCTGGGCATGCAGGTGATGGCCATTGAGTTCGCCCGCAACGAGCTGGGACTGGTCGGGGCCAACTCGGCCGAGTTCGACCGCAGCTCGCCCCATCCCGTGATCGACCTCATGGACACCCAGCGCCACGTCGTCGATCTCGGCGGCACCATGCGCCTCGGCACCTACCCGGCCAGCCTCACGCCCGGCTCCCGGGTGGCCCGGGCCTACGGCAGCCAGCTCATCTACGAGCGCCACCGCCACCGCTACGAGTTCAACCCCCGCTACCGGGCCCGCTTCGAGGAGGCCGGTTTGCGGTGCTCGGGGGTCTCGCCCGACAACCGCCTGGTCGAGTTCATCGAGCTCGAAAGCCACCCCTTCTGGGTGGGCACCCAGGCCCACCCCGAGTTCAAGAGCCGTCCCGACCGTCCCGCCCCGCTGTTCCGGGCCCTGGTGGCCGCCGGGCTGGAGCGGGCCGAGGGGCGCCGGCCCCGCCTGCTCGCCCTCGACGCCGACCACCGACCCACCCCCGTCCCCGCCGGGTGAGCGGGTTCGCCAAGCGGGGCGAGCGCCTGGTCCACCAGGGAAAGGTCGTCACCCTGGTCGACGCCACCTTCGTCGACCCCGACGGCCAGGAGTTCGAGCGCGAGGTGGTCCACCACCCGGGCGCGGTGTCGGTCGTGGCCGTGCTGGACGACGGCGCGACGGCGGTGCTGGTCCGCCAGTACCGGGCCGCCGTCGACGGGTTCCTGCTCGAGATCCCCGCCGGCAAGCTCGACGTGGAGGGGGAGGCGCCCGAGCGCGCCGCCGCCCGCGAGCTGGAGGAGGAGGTGGGCTGGCGGGCGCGACGGCTGGAGAAGCTGGCCGAGTTCTACAACTCGCCGGGCTACTGCGACGAGCACTCGATCGTCTACCTCGCCCTCGACCTCGAGCCGTGCGGGCTGTCGGCTCAGGGCGTGGAGGAGCGCCACATGAGCATCGAGCCCGTCGCCTTGGCCGACGTGCCCGCCATGATCGCCGACGGCCGCCTGGTGGACGCCAAGACGATCATCGGCCTCACCCTGGCTCGCCAGCGCCTTTCTGGTCACTTGTGAACGTCTGAGGTACAGAGGTGCCCACAAAGGCCGGGACGACGGGGCGAGCCGGGGCTGCGGTCCGGCCTACGGTGGGCAGCGTGCTGGTCGGGGTCCCTGCCGAGGTCAAGGACCACGAGGCCCGGGTGGCGCTCACCCCCGAGGGGGTCCGGGAGCTCGCCGCCCACGGCCACCGGGTGCTGGTCGAGCAGGGGGCGGGGGAGGGGTCGTCGCTGCACGACGAGGCCTACGCCGAGGCCGGCGCCGAGCTGGTGGGCGTCGACGACGCCTGGGGCGCCGAGCTGGTGGTCAAGGTCAAGGAGCCCCAGGCCCACGAGCTCCACCGCCTGCGGGACGACCTCGCGCTGTTCACCTTCCTCCACCTGGCCGCCTACCCCGTGGTGGCCGACGCCCTCCTCGCCGCCGGGACCACGGCCCTGGCCTACGAGACGGTGCAACTCGGCTCCGGGGCCTTGCCCCTGCTCGCGCCCATGAGCGAGGTGGCCGGGCGGATGGGGCCCCAGATCGGGGCGCACTGGCTCCAGGCCGAGAACGGGGGTCGGGGCGTCCTCCTCGGTGGCGCTCCCGGCGTCCGCCCGGCCCGGGTGGTGGTGCTCGGCGCCGGCAACGTGGGATGGAACGCGGCGTGGATCGCGGCGGGCATGGAGGCCGAGGTCGTCCTGTTGGACAAGGACCTCGACCGGCTGCGCTGGGTCGACCAGATCCACAAGGGGCGCATCATGACCCTGGCGTCCAACCGCGGGACGGTCGAGCGGGCCGTGGCCGAGGCCGACCTGGTGATCGGCGCGGTGTTGGTCCCCGGGGGGCGGGCGCCCACGGTGGTCACCGAGTCCATGGTGGCCGGGATGAGGCGACGGGCGGTGATCGTCGACATCGCCGTCGACCAGGGGGGGTGCGTCGAGACGACCCGGGAGACGACCCACACCGAGCCCACCTACCTCCGCCACGACGTCGTCCACTACGCCGTGGGCAACATCCCCGGCGCCGTGCCCCACACCTCCACCTACGCCCTGACCAACGCCACCCTGCCGTTCGTGCTCGCCGTGGCCGAGCTGGGCGTCGAGGGGGCCACGGCCGCCGACCCCGCCCTGGCCCGGGGCTTGACCACCAGGAAGGGCGAGATCACCAACCCGGTGGTGGCCGAGGCGCTGGATCGTGGCCGCTGAGCCCGGCGCCCGGGTCGAGCTCCCCATCGAGGCCGAGGAGTTCCTCAGCTGGATGCTGGCCGAGAAGGGGCGCTCGGCCAACACCCTGAGCGCCTACCGGCGCGACCTGCGCACCTACGCCGCGTGGCTGGCGGGCCGGGGGATGGAGCTGGCCGACGTCCGGGCGGAGACGGTCGAGGACTACGTGGCCCACCTGCGGGGCGAGGGCCGGGCTCCGGCCTCGGTGGCCCGGGCCCTCGTCGTGGTCCGCTGCCTGCACCGCTTCTTGAGCCAGGAGGGCTTCCTCCACGGTGACCCGGCATCAGGCGTGGAGGCCCCCCGGGTGCCGTCGGGCCTGCCCAAGGCCCTGACCGAGGACGAGGTGGCGTCGCTCATCAGCGCGGTGGTGGGCAGCGACGCCGTGGCCCGCCGGGACCGGGCCATGCTGGAGGTCCTCTACGGCGCCGGCCTGCGCATCTCCGAGCTGGTCCGGCTCTCCCTGCCCGACCTCGACCTCGACACGGGCGTGCTCCGGGCGCTGGGCAAGGGCGGGCGGGAGCGGGTGGTGCCCGTGGCCGGCCTGGCCCTCGACGCCCTGGCCGCCTGGCTGTCCCCCTCGGGTCGCGACGTCCTGGTCCCCGAGCGCTGGGCCCGGCGGGGTGACGCCTTGGCCGTCTTCCTCAACGCCCGGGGCGGGCGCCTCTCCCGGCAGGGGGCGTGGGGGATCGTGCGCCGCCACGGCAACCGCTGCGGGCTGGGGGAGCGCCTCACCCCCCACGTGCTGCGCCACTCCTGCGCCACCCACATGCTCGACCACGGTGCCGACATCCGGGTGGTCCAGGAGCTGCTCGGCCACGCCTCGGTCTCGACGACCCAGGTCTACACGCTGGTGTCGACCGAGCGCCTGCGCCAGGTCTACGAGCGGGCCCACCCCCGGGCCCGGGGTCGTCCGGGTGCCGGGCAGCCACTACTCTGAACGGATGCCTACGCCTGACACGCTCGACACCCTGCGCGCCGCCCTGCGCGACGAGCGCGAGCACCTGCGCCGCCAGCTCGGCGAGCTCGGGGTGGGAGGCGAGGGCATGGCCTTCGACGAGAACTTCGCCGACTCCGGCCAGGTGGCGGCCGAGAAGGGTGAGCACCGGGTGCTGGCCAACAGCATCCAGGACTCCCTGGTCGACATCGACCACGCCCTGGAGAAGCTCGACCAGGGTGGCTACGGCCTGTGCGAGCGCTGCGGGATGGAGATCGGCCAGGCGCGCCTGGAGGCCATGCCCGCCACCCGGTTCTGCATCGCCTGCGCGTCCAGCCGCTGAGCGGCCGTCCGCGGTTCGAGCGGCGGACGGGGCGGTGAACGTCGACTGGGGCCAGGTCCTGCTCGTGGTCGGCGTGCTGGTGCCGTCGGTGATCCTCCACGAGGTCTCCCACGGGGTGGTGGCCCTGCTCTACGGCGACGACACGGCCAAGCAGGCCGGGCGCCTCACCCTGAACCCGGTGCGCCACATCGACCCCTTCGGCACCGTCATCCTGCCGATCCTGCTCTCCCTCGGGGGCCTGGGGGCCTTCGGCTACGCCAAGCCCGTGCCCGTGCAGCCCAACCGGCTGCGCGACCCTCGCCAGCACTCGCTGTACGTCAGCCTGGTCGGCCCGGCGGTGAACATCGTGCTCGCGCTGGTGGCGGTCGTCGTCTACCGCAGCGCCTTCGAGCCCGTGCGCCTCGGCGACGCCCTGTTCCTGGACCCGTCGTGGCCGGCCCGCATCGTGTTCACCTTCGGCTTCGTGAACGTGATCCTGGCCGTGTTCAACCTGCTGCCCATCCCGCCACTCGACGGCTCGGCCACGATCGAGCGGGTGCTGCCCCAACGGTGGTGGCCGGCGTGGCTGCGCGTGCGCCAGTGGTCCTTCGGGATCCTGCTGCTGCTGGTCCTCGCCCTCCCCGGGGCCCTCACCACGGTGTTCCGCCCCGCCCTCGACCTCTACGCCCGCCTGCTGTAGCGGGCGGCGCTCAGCGGGGCAGCAGGCCCACCGCGGCGCGGGCCCGGTCGAGGACCGGACCGGCGAGAGCCCGGGCCTTGCCCGCGCCCCGGGACAGGATCTCGGCCACCGTCCCCGGGTCGGACGCCAGCTCGGCGTAGCGGGCCTGGATGGGCCGGACCAGCTCCACCACGGCGTCGGCGCAGTCGGCCTTGAGCGGGCCGTACTGCTCGTACTTGCCGGCGAGCACGCACGGGTCCTGGCCGGTGGCGGCGCCGAGGATGGCGAGCAGGTTCGACACCCCCGGCTTGGCCTCGGGGTCGTAGCGGACCTCGGCGCCGGTGTCGGTCACCGCCCGGCGGATCTTGCGGGCGATGGCGGCCGGGTCCTCGAGGAGCAGCACCACCCCCTGGGGCGACTCCTCGGTCTTGGACATCTTGCGGGTCGGGTCCTGCAGGTCCATAACCCGGGCGGCGACGGCGGGGATGCCGGCCTCGGGCACGGTGAAGGTGGGGCCGAAGCGGTGGTTGAACCTCGTGGCCAGGTCCCGGGCCAGCTCCAGGTGCTGGCGCTGATCGTCGCCCACGGGGACGCGATCGGCGTCGTAGAGGAGGATGTCGGCGGCCATGAGGGCCGGGTAGGTGAACAGCCCGGCCGAGACGAACTCGTGGTCGCCCGCCTTCTCCTTGAACTGGGTCATGCGCCGCAGCTCGCCCACGCTCGCCGTGCACTCCATGAGCCAGGCCAGCTCGGCGTGCTCGTGCACCTGGCTCTGCAGGAACAGCGTCGACCGGTCGGGGTCGATGCCGATGGCCACCAGCACGGTGGCCAGCTCCAGGGTCAGCGCCCGCAGCTCGGCCGGGTCGTGGGGCACGGTGAGGGCGTGGAGGTCGACCACGCAGTACAGGCAGTCGTCGTCGGCCTGGGCCGACACCCAGTTCCGCAGCGCGCCCAGGTAGTTGCCCAGGGTGACCGGGCCCGTGGGCTTGATGCCCGAGAAGACGCGTGCCACGGCGCCGATGGTAGGGTCCACCGGGCCCGGGGACCCGGCAATTACCCTCGCGGGATGGCCTACGAGGTCCGCACGCCGGTGTTCGAGGGCCCCTTCGACCTCTTGTTGCACCTGATCCTGCGCGAGGAGCTCGACCTCTACGAGGTGTCGCTGTCGGGCATCGTCGACGGGTACCTCGCCGAGCTCGACCGCCTGCGCCGCGACCGGGCCGGGCTCGACCTGGAGGTGGCCACCGAGTTCCTGCTCATCGCCGCCACCCTGGTGGAGCTCAAGGCCCGCCGCCTCCTCCCCGCCCCGGCGGTGGTGGAGCTCGACGACGAGCTCGCCCTGTGGGAGGAGCGCGACGTGCTGCTCGGGCGGCTGCTGGAGTGCAAGACCTTCAAGGACGTCGCCGCCGCCCTGGCCGAGCTGGAGGCCGAGGCCGGGCGCTCGCTGCCCCGCCGGACCGGTCCCGACGAGGCCCTCCTGGCCCTGGCCCCCGACCTGCTGGCCGGGGTGAGCGCCGGCGACGTCCGGGCCGCCTTCTTGCGGGCCGTCACCCCCCGCCCCGCCCCCCGGGTCGAGGTGGCCCACCTGAGCATGGTGCGGGCCAGCGTGAGCGACGTGGTGGCCGACCTGGCCCGGAGCCTGCCCCACGCCGGGCCCACCAGCTTCCGCCGCCTGACCCGGGGCCTGGCCGAGCGCCTGGAGGTGGTGGTGCGCTTCCTGGCCCTGCTGGAGCTGTGCAAGGAGGGCCTGGTCCGCCTCGACCAGGCCCGGCGCTTCGGCGACATCACCGTGGAGTGGATCGGGGACGAGGCCGACGCCGCCGGGGAGCTGGTCGCGGCCGGCGCCCGCCGAGCTGGGCGGTGAGCGTGGCCGAGCCCGGCCTGGAGGCGCCGGGAGGGTCCCCCGTAGGCGACGAGGTGGCCCGGGCGCTGGAGGCCATCCTCATGGTGGCCGAGGAGCCGGTGCCCACCCGGTTGCTCGCCGAGCTCCTCGAGGTGGCGCCCGAGGTGGTCGAGCACCGCTGCGCCGAGCTGGCGGCCGGCTGCGTGGCGGCCCGGCGGGGCTTCGTGCTCCTCCGGGTCGCCGGTGGCTGGCGCTTCGGCTCGGCCCCCGACCTGCACGCCTACGTCGAACGCTTCGTCCTCGAGGGCCAGTCGAGCCGGCTGTCGGCCGCGGCACTGGAGACCCTGGCCATCGTGGCCTACCGCCAGCCCGTCTCCCGGGCCCAGGTGGCCGCCGTGCGGGGCGTCAACGTCGACGGCGTGCTGCGCACCCTCCAGGTCCGGGGCTACGTCGAGGAGGTGGCCCGGGATCCGGGTCCGGGCCAGGCCGCGCTGTTCGGGACCACCAGGACGTTCCTCGAGAAGCTGGGCCTGGACTCGCTGGCCGAGCTGCCGCCCCTCGGCGACTTCGTCCCCGACGCGGCCACGGTGGAGGCCTTCGAGCAGGGCCTGCGCCCTCCGGCACCCGGCGAGCGGTGAGCGACCCCCACGCCGGGGGGGAGCGCCTGCAGAAGGTCCTCTCCCGGGCCGGCTTCGGCAGCCGCCGGGTCTGCGACGACCTCATCGCCGCCGGCCGGGTGACGGTCAACGGCGAGGTGGCCGTCCTCGGCCGACGCATCGATGCCGAGCGCGACGAGGTGGCGGTCGACGGGGTGAAGGGCTCGGTGCGGCCCGACCTGGTCCACTACCTGGTCAACAAGCCGGCTGGTGTGGTGTCGACGAACTCGGACCCCCAGGGCCGGCCCACCGTGACCGACCTGGTCCCGTCCGAGCCTCGGGTCTTCTCCGTGGGCCGCCTCGACCTCGAGACCGAGGGCCTGATCGTGGTGACCAACGACGGCGACCTGGCCTTCCGCCTCACCCATCCCTCACACGGCGTGGACAAGGCGTACCTGGTCCAGGTGCAGGGGACCCCCTCGCCCGCGGCCATGCGGGCCTTGCGGGAGGGGGTGGAGCTCGACGACGGCCGCACCAGCCCGGCCCGGGCCTCGCTGACGCCGCCCAACCTCATCCGCCTGGTCATCCACGAGGGGCGCAACCGCCAGATCCGGCGCATGTGCGAGGCGATCGGCCATCCCGTGGTGCGCCTGGCCCGGTTCCGCATCGGGCCCGTCGCCGACGCCACGCTCGCGCCGGGGCAGTGGCGCCACCTCCTGCCCGCCGAGGTGCGGGCCCTGGAGGAGGCGGCCGCCGGCGGCCACCGCCGGTAGGATTCGCCGGTGCTGCGAGCGCTGCGGGGCGCCACCACCATCGACGAGGACACCCCGGAGCACGTGCGGGAACGGGTGGTGGCGCTGCTCGAGGAGATGTTCGCCCGCAACGCCATCGACCACGACCAGCTCGTCAGCCTGCTGTTCACGATGACCGACGACCTGCACTCGGCCTTCCCGGCCACGGCGGCGCGCACGATCGGGCTGGGCGACGTGCCCATGCTGTGCGCGCGCGAGCTCGACATCGCCGGGGCGACGTCGCGCTGCGTCCGGGTGATGGCCCATCTCGACACCGCCCTCGGGCGCGACCAGCTCCGTCACGTCTACCTGGAAGGAGCGGCCGGCCTGCGCGACGACCTCCCGGGGTGATGCGCGCCCCGGAGCGGCGGCGGGCCGTGGTGGTGGGCACGGGGCTGATCGGCGGCTCGATCGCCCTGGCCCTGCGCGAGCGGGGGTGGCACGTCACCGGGCGCGACCGCGACCCCGACCGCTCGGCCCAGGCCCTGGCCCGGGGCGCCCTCGACGCCGTGGGCGACGACGCCGACGCCGAGATCACCTTCGTGGCGACCCCGGTGGGGGCCGTGGCCGGCGAGGCCGCCCGGGCGCTCGGGGGTCGGGGCGTGGTGACCGACGTGGGCAGCGTCAAGACCTCGATCGTGGCCGCGCTCGACGACCCTCGCTTCGTCGGCGGCCATCCTATGGCCGGCAGCGAGCAGGACGGGGTGGAGGGCGCCGACGCCGGCCTGTTCTCCGGCTCGGTCTGGGTGCTCACGCCCGTCCCCGGCACCGACGCCGGGGCGCACTCGCTCGTGCGCTCGGTGGTTGCCTCCCTCGGGGCCGAGGTGGTCGAGTTGACGCCCGCCCGCCACGACGAGCTGGTGGCGGTCGTCTCCCACGTGCCCCACCTGGTCGCCGCCGCGCTGATGGGCCTGGCCGCCGGTCGGGCCGAGGAGCACGGCGTCGTGTTGCGCCTGGCCGCCGGCGGCTTCCGGGACATGACCCGGGTGGCGGCAGGCGACCCGGGGATGTGGCCCGACGTCTGCGTGGAGAACGCTCCGGCCATCGTCGAGTTGCTTGCCGACCTGGAGTCGGGCCTGGGCCGGGTGCGCCGCACGGTGGCCGCCGGGGACCGTGCCGACCTGCTGGCCCTGCTCTCGCAGGCCCGCCGGGCCCGCCGGAGCCTCCCCGTGGGCGGGGGGGACCCCGCCGAGCTGGCCGAGCTACGGGTCCCGGTGAGCGACCGCCCCGGCGTCCTGGCCGAGATCACCACGCTGGCCACCGAGCTCGACGTCAACATCGCCGATCTCGAGATCGTCCACTCCAGCGAGGGAGACGCCGGGGTGGTGGTGCTGGTGGTGCGAGCCGAGCTCGTGGGCCGCCTGGCCGGCGCGCTGGCCCGGCGTGGCTACCACCCGACCGGCCGGCAGCTGGCGTGACCCCCGCGCCCCCGGCCCCGCTCGCCATCGAGCCCCTGGCCGGGCCCCTCGACGCCACCGTGGCCGTCCCGGGGTCCAAGAGCATCACCAACCGGGCCCTGGTGGTCGCCGCCCTGGCCGAGGGGCGGTCGGTGCTCGAGGGGGCCCTGGTGGCCGACGACACCTCCTCCATGGCCGAGGCCCTGGCCACGCTGGGCTTCCCCGTGGCCTGCGGCCCCGGCGCCACCATGGTGGTGGAGGGCACCGGCGGGGCCGTGCCCCCCGGGCCGGCGCACCTCGACGCCCGCCTGGCCGGGACGACCGCCCGCTTCCTGCTCCCGCTCCTGGCCCTGGGCCGGGGTCGCTACCGCCTCGACGGGGCACCTCCGTTGCGGGCCCGGCCCATGGGTCCGTTGGTCTCGGCCCTGCGGGCCCTGGGCGCGGTCATCGAGGAGGAGGAACGGCCCGGCCACCTGCCCCTCACCGTGGTGGGGAGTGGCCTCGACGGGGGCGCCGTCCGCCTCCCCGGCGCCGTCTCCAGCCAGTTCACCTCGGCGCTGTTGCTGAGCGGGCCGGCCATGCCCCGGGGTTTGCGCGTCGAGGTCGAGGGTGAGGTGGTGTCGCGGCCCTACCTCGAGCTCACCGCGACGACGATGGCCGCCTTCGGGGTCCCGGTGGAGCGGGTGGGGGAGCGGGGCTTCGCAGTGGAGCCCCGGGCCTACCGGGCCACCCTGTTCCACGTCGAGCCCGACGCCAGCGCCGCCTCCTACTTCTTCGCCGCGGCCGCCATCTGCGGAGGACGGGTGCGGGTGCCGGGCCTCCCGGCGAGCTCGGGTCAGGGCGACCTCGCCTTCGTCGAGGTCCTCGAGGCGATGGGCGCCCGGGTCGGGCGCCGTCCGGGAGGCACCGAGGTGGAGGGGACGGGCGAGCTGGTCGGGGTCGATGTCGACCTGGCCGACTGCTCGGACGTGGCCCAGACCCTGGCCGCGGTCGCCCCCTTCGCCTCGTCACCCACCCGGGTCCGGGGCATCGGCTTCATCCGGCACAAGGAGACCGACCGCATCGCCGCCGTGGTCACCGAGCTGCGCCGCTGCGGCATCGAGGCCGAGGAGGAGGCCGACGGCTTCGTCGTGCACCCAGGCTGGCCTCGCCCCAGCCGGGTGCGGACCTACGGCGACCACCGCATGGCCATGAGCTTCGCCCTGCTCGGGCTGCGGGCGCCGGGCATCGAGATCGCCGACCCCGGCGTCGTGGCCAAGACCTTCCCCGGGTTCTTCGCCGCCCTGGACGCGTTGGGGCGGGCCTCGCCCTCGACCGCCGGGTAGCGTCCTCCTCCGATGCGGGTCATCGCCATCGACGGGCCGGCGGGCTCGGGCAAGTCCACCGTCGCCCGTCGCCTGGCCGAGCGCCTGGGCACGGCCTACCTGGACACCGGGGCCATGTACCGGGCCGTGGCCTTCGCCGCCCTGCGCCGAGGGATGGACCCGGGCGACGCCGGACCGGTGGCCCGCATGGCTCCGGGCCTGGACATCGCCGTCGACGGCGGCCAGGTCAAGGTCGACGGGGTGGACGCCACCATCGAGATCCGGGGCCCCGAGGTGACCCGGGCGGTCAGCGAGGTGGCGGCCAACCCGGCGGTGCGCACCGAGCTGGTCCGGCGCCAGCGGGACTGGGTGGCCGAGCGGGGCGGGGCGGTGGTGGAGGGTCGCGACATCGGCTCGGTCGTGTTCCCCGACGCCGAGCTGCGCGCCTACCTCCACGCCCGCCCCGAGGTGCGGGCCGGGCGGCGCCACCAGGAGGTCTCGGACCTGGAGTACGAGGCCGTGGCCGCCGACATCGCCCGCCGCGACAGCTTCGACTCCGAGCGCCAGGCCGACCCGCTGCACCGCGCCGAGGGCGCGGTCGTGGTCGACACCAGCGACCGCAGCGTCGAGGAGATCGTCGACGAGCTCCTCGGCCACCTGGGCGGGCCGTGAGGTACCCGCCGGCCTCGCCGGCCGTCGCCCGGAGGGTCTACGCCGTGGTGCGCGGCGCCATCGCCGGCTTCGCCGCGCTCTACTGGCGCTTGCGCATCGAGGGAGCCGAGCGCCTGCCGGCCCGCGGGGCGTTCATCCTCGCCCCCGTCCACCGCTCCAACATCGACCCGCCCATCATGTCGGTCCTGACCCGGCGCTACATGCGCTACCTGGGCAAGGAGGAGATGTGGAAGTACGGGTGGTCGGCCTGGCTGTGGGACGCCCTCGGCGCCTTCCCGGTGCAGCGCGACAAGGTCGACCGCGAGGCCATGCGCCGGTGCCGCAAGGCCCTGGAGGCGGGGGAGCCGCTGGTCGTGTTCCCCGAGGGCACCCGGCGGGCCGGCCCGGTGGTCGAGACGCTGTTCCACGGTCCCGCCCACCTGGCCCTGGCCACCGGCGCCCCCATCTACCCGGTGGGCATCGGGGGCTCGCAGCGGGCCATGCCCCGGGGCGCCCGGTTCCTGCGCCCGGTGCGGGTGTGCGTGGTCGTGGGTGCGCCCATCGTCCCCGAGCCGCCGGCGCCGGGGCGCACCCCGCCGCGGCGCGCCGTGCTCGCCCTCACCGAGCGGGTGGCCAAGGAGCTCCAGGTCGTGTTCGACCAGGCTCGCATCTGCGCGGGCGATCCCTGAGCCAGCGCCGGGATCAGCGGCGGGCCCGCGGCCTTCGTCGATTCGCGGACGACCGAGGTCGCTCAGCCACCCCAATCGTCCAGGAATGGGGGGCGGGTCAGGACCGGAGGCCGGCCAGGACCTCGCTGGCCGCCAGCTCGCGGTCGGCGGGAACGGTGGTGTCGGTGGGCGCGGCCAGGGCGAAGGAGGCGACGGCGGCGATGCCGGCCAGCAGCTCGCGCACCTCCCGGGGCGGCGGGAAGTACTCGGCCTCGCTGGTGTAGGCCACCTCCTCGAGGCCCTCGGTGGGGTCGAGGCGGGCGATGACGGCTCGGACGAGCTCCTCGGGGGCGGAGGCCCCGGCCGTCACGCCGACGGTGCCGGCGAGGTCGTCGGGCAGTTCGTCGGGGCCGTTGATCCGCAGGACACGGGGACAGCCGGCGGCTCTGGCCACCTTCTCCAGGGCCACGGTGTTGGACGAGTTGGCCGAGCCGATGACGACCACGGCGTCGCAGCGCTCGGCGATCTGCACCAGCGCCGACTGGCGGTTGGTGGTGGCGAAGCACAGGTCGCTGCGACCGGGCATCCACAGGTCGGGGAACCGCTGCCTGGTGGCGTCGAGCACGCCGGCCCAGTCCTGGTGGCTGAGCGTGGTCTGGGCCAACAGGGCGACGGGCTGGCCCGTGTCGGGCAGTGACGCCACGTCGTCCTCGGACTCCACCAGGTGGATGGCGTCGGGGGCCACGGCCATGGTGCCCACCGCCTCGTCGTGGCCCTCGTGGCCCACGTAGACCACGGCATAGCCCTTGCCCGCCCGCACCTTGACCTCGTGGTGGACCTTGGTGACCAGCGGGCACACGGCGTTGACCACGTAGCCCCCGTGCTCGGTCGCGGCCCGGACCACCTCGGGCGCCGACCCGTGGGCCGACAGCATCACCGGGGCGCCGGGCGGGACCTCGGCGATGTCGTCGACGAAGACGACCCCGAGGTCGCGGAAGCGCTCCACCACCAGGCGGTTGTGGACGATCTCGTGGTAGCAGTACACGGGCGGCTCGAAGGCCCTGACCATCCAGGCCAGCGCCTTGATGGCCATCTCGACCCCGGCGCAGAAGCCTCGGGGGGCGGCGAGCAGGACCTGTTGCACGTCCACCGACCTACGGTATCCAGCCATGTCGGCGACACGGGCGTGCGGACCGGCGGCACGGAGGTGGGCGGACGCGCTG
>JADDRA010000110.1 GCA_016781105.1 Actinomycetota bacterium | reverse complement strand
GCGCATCAGGCGGCTCTTGCGCCGGGCCGCGGTGTTCTTGTGGATGACGCCCTTGGCCGCAGCCTGGTCGATGCGCTTGACCGCCAGGCGCAGGGCCTCGTCCCGGTCGCCGCCTGTCTCGGCCGCGCTGAGGGCGTTGCGGGTGCGCGTGCGCAGCTCGGAGCGCACCCCCTTGTTGCGCAGGCGCCGTCGCTCGTTCTGCAGGTTGCGCTTGATCTGGCTCTTGATGTTCGCCATCGGCGCCCGAGGCTAGCACCGCCAGAGCGCCGAGCATTAGGAGCGCAGCGAGTCATCCGAGGCCTGCTCCGGCGGAACAGCGGGCAGTGCCGCCGCAGGCGGCACCTCGCCCTTGGGCGAGCGCAGCGAGCCTGTCGGTAGCCTTGGCTGGTGTCGGACCTCTCCCGCTTCCGGGCCCTCAGCCTGCTGGCCCACATCGACCACGGGAAGTCCACGCTGGCCGATCGCATCCTGGAGCTGACCGGCGCCGTCGACGCCCGGGACATGAAGGCCCAGTACCTCGACTCGATGGACATCGAGCGGGAGCGGGGCATCACCATCAAGGCCCAGAACGTGCGCGTCCGCTGGAGGGACCACGTCCTGCACCTGGTCGACACGCCCGGGCACGTCGACTTCGGCTACGAGGTGTCGCGCTCGCTGGCCGCGTGCGAGGGCGTGGTCCTGCTGGTCGACGCGGCCCAGGGGATCGAGGCCCAGACCCTGGCCAACTGCTACCTGGCCCTGGAGCACGATCTCGAGATCGTGGCCGCCCTCAACAAGATCGACCTGCCCGCGGCCGACCCCGACCGCTGCGCGGCGGAGATCGAGCAGGTGCTGGGCCTCCCCGCCGCCGACATCCTGCGCATCAGCGCCAAGACCGGCGAGGGCGTCCCCGAGCTGCTCGACGCCGTGGTCGAGCGCATCCCCGCTCCCACCGGCGACCCCGACGCCCCCCTCCAGGCCCTCATCTTCGACTCGTGGTTTGACCAGTACCGGGGGGTGATCTCGTCGCTGCGGGTGATGCAGGGCACCCTCGTCACCGGCAGTCGCCTGCGCTTCCTCCAGGCCCAGGCCACCCACGAAGCCGACGAGGTGGGGATCCGCACCCCGGATCCCACCCCCGTCGCCAGCCTGGGCCCGGGCGAGGTCGGCTACCTGGTGGCCGGCATCAAGGACGTGGCCGAGGCCCGCTCGGGTGAGACGGTCACGGAGGCGGCCCGGCCGGCGCCGGCCCTGGCCGGCTATCGCGACCCCAAGCCCATGGTGTTCTGCGGCCTGTACCCCGTCGACGGCGACGAGTTCGAGGGCCTGCGGGAGGCGCTGGAGAAGCTGCGGCTCAACGACGCCAGCGTCACCTACGAGCCCGAGAGCTCGGCCGCCCTGGGCTTCGGCTTCCGCTGCGGCTTCCTCGGCCTGCTCCACATGGAGATCGTGCGCGAGCGCCTGGAGCGGGAGTTCGACCTGAGCCTCATCGCCACCGCCCCCTCCGTGGGCTACCTGGTCCACACCACCGGCGACACCGTCCGCGAGGTCGACAACCCCTCGGACATGCCGCCGGCCAACCAGATCGACCACATCGAGGAGCCCTTCCTTCGCGTGGGGATCCTCACCCCCTCGGAGTACACCGGGACGGTCATGGAGCTGTGCCAGGAGCGACGGGGGGAGATGGAGGCCATGACCTACCTCAGCCCCGAGCGCCTCGAGTTGCGCTACCGGCTCCCGCTGGCCGAGGTGGTGGTCGACTTCTTCGACCAGCTCAAGAGCCGGACCAAGGGCTACGCCAGCCTCGACTACGAGCCGGCCGGCTACGCCCGCTCCAACCTGGTCAAGGTCGACGTGCTCATCAACGGCGTCGACGTCGACGCCTTCTCGACCATCGTGCACCGGGACAAGGCCTACGACTACGGCCGGCGCATGACCGAGAAGCTGCGCGAGCTCATCCCCCGCCAGCTCTTCGACGTGCCCATCCAGGCCGCCCTGGGCGGGCGCATCGTGGCCCGCACGACCGTCAAGGCCAAGCGCAAGGACGTGCTGGCCAAGTGCTACGGCGGCGACATCACCCGCAAGCGCAAGCTCCTGGAACGCCAGAAGGAGGGCAAGCGTCGGATGAAGAACATCGGCCGGGTGGAGGTGCCCCAGGAGGCCTTCGTCTCGGCCCTGCGCCTCGAGGAGTGACCGGGCGCCGCCCTACTGGGAGAAGTCCTGCTGGAACTGCTCCTGGCACGCCTGTCGCTCCTCGGCGGTCTGGGCCTGCTGGGTGCACTCGAAGAGGTTCTGGAACTCCTCGCTGCTGAACAGCCCGACCACGGTGATGGTGAAGAAGGCACCGATCAGCAGGGCGACGCCGCCGGTGACGAGGCCGGCGATGGCCATGCCCTTGTTGGTGGCCATGCCTCGGGACGCCTTGCGGATCCCCACGATGCCGAGGACCACGGCCACGATGGCGAGGAGCAACCCGAGGAAGGGGATCCACGAGAGCACCAGGGCCACGATGCCGACCACCAGGGCGGCGATGCCCACCCCGTTGCGGGCCTGGGCCTGGGGCTGGCCGCCGTGGCCGCCCGGTCCGCCGTCGCCCCCGGCAGCGCCGTACCCACCCTGGCCGCCGTAGCCCGGGGGCGGCTGGTTCGGAGGAGGCTGGCCCGGCGCCGGGCTCGACCACGGTTCGTTCCCGGACGGGACGTCGCTCATGGCATCTCCTTGGCCGCGTTCGCCGCAGCGTAGCCCACCAGGAGGCGAGGCCAGGCGGGAGGCTCGGCCGCGGGTGGCGGCGGTCCCGACCGGTCAGTCGATACCATCGAGCGCCAACCCATGATCGACGAACGTCGCGCCGCCATCCTCCGGGCAGTGGTGGAGGAGTACATCGAGACCGCCCAACCGGTCGGGTCGGGCCATGTGGCCCGCCTGCCCGAGGTCCGGGTGTCCCCGGCCACGGTCCGCCACGAGATGGGCGTGCTGGAGGCCGAGGGCTACCTCCACCAGCCCCACACCAGCGCCGGGCGCGTGCCCACGGACAAGGGCTACCGGCTCTTCGTCGACAGCCTGGTCGACCCCGGCCCGCTCGACGCCACCCAGCGCGATCAGGTCAGCTCGTTCTTCGCCAAGGCCCACGGCGCCCTGGAGGAGATGCTCGCCGACACCTCCCAGCTCCTGTCCGGCCTCACCGACTACGCCGCCCTGGTCACCGGGGCCCCGCCCGAGGACGCCAGCGTGCGCTCCGTGCAGCTCGTCGGGCTGAACGGGCGGGCGGCGCTGGCGGTGATGGTCCTGTCCAACGGGGCGGTGACCAAGGCCCGCCTGGAGCTGGCCGACGACGTGGGTGACGAGCGGATGGCGGCGGCCACCGCCCACCTGTCGCGCTGGCTGGTGGGCACCAGTCCGACGGCGCTGGCGCCGGTGCCGCCGTCGGGTGACGCCCGGCTCGACCTCGCCTGCCGCCAGACCGTGGAGGCGCTGGCCGCCGTCGGTGCCGACGTGGAGCCCGGCCAGGTCTTCGTGGGCGGGACCAGCCGGATGGCGGCGGCCTTCGACGCCGTCGACAGCGTGCGCCGGGTGCTCGGGATCCTCGAGCAGCAGTACGTGGTCGTCGGCATGCTGCGCGACGTCATCGACCGGGGCCAGAGCGTCGCCATCGGCCTGGAGCACGGCGTGGAGCCCTTGTCGGAGTGCTCGGTGGTGGTCGCCCCCTACGAGGTGGAGGGCGAGACGGTGGGAGCCATCGGGGTCCTCGGGCCGACCCGCATGCACTACTCCCAGGCCCTGGCCGCGGTGGCCATGGTCAGCCAGCGCCTCGGGCGACGACTCGCCGACAGCTGAGATGGCGGCCGACTACTACGAGGTGCTCGGGGTCTCCCGCTCGGCCTCGGGCGAGGAGATCAAGCGGGCCTACCGACGCCTGGCCCGCGAGCTGCACCCCGACACCAACCCCGACGCCAGGGCCGAGGAGCGGTTCAAGGAGCTGGGCGTGGCCTACGAGACCCTGGCCGACCCCGAGCGCCGTCGCGCCTACGACACCTACGGGCCCGAGGGGCTCCGAGGCGCGGGTGCGGGGGGCAACCCCTTCGGAGGTGGCATCGGCGACATCTTCGACGCCTTCTTCGGCGGCTCCGGCGGCGGCTTCGGCGGTGGCCCCTTCGGGGGCCAGTCCCGCGGTCCGGGCGGCCCGCCGCGGGGCGCCGACATGGAGGTCGCCCTCGACCTGGCCTTCGAGGAAGCGGTGTTCGGCGCCACCCGGGAGGTGTCGCTGCGCCTGCCCGTCGCCTGCGCCACCTGCGAGGGCTCGGGGGCCCGGCCGGGCACGGCGCCGGTCACCTGCGCCGAATGCGGAGGGGCCGGCCAGGTGCGCAGGGTCCGCCAGTCCATCCTCGGCCAGATGGTCACCGCCGGGCCCTGCCCTCGCTGTGGGGGCGTCGGTCGCACGGTGGCCGACCCCTGCCCCGACTGCCGGGGTGAGGGCCGGCGCACCGAGGCGCGCACGGTCCAGGTGGTGGTGCCGGCCGGGGTCGACCACGGGGTGACGCTGCGCCTGGGGGGCGAGGGGGCCGCCGGCCTGCACGGTGGGGGCAGCGGCGACCTCTACGTCCACCTGCGGGTGCGCCCCCACGAGCGCTTCGAGCGAGACGGCTACGACCTGGTCGAGGTGCTCCACGTGCCCGTGACCCAGGCGGCCCTCGGGGCCGAGCTGGCCTACGAGACGCTCGACGGCCGGGAGGCGCTGATCGTGCCGGCCGGGACCCAGACCGGCCGGGAGCTGCGGCTGCGGGGTCGGGGGGTGCCCCACGTCGAGGGCCGGGCCCGGGGCGACCTGCGGGTCCGGGTCGTGGTCGACACGCCCACCGAGCTCAGCCCCGAGGAGGACGAGCTCCTGCGCCGTCTGGCCCAGATCCGGGGGCACGAGGTGGCCCCTCCCGGCAGCGGGCTGCTGTCGAGGATCCGCGGCGCGTTCAAGTAGCGGGATCGCCCGTGGAGGGCTCGGGCCGGCTGGTGTTCGTGGCCGACCTCGACTCGCCGGTGCTCGACGACGACGACCGCCACCACCTGGCCCGGGTCCTGCGGCTGCGGGTGGGCGAAGCGCTCCGGGCCGGCGACGGCGCCGGTCGCTGGCGGCCGTGCCGCCTCGGACCCGAGGGCGTCCTCGAGCCCCGCGGCGAGGTGGTCGACGAGCCGGCCCCCACACCGGCCCTGACCGTCGCCGTCGCACTGACCAAGGGGGCGCGCCCCGAGCTGGCCGTCCAGAAGCTCACCGAGCTGGGCATCGACCGCATCGTCCCCGTGGTGGCGGCCCGCTCGGTGGCCCGTTGGGAGGCCGAGCGGGGCGATCGGCACGTCCTGCGCCTGCGCCGGGTGGCGAGGGAGGCGGCCATGCAATCCCTGCGGCCCCGGGTGCCCGAGGTGACCCCGGTCCGGGACTTCGCCGAGGCGAGCGCCCTGCCCGGCGCCGCCCTGGCCCAGCCCGGAGGGGGACCGCCCACCCCGGCTACCCGCGCCGTCCTGGTCGGGCCCGAGGGCGGGTGGAGCGACGAGGAGCTGGGCTGTGGGCTCCCGCGCCTGGGCCTGGGCTCGGGGGTGCTGCGGGCCGAGACGGCGGCCATCGCCGCCGGTGTCCTGCTCGGCGCCCTGCGCCAGGGCCTGGTCGCGCCCGTACTCGGAGCCGAACCACCACGCGAGAGCACAGCGTGAGCGACCACGACCCATCGTGAGGTTCTCGTTGCCCCCACGTCGGGGCGCGCTTATTCTACCCAGGGCACGGCTTCCACCAGGGGCACGGCGCCCCGGGCGGCACCGGGAGGGCGGCTCGGGCACGACATCTCGAAGTCACGACACGAACTCGAAGTCACGACACAAGAGCGGGGAGCGCCGGCCTTCGGGCAGGCCCAGCAGGCAGGGAGAAGCCGAGATCATGGGTGCCGACAACACCGTTCCCGCCGACGACGGCATCGACCCGAGCTACGCCGTCAAGGTCGGCAACCGCCTCCGGGCGATCCGCAAGCAGAAGCGCCTCTCGCTCCAGGAGGTCGAGGCCACGTCGAGGGCCGAGTTCAAGGCGTCGGTGCTCGGGGCCTACGAGCGGGGTGAGCGGGCCATCTCCGTGCCCCGCCTCCAGCGCCTGGCCTGCTTCTACCGGGTCCCCGTCGACCAGCTCCTCCCTCGCTCGCTGGGCGGCACCGAGCCGACGGTCGATCTGGACGACGGCGAGATCCTGCCTCGCGGCACCTTCAACGGCGACGGTCCGGTCACCATCGACCTGATGCGCCTGAGCGCCCTGCAGTCGCCCGAGGCCGAGCTGCTGGGCCGCTACCTGGCGATGATCCAGGTCCAGCGGGGTGACTTCAACGGGCGCATGCTCACCATCCGCCGTGACGACCTGCGGGCGGTGGCGTGCCTGCTCGACATCACCCCCGATGCGGCCCGGGGCCGCCTCGACGAGCTCGACCTGCGCCTGACCCCGTGAGGAACGGCTCCCGGCGGAGCCGCAGGTGACGCCCGCGCTACCGGTGGAGCCGGCCGCCGCGGTGCACCCACACGCGGTGCACCCAGCCGTGGACGGGGAGCCCTTCGGGGTCTACATCCACATCCCCTTCTGCCGGCGGCGCTGCGACTACTGCGCCTTTGCCACCTGGGACGACCGGGCTCACCTCCTGGCCCACTACGTCGCCGGCGTGCGCCGGGAGATCGACCTCGCCGTGGCCTCGGGACTGGCCCCGGCGGCCAGCGTCTTCTTCGGCGGCGGCACGCCGTCGTTGCTCAGCGCCACCCAGGTTGCGACCCTGCTCGGGGGGCTCCCCCTGGTCCCGGGGGCGGAGGTCACCCTGGAGTGCAACCCCGAGACCATCGGACCCCGTGAGCTGTGCGGGTACCGCACCGCGGGCGTGACCCGCATCTCCCTCGGGGCCCAGTCCCTGATCGACCACGTGCTCGCCGCCCTCGGGCGCACCCACGACGCCCGCACCGTCACCCGGGCGGCCACGGCGGTGGCCGAGTCGGGCTTCGACTCCTGGAGCCTCGACCTCATCTACGGCACGGTGGGGGAGTCCCTCGACGACTGGCGGCGGAGCCTGGCGACCGCCCTGGACCTGGCACCCCCCCACGTGAGCGCCTACGGCCTGACGGTGGAGGCGGGGACGCCCCTGGCCCACGACCCGGCCCGTCACCCCGACGACGACGACCAGGCCGACAAGTACCTGGCCGCCGAGCAGGCGCTGATGGCCGCCGGCCTGGCCAGCTACGAGATCTCCAACTGGGCCCGGCCCGGACACGAGTCCCGCCACAACCGCTGCTACTGGAGCCAGGGTGACTACCGGGGCTTCGGCTGCGCCGCCCACTCCCACCAGGGCGGGCGCCGGTGGTGGAACGTCCGCACCCCCGAGCGCTACCTGGCCCTCCTCGAGGATGGGGCCTCGGTGGTGGCGGCCGGGGAGCACCTCGACGCCGGCCTCCGGCGCCTCGAGGGCCTGCAGCTGGCGCTGCGCACGGCGGCGGGAGTGCCCCTCGGGAGCCTCGACGACGACGGGCTGGAGGGGCTGGTCGAGCGCCGCCAGGACCGCCAGGTGCTCACCGTGGCCGGGCGCCTGCTGGCCAACGAGGTGGCCCTGCGTCTCCGGTAGGGGTGCTCAGCCTGAAGCGCCGCCGTCCGCCGGGGAGGAGACGGTGGGCTCTACCCGGGCGAGGGCCCCGTCGGCGTCGAGGACGGTGATGGCGTCGCAACCAGCGGTGGGCGCGCGGGCCGGCTCGACGGTGGCGGCCACGGCTCCCGGCAGCGTCGTCGTCAGGATGGCCGTCACCTCCTCGTCCGGCCCGGCCCAGCGGGGGTAGCGCCAGAGCTCGCCCGTTCCGGGGCGCAGCACGGCCGGTGTGGCCACGGCGTCGCAGTCCCAGTCGCCCACCAGCACCACGTCGCCGGGCCGGGCCACCTGCCAGCGGTGTTCACCGGCGTGCACCACCCCGCGGTCCACCTCGACCTCCTCGGCGCAGCCGTCGCCGTCGATGTCGGCCTGGCCAGGGGGGTTGGCCTCGGCCGGGGGGACCGCCGCGTCCGGGGGGACCGCTGCGTCCGGAGGG
>JADDRA010000056.1:20110-25690 GCA_016781105.1 Actinomycetota bacterium | reverse complement strand
CTCCAGGGCATGTTCGCCTGCGCCCTGGTCGAGCTGGACACCGGGCGCCTCGTGCTGGCCCGCGACCGCCTCGGCATCAAGCCGCTGTACCTGGCCCAGGCCGAGGGTGCCCTGCGCTTCGCCTCCACCCTCCCGGCCCTGCTCGCCGGTGGCGGGATCGACACGAGCGTCGATCCCGTGGCCCTGCACCACTACCTGAGCTTCCACTCGGTGGTCCCGCCGCCCCGAACGATCCTGGCCGGCGTGGCGAAGCTCCCGCCGGCGAGCGTGCTGGTGGTCGAGCCCGACGGGAGCCGCCGCCAGCACCGCTACTGGCACGCCGACCACCGGCGCCGTCCCCAGCACGCCGCCATGTCGGCCGGCGACTGGGAGGAGGCGGTGGCCGCCGCCCTGCGCCTCGCCGTCGAGCGCCGGCTGGTGGCCGACGTCCCCGTGGGCGTCCTGCTCTCCGGGGGGCTGGACTCCAGCCTCATCGTGGGCCTGCTGGCCGAGGCCGGCCAGCACGGGTTGGCCACCTTCAGCGTGGGCTTCGCCGACGCCGGCGGCCGCCGGGGCGACGAGTTCGCCTACAGCGACGTGGTGGCCCGGGCCTTCGCCACCGACCACCACCAGCTGCGCATCGACACCGACCGGCTCCTGCCCGCCCTGGAGGGGGCGGTGGCGGCCATGAGCGAGCCCATGGTCAGCCACGACGCGGTGGGCTTCTACCTCCTGGCCGAGGAGGTGAGCCGCCACGTCAAGGTGGTGCAGTCGGGCCAGGGCGCCGACGAGGTGTTCGCCGGCTACCACTGGTACCCGCCCCTGGCCGGCGTCGCCCCCGACGACCCCGTCGCCGCCCTCGACGCCTACGCCCGCGCTTTTTTCGACCGGGACCACCGGGGCACCCACCGCCTCCTGGCCCCCGAGTGGCGCCTCGACCACGACGCCAGCCGCTCCCTGGTGGCCGAGCACCTGGCCGGCCCGGGGGCGAGCACCGCCGTCGACCGGGGCCTGCGCCTCGACACCGAGGTCATGCTGGTCGACGACCCGGTGAAGCGGGTCGACAACATGACCATGGCGTGGGGCCTGGAGGCGCGCGTCCCCTTCCTCGACCACGAGCTGGTGGAGCTGGCCGCCGCCTGCCCACCCGAGCTGAAGCTGGCCCAGGGGGGCAAGGGCGTGCTCAAGGAGGTGGCCCGCCGGGTGATCCCGGCCGAGGTGATCGACCGGCCCAAGGGCTACTTCCCGGTGCCGGCCCTGTCGCACCTCGAGGGTGCCTACCTGGCCCTGGTGGCCGACGCCCTGCACGATCCTGCGGCCAAGGAGCGGGGCCTGTTCGACTCCGCTGCCGTCGAGGCCCTGCTCGGTGCGCCCAACGACGACCTCACCCCGCTCGGGGGCAACACGCTCTGGCAGCTCGGCCTGCTCGAGCTGTGGCTCCAGCACCACCTCCCGTCCTGAGATGGGCACCTGATGGCCGACGAGCGCCGGCCGGCTCGGGACGTCGCCCTGGAGTGCGGCTGGGGACGCCTGGTGTTCGGCCAGACCTTCGCCGACGACCTCACCCTGGCCGCCGTGTTGCGGGCCGAGGAGCCGGGCCGTCGCGACGTGTGCCTGTACCACCCCGAGCCCCACGTGCTCGTCAGCCGGGCCCCTCACGAGCTCTTCGTGGACCCCTCCCACACCTTCCGGCGCTCCCTCGTCCCCGACTCCGGCGGCCTCGCTGCCCGTCTCGCCCCGGGGGTGGTCATCCGGCCCCTGGCCGGTCCCGCTGACGCCGACGGCGTGAACCACCTCTACGCCCGGGCCGGCATGGTGCGCGCCCCCTCCCAGGTGCTGGTGGCCAACCAGGACGACCCCACCTTCTGCCACCTGGTGGCCGAGGAAGCCGCCCGCGGCTCGCTGGTGGGCACGGTCACCGGGATCGACCATCGCCTGGCGTTCGGCGACCCCGAGGCAGGAGCCAGCCTGTGGTGCCTGGCCGTCGACCAGCTCAGCTCCCGGCCGGGCCTGGGCGCGGCCCTGGTCAGCGCGCTGGCCGAGGAGCTCGCCGGGCGGGGCTGCCGGCGCCTCGACCTGTCGGTCATGCACGACAACGCCCCCGCCATCGGCCTGTACGAGAAGCTCGGCTTCGAGCGGGTGCCGGTGTTCTGCGTCAAGCGCAAGAACCCCATCAACGAGCCGCTGTTCTCGGGGCCCCTCAGCGACGACCACCGGGCGCTCAACCCCTATGCCCGCATCGTGGCCGACGAGGCCCGGCGCCGGGGCATCGGCGTCAGCGTGATCGACGCCGAGGGCGGCTTCCTGCGCCTCAGCCACGGGGGCCGCCAGATCGTCACCCGGGAGTCGCTCTCCCAGCTCACCTCGGGGGTGGCGGTGAGCTGGTGCGACGACAAGCGCGTCACCCGCCGCTTGGTGGCCGCCGCCGGCCTGGCCGTGCCTCGGGGGAGGCCGTCGACCACGCCCGAGGCCGACCGGGCGTTCCTGGCCGAGGTGGGGGAGCTGGTGGTCAAGCCCGCTCGGGGTGAGCAGGGGGCGGGGGTCACGGTCGGCGTGACCGACGAGGAGGGCCTGGTCCAGGCCCTGGAGCGGGCCCGGACCCAGTGCCCGGACGTGCTGTTGGAGCAGCGCTGCGACGGCGCCGACCTGCGGGTGGTGGTCATCGGCCACGAGGTGGTGGCCGCCGCCGTGCGCCGCCCGGCCACGGTGGTGGGCGACGGCCGCCACTCGGTGGGCGAGCTCATCGCCGCCCAGAGCCGGCGCCGGGCCGCGGCCACCGGGGGGGAGTCGACCATCCCCGTCGACGAGGCCACCCTCGAGACCCTGCGGGCCGGGGGCCGGGGGCTCGACGACGTGCTGGGCGACGGCGAGGCCCTGGCCGTGCGGCGCACGGCGAACCTCCACACCGGCGGCACCATCCACGACGTCACCGCCCGGCTCCACCCCACCGTCGCCGAGGCCGCGGTGCGGGCCAGCCGGGTGCTCGACCTCCCCGTCACCGGCCTCGACTTCCTGGTGCCCGACGTGGAGGGCCCCGACTACGTGTTCATCGAGGCCAACGAGCGGCCGGGGCTGGCCAACCACGAGCCCCAGCCCACCGCTCAGCGCTTCCTCGATCTGCTCTTCCCCGCCACCCGGGGCCTTCCCCAGGCCTGGCAGCCCGCCCCGGCCAGCTCCCGGCCCGTGGGGTAGCGAGCGCGCTCTCCTACACTCCGCCGGTGCCCTTCTCCCTGGCGCCCGCCGAGCCCCAGCGGTCCAAGGCGCTGCCCATCGACATGGGCTACGTCCTCGACGTGCTGCTGCGGCTGCTGGCCGTGCCCAGCCCCTCGGGGCGCACCGACCACGTCATGCAGCTCATCGGCGAGGAGATCGCCGCCCTGGGCATGCCCAACGAGTTGACCCGGCGGGGGGTGCTGCGGGCCGAGCTGGCGGGCGAGGGTGGCCCCGAGGCCCCCGACCGGGCCGTCATCGTCCACGCCGACACCATCGGGTGCATGGTCAAGGGCCTCAAGGACAACGGCCGCCTGGAGGTGGTGCCGATCGGCACCCACAGCGCCCGCTTCGCCGAGGGGGCGAGGGTCACGGTCTTCGTCGACGACCTGGAGCGGACCTTCAGCGGCACCGTGCTGCCGCTCAAGGCCAGCGGGCACCGCTGGGGCGACGAGGTCGACACCCAGCCGACGGGGTGGGAGCACGTGGAGGTGCGAGTCGACGAGCCCGTCCACGACGCCGCCGGCCTGGCGGCGCTCGGCATCGGCGTGGGCGACTTCGTGGCCTTCGACGCCCGCCCGGCGGTCACCCCGTCGGGGTACGTGAAGTCCCGCCACCTCGACGACAAGGCCGGGATCGCCGCCGCCCTGGGGGCCTTCAAGGCCTGCGTCGACCACGCCGTGGTGCTGCCGGTCAACGCCCACCTGCTCGTCACCATCGCCGAGGAGGTGGGCCTGGGGGCCAGCCACGGCCTCGACGCCGACGTGGCCGAGATGGTGTCCATCGACATCTCGGTGGTCGCCCCGGGCCAGGCCTCGACCGAGCACACGGTCAACATCGCCGCCCAGGACTCGAGCGGCCCCTTCGACTACCACCTGGTGCGGCGCCTGGCCGGGCTGTGCCGCCACCACGGCATCGACCACCGCCGCGACGTCTACGGCTACTACCGCTCCGACGCCGCCTCGGCCCTGGAGGCGGGCGCCGAGACCCGGGCCGCCCTCATCGGCTTCGGCATCGACGCCAGCCACGGCTACGAGCGCACCCACCTCGACGGCATCCGGCGCACCGCCGAGCTCGTCGCCGTGTACCTCCAGACCGACCTCACCTTCCGGCGCTGGGACACGGCGCCCTCGGGCGAGCTCAAGGACTTTCCCAGCACCATCGTCCAGCCGGCCGACGACCTGGGCCCGAGGTAGGCGGTGGCGGCGAGCGACCGGCTGCTCGGCCTCGTCGACCGGGTCGGCGAGGTGGGGGTGGGGGTGCTGGTGGCGCTGGAGAACCTGTTCCCGCCCATCCCCTCCGAGGTCATCCTCCCCTTCGCCGGCTTCCGGGCCGAGCGGGGCGAGCTCGACCTGGTGCTGGCCTGGGTGGCGGCCACGCTCGGGGCCCTGGTGGGCGCCCTCGTGCTCTACGCGCTGGGCGCGGCGGTGGGCTCGGATCGCCTGCACGAGCTGGCCGGCAAGCGATGGTTCGTCCTCGTCAGCCAGAAGGACTACGAGCGGGGCGAGCGCGTCTTCGACCGCCACGGCGCCAAGTTCGTGCTCCTGGGCCGCTGCATCCCCCTGGTCCGCAGCGTGGTGTCGATCCCCGCCGGGGTGGCCCGCATGCCCCTGGCCCGGTTCTGCGCCTACACCGCGCTGGGCAGCGGGGTCTGGAACGCGGCGTTCATCGGCGCCGGCTACCAGCTGGGCCAGCGCTACGAGCAGGTGGACAGGTGGATCTCGCCCGTCGCCTACACCGTGCTGGCCGCCTTCGTCGTGTGGCTGGCCTGGCTCACGTGGCGCAAGCTCCGCCGCCTGCGGGTCAACCGGATCTCGGCCTGACCCGATTCGCTCTTCCACCGTTCTGGCAGCAGGAGTGGCGGGCTCTTCGACCGGTCCTGCTGCCAGAAGCCGGGATCGGCCGACGCCGTTGGTTCAGTCGGCGAGTCGGAAGCCGGCCTCGAAGGCCTCCCGGATGTCCTGGGAGGCGTCCCAGCGCTCTTCGCCGGTCTGAAAGTTCAGGGCGAAGCCGAGGTCGTCGGTGACCACGCCCAGGTTGGTGGCGTGCTGTCCCTGGTAGGTGTACTCCCAGCGGGCGGCCTCGAAGCCCTGGTACTCGGTGGCCTCGATGTCGATCTCCTCGTAGCTGTCGTAGCGCTCGGCAAAGCGATCCGAGGCCTCCTCCCACGCCTGGACCGGGTCGTCGCCCGGCTCGCTCACGAAGTCCACCCGCAGGTAGTCGCCTGTGGACGGGTCGCGGAAGTCGGTGCCGCTGCTCGTCCCCGGGCTGGGGCTCCACGACGGGGGGTACCAGATGGTGTAGCGACCGGAAGGGTCCTCGTGCAGGGTCCAGTCGGAGGGCACGCCGCCGGGGCGTTCCACGTCGGCATCGGCGGGCGCCGTGGTCGTC
>JADDRA010000056.1:13185-19999 GCA_016781105.1 Actinomycetota bacterium | reverse complement strand
CGGTGGGCGGAGGTGCCGTCTCCTCGGGTGCGCCCGGCTCCTCGGGCGCGGCCTCGTCCGGTATCGGACCCGTCGACGCCTGGTCGTCCCCGCTGCCCAGGTTGAGGCCGGCGACCAGGGCCACCACGGCGACCAGGGCGACGACGGCCAGGCCGACCAGCCACGCGCCGCCTCCCCCCCTCCTGGAGGCCCAGGGCGGCGGGTCACCCCGAGGGGCAGGCGCCGGGCGCGGCGGCGCGGCCGGCGGCGGCGTCATTGGTGGCGGGGTCGGCGGCGGCGGGTCGGTGACGCCCGGTGGGGGCACCGGCAGCACGGCAGTGGCGCCGGGGCTGGCCGCCGCCGGTGACGCTGTCGGCTCCGCCCCCCGGGCCACCCGCTCGAGGGCGGCCCGGGACTGGGCCGCGGTGGCCCGCTCCTCCGGGGCCTTGGCCAGCAGGGCGGTGACGGCCGGGGCCAGCCCGTCGGCCCGCTCCATCGGCCGGGGCGGGTCGTGGAGCACGGCGTTGAGGGTGGGCAGGGCCTCGCCCCGCTCGAAGGGAGCCACCCCCTCCACGGCGAAGTAGAGCAGCGCGCCCAGCCCCCAGAGGTCGGCCGGACCTCCTGCCGCCCGCCCGGCCGCCTGCTCGGGTGACATGTACGAGGGCGTCCCGAGCACCAGGCCGGCGGCGGTGATGCGGGTGTCGTCCTTGACCGAGGCGATGCCGAAGTCGGCCAGCTTGATCCCACCGTCGTCGAGCATCATCACGTTGGCCGGCTTGACGTCGCGGTGCACGATGCCCGCCGCGTGGGCGGCCTCCAGGGCGCCGAGGACCCCCAGGCCGAGGGTGGCCACCCGGGGCGGGTCCAAGGGGCCCTGCTCGGCCACCACGGCGTCGAGCGTGGGCGCGCGCACCAGCTCCATGATCACGTGCAGGCGGCCGTGGTCCTCCAGCACGTCGAACACCCGCACCGAGGACGGGTGGTCGATGCGGGCGGCAGCCCTGGCCTCCCGCAGCACCCGCGTCCGCAGCGACTGGCGGTCGTCGCCGTCGAGGTGCGGGGGCAGGTCGACGGCCTTGACGGCCACAGGCCGCTCCAGGACGGTGTCGGTGGCCTCCCAGACCCGGCCCATGCCCCCTGCGCCCAGGGGCCGTCCGAGCCGGTAGCGGCCGCCGACGAGCTCATCGGGCATGGTGCGAACCTACCCGGCGGGGGCGCCGGTTCGATCCGGGCGGCGGGGCGGCGGGCGTCAGCCCTGGGCGGCGGGCGGTCAGCCCTGGGCGGCGGTGAGGGGGTCGGTGCTGGGGCCGTGGCGGTGGCGGGCGGGGCGCCGGCGCGCGTCGAGGCGCTGCTCGTCGTTCTCCGCGCCCCAGTACCCCTGCTCCCGGTGGCGCCGGGCATATTCCCGGCAGGGCAGCAGGACCGAGCAGGTCAGGCAGATGGAGCGGGCGATGGCCTCCCGCAGCTCCCGGGCGTCGGCCTGCTCCCCGTGAGGAGCGAAGAAGTGCTCGGTCTGGCCCTTGCAGGCGGCGTCGGCCATCCACTCCTGCTGCGTCCAGCGGGGAAGGAGGCGGATCACGGGCTCCGGAGCGCTTGTGCTTCCGTTCACTTGATGCAGTATCCGGAGCGGCGGCCGCTCTGGCTCATACGAGTTAGAGATGGAGGGAATCTGTCGAAACGATGACGGGTGGGGTGAGGTCGGTCGTCAGAACGCGTCGACGCCCGTGGTCCACAGCAGGGGGAACAGCCAGAGACCCAGTCCGAGGGGGACGAGGCCGACCGAGCCCCGAGCGCCCCCGACCCGGCTGCCCGCCGCAGCCAGGGCGAAGCAGACCAGGGCGCCGAGGTAGAAGAAGAAGCTGAGGCGAGGGTCCACGGTGCGAGACTGCCAGGACCGGGGCCCGGGCGACGAGCGCGGGTGTCGAGCCCGGGCGTCCAGCGCGGTCGAGCCCCGGCCCTCGGGCCGGCCGCCACTACCGTCGATCGGGTGGGGGCAGCCGAGGTTCGGGCGGCGATGTCCCGAGTGGTCGCGGCCCTGCCCGGCGGGGGTGAGCAGCGGTCCGGGCAGCTCCGCATGGCCGAGGCGGTGGCCGAGGCCATCGAAGACGGCCACCACCTGCTGGTGCAGGCCGGCACCGGCACGGGCAAGAGCCTCGGCTACCTGGTGCCCGCCGTGCTGGCCCGCCGTCGCGTGGTGGTGGCCACGGCCACCAAGGCGCTCCAGGAGCAGCTCGTGGCCCACGACCTGCCCGTGGTGCACCGGTCCCTCGGCCTGGGCTTCACCTGGGCCCTCCTCAAGGGGCGCTCGAACTACCTGTGCCGGGCCGCTCTGGCCGACGTCGTCCGCGACGCGGGCCAGGGGGTGCTCATCGAGGGTTCCGGTCCGGGCCGGGAGCACCTGGACCGGGTGGTCGACTGGGCAGAGGAGTCACGCACCGGCGACCGGACCGACCTTCCCGTCGCCGTCGCCTCGGCCGACTGGTCACGCCTGTCGGTCGGCGCCGGTGAGTGCCCCGGCGCCCAGCGGTGCCCCGAGGGCGACGTCTGCTTCGCCGAGGACGCCCGGCGCCGGGCGGCGGCCGCCGACGTGGTGGTCGTGAACCTCCACCTCTACAGCGCCCACCTGGCGTCGGGGGGGATGGTCCTGCCCGAGCACGACGTGGTGGTGATCGACGAGGCCCACGCCCTGGAGGACATCGCCGCCGCCACCCTGGGCGTCACCGTCGGTCCCGGGGCCCTGGGCTCGGTGGCGCGCGCCGCCCGGTCCCTGCTGAGCGCCGGGCACCCGGCCCTGGCCCCGCTCGACGCCGCGGCCACGGCCCTGGCCGGCGCCCTGGCCGAGCGGGCCGGCCAGCGGGTCGACCCCGGGACGGGCGCCCTCGGCCTGGCCCTGGTGGGCGCGGCCGAGGCCATCGCCACCGTGGCCGGCGCGGCCCGCCAGCTCGATCCCAGCGGAGAGGCGGCCAGCCGCAAGGACCGCCTCGTGCAGCTCGCCTCGGGCCTGGTGGAGGACCTCCGGCAGGCGAGCGAGGCGGACCGGGACCTGGTGGCCTGGGTCGAGGACGCTCCGTCGCCCACCCTGCGGGTGGCCCCCGTCGACGTCGGCGCCGAGCTGGCCGCCCGCCTGTTCCCCGACGTCAGGGTGGTGCTCACCAGCGCCACCCTGGCCGTGGGCGGGCGCTTCGAGCCCATGGCCCAGCGCCTGGGACTGGATCGGGCGCCGCCGGAGCCCGGGGGCGAGGAGGAAGGGGCGGTGCCGCCCTGGCGGGGCCTCGACGTCGGCAGCCCCTTCGACTACCCCACCCAGGGCCTGCTCTACTGCGCCGCCCACCTGCCGGGACCTCGGGCGCCGGCCTACGAGGAAGCCATGCTCGACGAGCTCGAGGCGCTCATCCGGGCCGCCGGCGGCCGCACCCTGGCCCTGTTCACCAGCCGCCGTGCGATGGACGCGGCTCAGGACCGCCTGGCCGGCCGGCTGCCGTGGGAGGTCCTGGTGCAGGACACCCTGCCCCGCCCGGTCCTGCACCGGCGCTTCCTCGACGAGGAGACGTCGGTCCTGCTCGCCACCATGGGCTTCTGGCAGGGCTTCGACGCCCCCGGGCCCACCTGCTCGCTGGTGGTGGTCGACCGCCTGCCCTTCAGCCGTCCCGACGACCCGCTGGCCGAGGCCCGCCGGGAGGCCGCCACCCGGGCCCGGCGCAACGCCTTTGCCACCGTCGACCTCCCCCGGGCGGCCGTGCTCCTGGCCCAGGGGGCGGGGCGCCTCATCCGCTCGGCCGGCGACCGGGGCGTGGTGGCCGTGCTCGACAAGCGCCTGGCCACCGCCTCCTATCGCTGGGAGCTGGTACGCAGCCTTCCACCCCTGCGACGCACCAAGGACCCCGAGGAGGTCCGTCGCTTCCTGGCCGGCCTGGCTCCTGTTCCGGCCGGGTGAGGGTGTCCACCGCGGCGGCGACGGCGCGGGTGATACTGACGGCGCCATGGCGACGGGGAGCACGCGGTCGGCAGGGGAGCAGGGCGGATCCGGCGCCGCCGAGCTGCCCCTGCGCACGCTCACCGGCGCGGGGCTCGTCGCCCTCGCCCTGTTGGCGACCCCGCTGGCCCTGACCGCGCCACCGTCCCCCGCCGCCGCGCCCGGCGCCCCGACGGCCAGCGGGGCGGTGGCGGCGGCCGCCGAGAGCTACCTCGAGGCCTGGGAGCGGGGCGACCTGGCCGCCATGCGCCTGCTGGTGGTCGACCCGCCCCCGGAGTTCGAGGCCGTGCACCGGGGCGTCGCCGAGGAGCTGGCGGTGGAGGGGCTGCGGCTCCAGCCCGGCGACCCCGAGGTGGCCGGCGAGCGGGCCGTCGTCCCCTTCGCCGCCAGCGTCGATCTGGCCGGCCTCGGCACCTGGGACTACCAGGGTCGCCTCGACCTGACCTTCGCCGTGCCCACCCCGACCAGGATCGACGTTGCTCCGGTGGTGGACCCCGCCGCCGGTCCCGGTGCCGCGTACGATCCGGAGCCCAGCACCGAGGTCGTGCCCCTGCAACCGGTCCAGGGTGACGAGCCCCGCTGGTCGGTGTCCTGGTCGCCGGCCACGGTCCACCCCCGCCTCGGCCCCGGGCTGGCTCTGGCCGTGCAGCGCCGGCCCCAGGAGCGCGCCCCCCTGCTCGACGTCGAGGGCGTCCCCCTCACCGGGGACGACGCGCCCGAGCTGCCCGCGCTGGCCGCCCAGGTCCTCGGGAGCGTGGCCCCGCTCGACGAGGAGGGTGCCCGGGCCCTCGGGCCGGGCCACCAGCCCGGCGACGAGGTGGGAACGAGCGGCCTGCAAGCCGCCTTCGACGAGCGCTTGGCCGGACGGCCCTCGGGGTCGGTGAACCTGGTGGAGGCCGACGACGGCGAGGTGGTCGAGGTGCTGCACGCCGTGGAGGGCGCCGCGCCGGAGCCGGTGCAGACCACCCTCGACGCCGAGGTTCAAGCGGCGGCCGAGGCGGCCCTGGCCCGGCTGTCCAAGCCCGCCGCCCTCGTGGCCCTCGACGCTCCCACCGGCCAGATCAGGGCGGTGGCCAGCCGTCCCAGCGTCGGCTTCAACCGGGCCCTCCTGGGCGAGTACCCGCCTGGTTCCACCTTCAAGGTGGTCACCACCACGGCGCTGCTGGGCTCGGGCACGACCCCCGCCTCACCGGCGTCCTGCCCGGCCAGCGCCTCGATCGCCGGGTTCCGCTTCTCCAACGCCGGGGGCGAGGCCCTGGGCGACATCCCCTTCGCCACCGCCTTCTTCCGGAGCTGCAACACCGCCTTCGTGCAGCTCGCCGAGGAGCTCGACGGGGCCGACCTGCTCGCCGCCGCCGAGACCTACGGCTTCAACCGCCCCCTCGATCTTCCCGTGCCCGCTGCGTCGGGCCGCTTCCCCGAGCCGACAGGGCCCGTCGACAAGGCGGCGGCGGCCATCGGCCAGGGCCGGGTGACGGCCAGCCCGCTGCAGATGGCCTCGGTCGCCGCCGCCGTGGCCTCGGGTACCTGGCACGCACCCCGGCTGACGGTCTCCGAGGCGCCGCCGCCCGAGCGGGCCCTCGAGCCGAGCGTGGCCGAGGCCCTGCGCCGGCTCATGTTGCTCGTGGTCGAGCGGGGCACCGGCACCGCCGCCGCCCTGCCCGGCGAGCCCGTTGGGGGCAAGACCGGCACCGCCGAGTTCGGCTCGGCCCGCCCGCCCCGCACCCACGCCTGGTTCATCGGCTTCCGGGAGGAGCTGGCCGTGGCCGTGGTGGTCGAGGACGGCGGCTTCGGAGGCTCGGTCGCCGCGCCCGTGGCTCGGGCCTTCTTCGCCGACGCCGGCTGAGCCGGCCCGCGGGGTCGCTGCCTCCCCGACGTCACCGACCTCGACCTCGCTTCGACGGCGTGACCCCCGACACCGAGCGGCGGGCCGACGTCCCGCTCGAGACTCCATTCCTGCGTCTGTGAGTCCCACCTCCTGGGACTCACAGACGCAAGAACAGGCGGGGCCTCACCCTCGCCTGTCCCACCGCGTGGTGGAGCGCACGGCCAGGAGGAGGAACAGCACCACGGTCTCGGTGGCGAAGAAGACCAGCCCGACGTAGAGGTCGGCGGTCAGCACCGCGAGGGCCACGCCGAGGAGGCCGGCGGTCACGGCGGCGAGGAGGAGTTCACGACGCCAGGGACTTCCAGCACCAGCGGGCAACGCCCCTCCTTCCGACGGAGGGGAGCGAGGCTACGGGGCGAGGCCGTCCAGGACCAGGGACCGGACCGGCCAGCCGCTCGGGGGAGGCGGAGGCTCCCAGGTAGGGTCTACCTCGGTGCGGAGGGACCGGCGTCTCGACCTGGTGACGACCGTGGTGGGCAGCGGTGTCGTCGGTCTGGTGATCGCCGCCCTGGCCTACGGGGGCTCGGCCCCCTCGGGACGGTTCGCCGCGCCGGTGCCGGCCACCACCACCACGGCCCCGCTCCCGGTGCCCCGCCCCCCGGCTCCCTCGATCCCGCCCCTCGATGCCGGCGCCATCCTGCCCGAGGGGGTCGAGGCGCCCGGCCCGGCTGGGTCGGCGGTTGCCGAGCCGGGGGAGCCGCCTCGGGTGCTCAGGGTGGAACCGATCCGAGCGGACGCCGACGCCGCCGGGCCGGTGCCGGACCTGGCGCTCAGCGGTCCGGTGGTCCCGTCGCCGGTGCTCCGGCCCCTCCCGCCGGCGCCCCCTTTCCGCACGCTGCTCCCGACCCCGCCCGGCCCTCGGCCCCGCCCCACCACGCCCACCACCCGGCCTTCGCAGTCCACCACCCCGACCACCGCGACGCCGACCACCACCACGGCGCCCGCGACCACCACCACCACGGCGCCCACCACCA
>JADDRA010000056.1:0-13029 GCA_016781105.1 Actinomycetota bacterium | reverse complement strand
GACGACCACGACGACGGCGCCCACCACGACGACCACGACGGCGCCCACGACCACGACGGCGTCCACCACCTCGACCTCGACCTCGACCTCGAGCACCGTTCCCGTTCTGGCCCCCTGAGCGGTCGCGACGGCAACCACAGGCGCAGCCAGAAGGGGAGGGAGCCGCGAGGACCGGTGACGGCTGCGCCCGGGCGGGTGGGGCCGCTGCGATACTCGGGAGGTGCTCGTGGCCGGCATCGCCTACGACCCGCTCCTGCGCATCCCCCTCGGCCCCCTCGAGGTGTCGCCCCACGGGATCGGGATCGCCGTGGGGGTGCTGGTGGGCGCCCGCCTGGCCGTGCGGGCCGCGGCGCAGCGGGGTATCGACGCCGAGCGGTTCTACGACGTGCTCACCTGGGCGCTGTTCGGCGCCCTTCTCGGCGCTCGCCTGGCCTACGTGGTCAACCACCTGGGCGACTACCTCGACGATCCCCTCGCCGTGGTCCGGGTGTGGGAGGGGGGCTTCTCCCTGCTCGGCGGCCTGGCCGGGTCGGTGGTGGCCGGCTACCCCAAGTTGCGGGCCTACCGGATCCCCTTCTGGCGCTACCTCGACCCGGTCGTGCCCGGGATCGCGCTCGGCATCGCCGTGGGCCGCATCGGCGACCTGGTCATCGCCGACCACCTGGGCAAGCCCACCGAGTTCGTGCTCGGCTACGTCTGCCCCGAGGTGGAGACCGGCTCGCGGTGCCTGGCCCCGGTGGGCGAAGCCGTGCACCAGACCGCCCTGTACGACCTGGTGGGGGCGGCCCTGGTGTTCGTCCTGCTGAGCCGGCTGGCTCGCCGCCCCCGTCCCGAAGCCTTCCTCGCTGCCGTCTTCGGCCTGACCTACGGGATCGTGCGCATCGTGGAGGGCTTCTTCCGGGTCGACGTCACCCACGGCACCGGGCTCAACGGCAGCCAGTGGACGGCGCTGGCCGTCGTCGTCGCCTCCGCCGTCGCCCTGGTCGTGCGGCGCGACGTCGAGCCGGCCGTCACCGGCGACGGGCGCCCAGGCCCGGCTGTCCCTGCCCATGAGCAGGTCGGGCCCGGAGGATGTGACCAAGGGGCGTCCGAGGACCGGGCATCCGACGACCGGGCGCCCGAGGACCGGGCGCCCGAGGAGGCCGAGGCCGGCCCCAGACAGTAGGTTGAGCGCCGTGGAGGGCCTGGCCACCGAGGGTCGCGACACCGCCGCCGTTCGCCACCACGCACCGGCCGACGCCTGGATGCGCCGCCTGCTGCGCGTCCCCGAGCGGGTGGCGCCCATCACCGAGGCCGAGCTGCGCCGGGGCGCCAGCTACTCGATGATGGTCTCGGCCACCCGGTGCCTGCTCACCTACATCGTCCTGCCCTTCGTCCTGCCCGCGCTCAGCCTCGCCGCCGGGGTGGGACCGCTCCTCGGGCTGCCCCTCGGGGTGGTGGCCATGGCCGCCAACGTGGTCACCGCCCGGCGGTTCTGGCTCGCCGACCACCGGTACCGCTGGCCCTACACCGCCTTTGCCGGGGTGATCCTGGTCATGCTGGCCGTCCTGGTGGTGCGCGACCTCTCCGAGCTGCTGGGCTGAGCGGTGGCACGCACCGGTCGGGGCGAGGCGGGTGCGGCCGCCGGGAGGTCGGGCCGGGGTGGCGCGGTGCGGCGATGGGGATGGCTGGGCCTGGGCTGGATGGCGGTGGCGCTGGGCGGCGTCGGCGTGGTGGTCCCGGGCTGGCCAACGACGGTGTTCTTCATCGCCGCCGCCTCCTGCTTCGCCCGCTCGAGCCCCCGCGTCGAGCGCTGGATCCTGGGCCTGCCCAAGGTCGGTCGCCTCGTGGCCGACCACCGGGCCGGGCTGGGCATGCCCAGGCGGGCCAAGGTCGTGGCCATCACCATGATCGTGGTGGCGGTCTCGGCCAGCGTCGCCTTCGCCCTCTCGGCGCCGGGCTGGCGGCTCGCGGTGGTGGCCCTGGGCCTGGCCGGCGTGCTCTACGTCGGGCTGCGGGTCCCCACCCGTGAGCTGGTGGTCGCCTCCAGGTCCAGCGAGTAGCACCACAGGGGGGCGCCGCTCGGGATGTTGCCGTCACGCTCGGGCCGGCGGGTGAAGCCCAGGCGCCGGTACAGGCGCTGGGCGGCGGTCATCACCGGCATCGTCCCCAGCGTCAGCGCCCGCTTGCCCGCCCCCTCGGCCCGCTCGATGCAGGCCCGGGTCAGGGCAGCGCCGATGCCCTGGCCCTGCCGGCGGGGGTCGACCACCAACATGCGGACCTCGGCCTCGTCCTCGTCGATGAGCTGGGCGAAGGGCCCGGGCCCGGGCACGTAGGTCACGCCGCCGGCGACGTCCTCAGCGGCCACCGCCACCAGGACCTCGCACCCGGCGGCCAGGCGGGCCTCGACGTCGCGCACCACCGAGGCGTAGGTCTCGAGCTCGGTGGCCAGCAGCTGGCGGTACACCCGCACCGTGAGCTCGCCCAGGGGGGCGTGCTCCTCGGGGCGGATGGGCCGGATCACCACCGACGGTCCCGTGCCACCATGCACTGCGTGTGCTCCCCTTCCGGCAACGGCGAGGACCCCGTCCCCTCCTCCTGGGAGACGGGGACGATGGTGCTGCTGCCGTCGCTCTCGTTCCCCGTCGCCGAGCTGGCCAAGATCACCGGGATCGACCACTACGAGGAGCGCCTGCTGTGCGCCATCCTGCTCCTGGGCCGCCCCGACCTTCGCATCGTCTACCTCACCTCCCGGCCTGTCGACCCCGCCGTGGTCGACTACCACCTCGGGTTCCTTCCCGATCCTGGGGACGCGCGCCGCCGTCTCCACCTGGTGGCGGTGGGCGAGGGTGGGCCCCGGCCCCTGACCCACAAGCTGCTCGACCACCCCGAGGTCGTCGCCCGGGTACGGGAGCTGCTGGCCGACGCCGAGGGGGCCGCGCTGTTGCCCTTCAACGTCACCCCGGCCGAGTGGAGGTTGGCCGGCGCCCTCGGGCTGCCCGTCGACGGCCCCCGGGCCGACCTGGTCGAGCTCGGGTCCAAGACGGGCTCCCGGCGGGTGGCGCGCCGGGCGGGGGTGGCGGTCCTCGACGGCGAGGAGGGCCTGGGCTCGATCGAGGAGCTGGCCGGCGCCCTGGGGCGCCTGCGCCGCCGCCGGCCGGGAGCGGCCCGGGCCGTGGTCAAGCTGAACCACGGGTTCTCGGGCCAGGGCAACGCCCTGGTCGACCTGACCGCCCCCGAGCCGCTGGCGGACGCGGCCACCACCTTCTGTGCCGCGGGTGAGTCGTGGCCGTCGTTCTCGGCCAAGGTCGCCGCCGAGGGGGCGATCGTGGAGGAGGTGGCGGTCGCACCGGCGGCCTCGCCCAGCGCCCAGGTTCGCATCGAGCCCGGCGGCCGGGTCCAGGTCGTCTCCACCCACGACCAGGTGCTGGGCGGGCCGGGAGGCCAGGTCTACCTGGGCTGTCGCTTCCCCGCCGACGCCGCCTACCGGGGAGCGGTGGCCGAAGCCGCCCTGGCCGTGGGCCGGGTCCTGGCCGAGGAGGGGGTGGTTGGCCCCTTCGGGGTCGATTTCCTGGTCCTGGCCGCCGGCGAGGGGGCGGGGTGGGCGCTCGCGCTGAGCGAGATCAACCTGCGCCTGGGCGGGACGACGCACCCGTTCTGGATGGCCCGCCTGGCCACGGGAGGACGCTACGACGCGACCAACGGGCAGCTCCTGGTGGACGGCCGGCCCCGCTGCTACGTGGCCACCGACAACCTCAGCGCTCCCGGCCTGGTCGGCTGGTCCCCGGCTCGGGCCATCGCCGCGGTGGCCGGCGCCGGCCTGGCCTACGACCCCTCGAGGGCCACGGGGACCACGCTGCACCTGCTCGGCGCCCTGGCCGAGCACGGGAAGATGGGTGCCACCTGCATCGCCGAGGACCCCGAGGGCGCCCAGGCCCAGTTCGAGGCCCTCGCCGCGCTCCTGGCCGGGGTGGGCCGGGACAGCCCCGCCCGGTCACGGTGAGCGGAGAGCCGCGAGCGGTCGACGCCTGCGCCTTCTGTCGCATCGTGGCCGGGGAGGCGCCGGCCCAGGTCGTGCTCGACGACGAGTGCTGCCTGGCCTTCCTCGACGTGCGCCCGCTGTTCCCGGGCCACACCCTGGTCGTCCCCCGGACCCACCACGAGACCCTGGCCGACCTGCCCCCCGAGCTGGTCGGCCCGCTCTTCGGGCGCGTCCGCCGCCTCGCCCGAGCGGTCGAGGAGGGCCTCGGAGCGGGCGGGAGCTTCGTCGCCTGCAACAACCGGGTGAGCCAGAGCGTGGCCCACGTCCACGTGCACGTGGTGCCCCGCACCCGGGGGGACGGCCTGCGCGGCTTCTTCTGGCCCCGCCGGGGCTACGACGACGAGGCCCACCGCGAGCAGGTGGCCGAGCGGTTGCGCCGGGCACTGGCGTCGGAGGACGGACCCCGGTAGCGGATGTGCCGGGCGCGACCGGCCGAGGCCACGCCGGGGCCGCCGTAGGCTGGCGCTCGTGGAGGTGGCGACGCCGGCGCCCGGGGCCGTCGCCGAGGGGCTGCGGCCGCTGCATCCCAGCCAACGCCGGGTGTGGCAGGTGGGGTGGGGGCTGGTGGCCCTGGCCGTGACCGCCGCCACCCTCGCCGCCGAGGTGGTGGCGGCCTCGCTGACGGACGCGCCCGCCCTGCCCGGGCCGACCGGGTCGGCGACCGTGGTGGTGGGCCTCGCCGGGGCCGGGCTGGTCTGGTGGCTGCCCCGCCTGGCCTACGACGCCTGGCGCTACGAGCTGACCCGCTCCACGCTCGAGCTGCGCCGGGGCGTGGTGGTGCGCAGCCACACCGCCATCCCCTACTTCCGGGTGCAGCACATCGACATCACCCGCAGCCCCATCGAGCGGGCCCTCGGGCTGTCCCAGCTGGTGGTGCGCACGGCCGCCGCCACCACCGACGCCCGGCTCCCGGGCATCGCCGTCGCCGACGCCGAGCAGCTGCGGGACGTCATCCTGGCCCGCACCGGTCGTGACGACGCCGTCTGAGCCGGACCCTTCGTCGCAGGCCGGCACGTCGCGGCCCCGGCGCCTGCACCCCGCCAGCCCGTTCCTCGACGTCTCCGCCCTCGGCCGCCAGCTCCTGGCCCCGGGGGCGGTGGCGCTCGGCGCCGGGGGGTTGCGCCTGCTGGTCCTCGGGGTGGCGGTCGTGCTGGCCGTGCGGGTGCTGGCCTGGCGGCGCCGGACCTACGTCCTCGACGGGGCCTCGCTGCGGGTGGAGGGCGGGCTGGTCGTGCGCAGCCAGCAGGTCGTGCCCTGCGAGCGGATCCAGCAGGTCAACCTGGTCCAGAAGCTGCGCCATCGGGTGCTCGGCGTGGCCGTCCTCGAGGTGCAGACGGCCGGGCGCGGGGCCGGGTCCGAGCTGGCCCTGGAGGTCCTCGCGCTCGAGGAGGCCGAGCGGTTGCGGGTGGCGCTGCTGGCGGCCAAGGCCAGGGTGGCGGACCCGACGGCGCAGGTGCGGCCCGGGCCCCATGCCGGTGACGGGCAGCCCGAGGGATCGCCAGGCGACACCCCGGCGCCGGTGTGGGTCCCGAGCGCCTGGCCCGTGGTCGAGCTGGGCTACCGGCAGCTGGCGCTGGCCGGGGTGACCGGCGTGGAGCTGCTGGTGGTGCTCGCCGTCGGGCCGGCCGCCGCCCAGCTCGCCGCCGAGCTGTCGTGGCGGCCGTGGGAGGACATCGAGCTGCCGGCCGTGGAGGTCCTCGGCCCGGCGCTGCTGGGCGGGCTGGTGCTCGCCTTCGTGGCCGTGTGGCTGGCCAGCGCCGCCGGCGTGTCCGTCTTCGCCAACGGCGGCTACCGCTTGGACCTGGTGGGTGACGAGCTGCACCTGAGCCGGGGCCTGCTCGACCACAAGGAGGCGACGTTGCCGCTGGCGAGGGTCCAGGCCGTGCGGGTGAGCGCCTCGCCGCCCCGGCGCATCCTCGGGATGGTCTCGCTGCGCATCCAGAGCGCGGGGGCGGGAGGCGACGTCGAGCACACCCGCCTGGCCGTGCCCATCCTGCCCGCCGCCGAGCTCGACCGGGTGCTGGCCCTGGTGCTGCCCGGGGCCGGCCCCCTGCCCGCGCTGCGCCGTCCGCCTCCCGCGGCGCGGCGCCGGGCGCTGGTGCGCCACCTCGCCCCGGTGGTGCCGGTGGTGCTCACCCTGGCCGTGGTGGTCCGGCCCTGGGGGCTGCTGGCCCTGTTGGCGCTGCCCGTGGCCGGCGGGCTGGGGCTGGCCGCCTACCGGGGCCGGGGCCACGCCCTCGCCGGAGGGTTCCTCGTGGCCCGCTCGGGCTCGTGCACCCGCCGGACCGTGGTCGTGCCCGTGATCCGCTCCCAGAGCGCCAGCCTGTGGGCCAGCCCCTGGCAGCGCCGGCTGGGGCTGGCCAGCGTGGGGGTCGACCTGGCCGGTTCCGGTTCACGACCCACGGTCGTCGACGAGGCCGCGCCGGTCGCAGCCGGGGTCCTGGCCGGAGTGGTGGCCGGCGTGGGCGGGGCCCGGGACGAGGGTGCTACCGGGTGACCCCCGGGCACCTCCGGGGCGCCCCGGTAGCGTTGCCGCCCGTGCCCCTGCCGGCTCCCGTCACCGTCGCCGTCCTGGCCGCGGTCACGCCCACCACCGAGGTGCGCCGGGTCGTGGGCGAGCCCCTTCCGTCGTGGGTGGTGATCGGCGCCGGTCTGGTCCTGCTGGCGCTCATCCTCGTCGCGGGCCTCCTCGCCCGGCGCCACCGCTGACGGGCCCGGACCTCGGCGCCGGCCTGGCCGGTCCCCTCCCCCTCAGGGTGCAGGTGACCCTGGCCGTCGGTCAGGGCTTGGCGGTGATCTCCACCCGCCGGCGGGCCCCGTCGCCGCCCCGCTCGATGCGCAGGGCCAGCTGCCCGTTGGCGAAGGTGGCCTCGGCCGGCCCGCCGAACCCCTCGGGCAGCTCGACGCTGCGCTCGTAGGGTCCGTAGTGCCACTCGTGGAGCAGGTAGTCCTTCACGGCTCGGGTCCGCAGATCGGCGCTGATGGTGGCCGTGCGGCCCTCGACGACCACGGTGACGTCGTCGGCCATGACGCCCGGCAGGGGGGCGACCAGCACGACGGCCTGCTCGGCCTCGTACATGTTGATGGGGACGACCTGGGGCTGGCCGGCAGCCGCCTCGTCCCCGCCGCGGGTGGACATGAGCTCTTCGTTGGATCCGGTTGCCATGGTGGCGCTCTACCCAGAGGGAGCGGGCCTGAGCCGGCAGGGAGCGGGGCTGAGGCACGCCCCCCCGACGTGCCTCAGCCCGCATCCGCTTCCCACGTCCGAGCGGAAGTCGGTCGGGCGAGGAACGTCGCACATGTTCGCCTCCTCCTGCGCCGGTGTCAACGTCAGGCCGCACCGGCCTCGCCCAGGGGCCGCCGCCGTCACCGGGTCAGACCCGGCCGATGTGCTTGAAGGCCTCGCCCGCCTCCAGGTCGGCCAGCGCGCCCATCTCCGCCAGCCGGTCGTGGAGGCGCCGGCGGAAGGCGCCGACCTGGGCCTGGTCCCGAGGGTCGTCGATCTGGTGGGTGGAGCGGTACTGGCTGCGGTGCTCGAGCAGGGCCTCGAGCTTCGCGGTGATGGCCGCGGCGCCACCGGGGCCGGCCAGGTCCTCGACGTGGTCGACCTCGTCGGCCTCCCACAGCAGCATGGCCACGGGGCGGTGGTGGGGGAGCTGCTGCTCGGGGAAGAAGTGCGGGTCGCGCGCTGCCACCACGCCCTCGACGGCCAGCAACCCGGCGTGGCGGTGGTCGGGGTGGAGGCGCCAGCGCTTCCAGGGGTCGTGGCCGAGCACCACCTGGGGTCGCAGCCGGCGGATCCAGTAGGCGACCTCCCAGCGCTGGCGCAGGCCCGACTCCAGCTCCCCGTCCACCCAGCCGAGGAACACGCACTCTCCGGTGGCGCCCAGGGCCCGGGCCGCGGCCCGCTGCTCGGCCTGGCGCTCGACGACCAGGCGGGCGCTGTCCTGGCTCGGGTCCCAGGAGCCCTTGGAGCCGTCGGTGCACACCAGGTGGTGGACGGTGGTGCCCGCCGCCGCCCACTTGGCCAGCGTGGCGCCGCAACCGAACTCCACGTCGTCGGGGTGGGCGCCGATGGCCAAGGCCACGGCCGGGACCTCGAGGTTCACCTGCACGGCAGGACCGGGAGGTGGGGGAGGGCCAGGTCGGCGGGCACGTCGACGTCCCAGGCCAGCTCGGGCACCCGCACCACCGACAGGCCGAGGCCGAGGCGGGTGGCCTCCCGCCGGTGGCGGGCGAAGGAGCCGGGGCCGTAGGCGAAGCGGAAGCCGGCGGCGGCGGGCACCACGGCCACGTTGGTCCCGTCGCCGTGGCGGTCGGGCACCAGGGTGACCCCGGCACCGGGAGCCAGCTCGGGCAGGGACCGGGCCAGGGGCAGGTCGGCGTGGGCCACCACCACCCGGTCGACCCCGAGCCCGGCCAGGTGGCGCACGCCCGCGGAGACGGCGCCGTCGAGGCCCCGACCCGGCGTCCACACCACCGTGGCCCCCGCGGCCGACGCCCAGGTGGCGACCTCGGCGTCGTCGCAGACCACGCTCACCGGCAGGGGGGCGGCGGTGGCGACCACGTGGTCGGCCATGCGCCGGGCCAGGTCGGCCCGGGCGGGCCCGTCGAGGGCGGGGGCGAGTCGCAGCTTGGCCCGGGAGAACGCCTTGACCGGCACCAGCACCGCCGCTCCCATGTGCGCCGGACACTACCGTCCTACGATCAGCCGCCGATGCGGGTGGCGGTGGTCGGCGCAGGGTCGTGGGGCACGACCTTCGCCGGCCTGCTCACCGCCAACGGCCCGACCCGCCTGTGGGCCCGGCGCCCGGCCCTGGCCGAGGAGATCAACCAGCGCCGCACCAACGCTGTCTACCTCCCCCGGACGCGCCTGCCTTTGGGGCTGCGGGCGACCGCCGACCTGGCCGAGGCAGTGGCCGGCGCCGAGGTGGTGGCGGTCGCCGTGCCCACCCAGGGCTTCCGGCCCGTGCTCGAGGCGCTCGCGACCGTGCTCGACGCCGGCGTGCCCGTGGTCAGCCTGGTCAAGGGGCTCGAGCGGCACACGCGCCGGCGCATGAGCGAGGTGGTGGCCGAGGTCCTGCCCGGCCACCCGACCGGGGCGCTGACCGGTCCCAACCTGGCTCGGGAGATCGCCGCCGGCCTGCCTGCCGCCGCGGTGCTGGCCATGGGCGACGAGGGGGTCGCCGCCCGCCTGCAGCAAGCCTTCGGCACCGAGGCGTTCCGCGTCTACACCAACGGTGACGTGATCGGCTGCGAGATCTCCGGTGCCCTGAAGAACGTCGTGGCCATCGCCGCCGGCATGTCCGACGGCCTCGAGCTGGGGGACAATGCCAGGGCCGCCATCGTGACCCGGGGCCTGGCCGAGCTCACCCGCCTGGCCGTCGCCCTGGGCGGCGATCCCCGTACGTGCGCCGGGCTGGCCGGCCTGGGTGACCTGGTCGTGACCTGCAGCAGCGACAAGAGCAGGAACCACCAGGTGGGCGTGGCATTGGGCCGGGGCCGCTCCCTCGCCGAGGTGGTGGCCGAGCTGCACATGGTGGCCGAGGGCATCGAGGGGGCGGAGGTGGTCTGCCAGCTCGGGGCCGAGCTCGGGGTCGAGGTGCCCATCGCCGAGCAGACGGCAGCGGTCTGCGCCGGGCGCCTGGGGGCCGCCGAGGCCCTCGGCGCCCTCATGCAGCGCCGGCTCCGCTCGGAGCTGCACGGCCTGGGTAAATGAGCCCGGGCCTGCCCGGAGGCATCTCGTCGCCCGCACGCCAGACTGGTCCTCGGTGAGGATCGCCCTGGGATCCGACGAGGCCGCGCCGCTGGTCGACGAGGTGGGCCTGCGCCTGAAGGAGATGGGCCACGAGGTCGTCGTGGTGGCCGACGGCCAGCCCTGGCCCGACGCCGGGCGGCGGGTGGGCGAAGCGGTGGCGGGGGGCGAGGCCGACCGCGGGGTGGTGTGCTGCTGGACGGGCACCGGGGTGACGATCGCCGCCAACAAGGTCGCCGGGGTGCGGGCCGCCCTGTGCACCGACGCGGAGACGGCCAGGGGGGCGAGGCGCTGGAACGACGCCAACGTCGTCGCCCTCGGGCTGCGCCTGACCTCGGCCGCGGTGGCCGGCGAGGTGCTGGCCGCCTTCCTCGGCACCGACGCCGACCCCGGCGAAGCCGAGACGCTGGGACGCCTGGCCCGCTGAGCTTGCATCCGAGCTGACGGGGCATCCGAGCTCGACAAGTGCCTTGTAGAGGACGGCAGGGTAGGGTTTGGTCGGTACGGTGCGGCCCGGGGGGGAGCGAGCGTGGCCAAGGAGCTCGGCGGTGGCAGCGAGGACGAGGATCTCGTCCAGCTCTACCTGAACGACATCGGCAGGTACCCGTTGCTCACCAAGAACGACGAGGTCCGGCTGGGCACGGCGATCCGGGTCGGGCGGGCCGCGGCCGAGGAGCTCACTGCGGGAGACCCGCCGCCCGTGGAGCGCCGGGCCGAGCTGCTCGAGCAGGTCCGGGCCGGTGAGGAGGCGGCGCTCAGGTTCATCAAGAGCAACCTGCGCCTGGTCGTCTCCATCGCCAAGCGCTATCCGACCTCGGGGCTCCCCCTGCTCGACCTGATCCAAGAGGGCAACTTCGGGCTCATGCACGCGGTGGAGAAGTTCGACCCGAGCAAGGGCTTCAAGTTCTCCACCTACGCCACGTGGTGGATCCGCCAGGCCATCGGCCGGGGGATCGCCAACACCGGCCGCGCCATCCGCCTGCCCGTCCACGCCAACGACCAGCTGGTGGGCCTGCGCATCGAGAGCATCGCCTTCGAGGTGCGCAACGGCCGGGCGCCGCGCCCCGACGAGCTGGCCGAGGCGATCGGCCTCAGCGAGCGCAAGGTCGAGGAGCTGCTCCCCTACCTGCACGATCCGCTCTCGCTGTCGGAGCCGCTGAGCGACGGGGAGCGGGAGCTGGGCGACCTCGTGGAGGACAGCGGGGCCCAGGCACCCGACCAGCAGGTGTTCTCGGCGATGCTCCCGGCCCAGGTGGCGGAGTTGCTGGCCGGCCTCGACGCCCGGGAGCGGGAGATCCTCTGCCTGCGCTACGGCCTCGACCGGGGCCGCCCCCGCACCCTCGAGGAGGTGTCCCAGCGCTTCGACCTCACCCGTGAGGGTGTGCGCCAGGTCGAGGCCAAGGCCCTCCTCAAGCTGCGCCGCCGTGCCGCGCGGGGCGAGCGCGACCTGCTCTCCGCCTGAGCGCGACCGCCCCGGGAGGGGGCTAGCGTGCCGGCCATGAACACTCGGACCATCGCCATCGTCGCCTTGGTGATCGCCGTCATCGTGCTGCTCGTCGTCACCGGCGTCCTCTAGGGCGCGTCCGGGCCAGGCCGGCGGTCGGCGCTGGCGCCGGGGTGGAGGCCGGGCTCCTGCGTGACGGCCTCACCCTGGTGGTGGGGCTGTGCAGCGGCATTCTCTCGGGGGCGTTCGGCGTTGGCGGCGCCGTTCTCTCCACCCCGGGCATCCGCCTCCTCGGGATCGCCCCGCTGATGGCGGTGGGCACGACCCTGCCGGCGATCCTGCCCAGTGCCGTCAGCGGGGGGCTGCGCTACCGGGCCGAGGGGCTCGTCGACTGGCGGGCGGTGGGAGCGGTGGCGCCCACGGGCCTGCTGGCCTCGATCGGAGGCGCGCTGGCCTCGGGCCTGGTCCCCGGCGAAGGGCACCTGTTGCAACTCGCCATCGCCGGGCTCCTGGGCTGGAGCGCCTGGCGACTGGGCACGGGCCGCCAGCGCCCTGCCCGCGGTGCCCAGGTGGACGAGCGCCGCACTCGAGCTGCCGGCCCCCGCCGGCCCCGATCCCCGGTGCGCCTGGCCGGCGTGGGGGTGCTCGCCGGTGGCCTCTCGGGGCTGCTCGGCATCGGCGGGGGGGCCGTCCTCGTCCCCGGCCTGGCCCAGGTGGGGGGGTTGTCGTTGCGGACCTCGGTGGCCACCTCGCTGGTCTGCACGGGGATCTTCGCCGTCCCGGGCACGATCACCCACTCGCTGGTGGGCAACGTCGACTGGCGGGTGGCCCTGTTGCTGGCCGTGACCGTCGTCCCCGGTGCCCGCCTGGGTGCCGCCGCCTCCCTGCGCCTGGGCGAGCGCGACCTGGCCCGGGCCGTGGCCGCGTTCCTCGGCGTCATCGCCGTGGTGTACGCCGCGGGCGAGCTGGCCGCCCTGGTACGGAGCTGAGCCGGCCCGTCCGGGATGTGAGGGCGGCGGCGCGGGAGAACACGGCGTCGAACATGGCCTCGGTGAGGGTGCCTGTGAAGGTGTTCTGCTGGCTCGGGTGGTAGGAGCAGACCAGGCGCACGCCGCCGGCGAGGGGCGCCTCCACGCCGTGGCCGAAGCGGGGCCGGGGCCGCAGCCCGGCGAGCCCGGCCACCGCCTGGTAGGCGAAGGCGCCCAGGCACACCACCACCTCGAGCTGGGCCAGCAGGGCCCACTCCCGGGCCAGGTAGGTGGCGCAGGCGTCACGCTCCTCAGGCGTGGGCCGGTTGGCCGGCGGGGCGCAGCGCACGGCTGCGCTCACGTAGGCGCCCGTCAGGGCCAGCCCGTCGCCCCGGTGCTCGCTCGTCGCCTGGTTGGCGTAGCCGGCGCGGTGCAGAGCCCGGAAGACCCAGTCGCCCGAGCGGTCCCCGGTGAAGACCCGGCCGGTGCGGTTGCCGCCGTGGGCGGCCGGCGCCAGCCCCACCACCAGCAGCCTGGCGCCCGGGTCGCCGAAGCCGGGCACGGGCCGTCCCCAGTACTCCTCGTGGCGGAAGGCCGCTCGCTTCTCGCTCGCCACCTGCTCGCGCCAGGCCACCAGGCGCGGGCAGGCCCGGCACGCGCTGACCTCGGCGGCGACTGCGGCCAGCGAGTCGGGCTCCCATGCAGGCACGGGTGTCCACGGTAGGTTGGCGCCATCGCCCCCCGAGCCCGTGCCGCCAAGGGACCGCCGGCCACCGTCGTGGTCCTGGTCCGCCACGGCCAGACCCCGACCACGGGCGCGGTCCTGCCCGGGCGGGCGCCC
>JADDRA010000041.1 GCA_016781105.1 Actinomycetota bacterium | reverse complement strand
CGTGCGCGGGTCCGCCGTCCCGGCCCGCACCGTGAAGGAGCCCCATGTCCCGCTCGTCCAGACGACCCTTTCTCGCCCTCGTCGTGGCGCTCGGCCTGCTGGCTGCCGCCTGCGTGAGCGAGACCTCGGACGGCGGCGGCGAGGCGGCGCCCGGCGCCGGTCAGGGCGACACCATCAAGGTTGGGATCCTCCACTCCCTCAGCGGCACCATGGCGATCAGCGAGGTCTCGGTGCGCGACGCCGAGCTGCTGGCCATCGAGGAGATCAACGCTGCCGGCGGTGTGCTGGGCAAGCAGCTGGTGCCCGTCATCGAGGACGGGGCCTCCGACTGGCCCACCTTCGCCGAGAAGGCCGACAAGCTCATCAACGTCGACAAGGTGGCGGCCACCTTCGGGGGCTGGACCTCGGCCAGCCGCAAGGCCATGCTCCCGGTCTTCGAGAGCAACGAGGCCCTGCTCTACTACCCCGTCCAGTACGAGGGCCTGGAGCAGTCGCCGTACATCTTCTACTCGGGGGCGACCACCAACCAGCAGATCGTCCCCGCCCTCGACCACCTGAAGGAGCAAGGGGCCAAGACCCTGTTCCTGGTGGGCAGCGACTACGTGTTCCCCCGCACGGCCAACAAGATCATCAAGGCCTACGCCGCAGCCAACGGCATGCAGATCGTCGGCGAGGAGTACACGCCGCTGGGCAGCGTCGAGTTCGCCACCGTGGTCAACAAGGTGCGGGAGGCCCAGCCCGACTTCGTGTTCAACACCCTCAACGGCGACAGCAACGTGGCCTTCTTCAAGGAGCTCAGGAACGTCGGGCTCGACGCCGCCTCCATGCCCACCCTTTCGGTCAGCATCGCCGAGGAGGAGATCCGGGGCATCGGCGCCGCCAACCTGGAGAACCACCTGGTGGCCTGGAACTACTACCAGACCACCGACACACCCGAGAACGAGCGCTTCGTCGCCGCCTACAAGGCCGCCTACGGTGAGGACCGGGTCACCGATGACCCCATCGAGGCGGGCTACACCCAGGTCCACCTGTGGGCCATGGCGGTGGAGAAGGCGGGCACCACCGAGGTGGAGGCGGTCAAGGAGGCGTCCAAGGGCCTGTCCTTCGCCGCGCCCGAGGGCACCGTCACCATCGACGACGAGAACCAGCACATCGCCAAGACGGCCCGCATCGGGCGCATCCGGGCCGACGGGCTGATCGACGAGATCGCCGGCTCCGACGGTCCCATCGCCCCCGACCCCTTCCTCGAGACCTACCCCTGGGCCCAGGGCCTGGCCGGGTAGCCGCATGGACTTCGTCCTCCCGCAGCTCTTCGCCGGGCTGGGCATCGCTGCCGTCCTGTTGCTCATCGCCCTCGGGCTGACCTTCACGTTCGGCCAGATGAACGTGATCAACATGGCCCACGGCGAGTTCATCATGGCCGGTGCCTACGCCCCCTACGTGCTCCAGGGGGTGCTCGGCGCCGGCCTGGCCGGACTCGCCTTCGGGGTGGCCCTGCCCGTCGCCTTCCTGGTGAGCGGGCTTGCCGGGCTGGTCCTCGAGCGCACCCTCATCCGCCGCATGTACGGGCGCCCGCTCGACACCCTGCTGGTGACCTGGGGGATCAGCCTCGTGCTGCAGCAGCTGGCACGCGACCTCTTCGGCGCCCCCAACGTGCAGGTCGCGGCGCCCACCTGGCTACAGGGAGCGCTCGCCGTGGGCCCGCTCGACCTTTCCTTCGCCCGCTTGGCCATCATCGCCCTGGTCAGCGCGATCGTGGCCGTCGTGGGCGTGTACCTGGCCCGGCTCCCCCACGGCCGGCGGATGCGGGCCGTGATGCAGAACCGCCAGCTGGCAGGCTGCAGCGGCATCGACACGGACCGGGTCGACCAGCTCACCTTCTTCGTGGGCTCGGGCCTGGCCGGCGTGGCCGGCGTGGCCCTCACCCTGCTCGGGCCCATCGGGCCGAGCATCGGCACCTTCTACATCGTCGACGCCTTCCTCGTGGTCATCGTGGGAGGCCTCGGGCAGCTCCGGGGGGCCGTCGTCGCCGCCCTCTTCCTAGGGCTGTTGAACTCGTTCCTCGAGTACGGCAGCAACGCCAGCCTGGCCAAGGTGCTGGTCTTCGCCGCCATCGTGGTGTTCCTCCAGTTCCGTCCCCAGGGCCTGGTCGCCCTGCGCACCCGGGCCCTCACCTGATGGCCGCCACCACCGCCACCGAGGGCGAGGTCCTCAGTGCTCAGCCCCCCGGGCCTGATCCGGGGCCGGGGACGGGTGGCGAGCCCGCGCCCACCGCCCGCCGAGCCCTGCGCCAGGGCCTGGCGGTGGCCGTCGCCCTGGTCGTGGTCGTGGTCGCCCCCCTCGTGCTCTCGGAGTTCCGGTTGGCCCTGTTGGCCAAGTACCTCGTCTTCGCCGTGGTCGCCATCGGCCTCAACCTGGCCTGGGGCTACGGGGGCATGCTGAGCCTCGGCCACGGGGTCTTCTTCGGCCTGGGTGCCTACTGCACGGCGATGCACTTCAAGCTGGCCGATGCCAGGTCGGGCCTGCCCGATTTCATGACCTGGAGCGGGGTCGAGTCCCTGCCCGCCATCTGGGCCCCCTTCCGCTCGGCCTGGTTCGCCCTGCCCGCCGCCGTCCTCGTGCCCATGGTGCTGGCCGCGCTGCTCGGGGCGTCGGTGTTCCGCCGCCGGGTCCGGGGGGCGTACTTCGCCCTGCTGACCCAGGCCCTGGCCGCCGCCTTCGCCATCCTCCTGGTGGGCCAGCAGGGCCTGACCGGCGGAACCAACGGGTTGACCAACATCACCGAGGTCTTCGGCCTGGAGCTGGGCAACCCCCGCAGCACCCAGGTGCTGTTCTTCGTCGCCGCCGGGGCGGTGGCGGCCACGTTCCTGATCGCCCGCCAGGTCGTCCAGAGCCGCTTCGGGCGCCTGCTGATGGCGGTGCGCGACGGCGAGGACCGGGTCCGATTCCTGGGCTACGACGCCAACCGGGTCAAGGTCCTCGCCTTCAGCCTCTCGGCGGGCATGGCCGGCCTGGCCGGGGCCCTGTTCGTGCCCATCGTCGGCATCGTCTCGCCGGCCAACGTGGGCGTGGTGCCGTCGATCGAGATGGTCATCTGGGTCGCCATCGGCGGCCGGGCCACCCTGGCCGGGCCCATCGTCGGAGCCCTGGTGGTCAGCTCGGCCCACACGTCGCTGAGCGAGTGGTACCCCGGCGGCTGGCTGTACCTCCAGGGCGCGCTGTTCGTGGTGACGATGGTGTGGGCTCCCAGGGGGCTGGCCGGGCTGGCCGAAGTGGTCCGGCGCCGGCGTGAGCACGACCGGGCCGGGGCGCGGGCCGAAGTGGCGGTGGGGACGGCGTCGTAGGTGGGCGCGCTGCTGCAGGTCAGCGGGGTGGCGGTCAGCTTCGACGGGGCTCCCGCCCTCGACGGCGTCGAACTGGCCGTCGATGAGGGGGAGATCCGCTTCCTCATCGGGCCCAATGGCGCCGGCAAGACCACCTTGATCGACGTCATCACCGGGCTCACGGCACCGTCGGCCGGGTCGGTGCGCTTTGACGGCCACGAGCTGGTCGGCCGCCGGGAGCACCAGATCGTGCGCCTGGGCGTGGGCCGGACCTTCCAGACCCCGACGGTGTTCGACCGCCTCAGCGTGGTGGAGAACCTCGACCTGGCCGCGACCTACCGGTTGGGGCTGCGGTCGATGCTCCGTCGCCGGCGGGGGATCGAGGCCGAGGTGGGCGAGGCCCTGGCGTCGGTGCAGCTGGACGACCGGGCGGGGGACTCAGCCGGGTCGCTGTCCCACGGCCAGAAGCAGTGGCTGGAGATCGGGATGCTGCTGGTGCAGCGGCCCCGGCTGCTCCTGCTCGACGAGCCGGTGGCGGGGATGAGCCCCGAGGAGCGCTCGGCCACCGGCGCGTTGATCGAGCGGATCGCCCAGCGCTGCACCCTCGTCGTGGTCGAGCACGACATGGAGTTCCTGCGCCGCTTCGCCCGGCGGGTGACGGTGATGCACGAGGGCCGGGTGCTGAGCGAGGGATCGGTCGAGCACGTGCGGGCCGACCCCGTGGTCCAGGAGGTCTACCTGGGCCGCAGCCGCGACCGCCGGGGCCACCGGGCCGAGGCCGGCGGGGCGGCAGGGGGTGGCGCCGCCGAGGTCGATCGGGTGGAGGCGGCCACGTGATCCTGTCGGTCGAGGGCCTGCACGTGGCCTACGGCCGGGCCCCGGTGCTGCACGACGTCTCTCTCGAGGTGCCCCCGGGCGAGTTCCTCTGCATCCTCGGCCGCAACGGGGTGGGCAAGACCACCCTGCTCAATGCCGTCATGGGGGTGCTCCAGCCCAGCGCCGGGCGGGTCCTCCTGGACGGTGACGACGTCACCGCCCAGGCCCCCCACGCCCGGGTGGCGGCGGGCATGGCCTACGTGCCCCAGGGCCGCGACGGCTTCCCCCAGCTGACCGTGGCCGAGAACCTCGACGTGGTGGTGGAGGCGAGCAGGCACCGGGACCGGGGCGTGGTCGCCGAGGTCCTCGACCTCTTCCCCCGTCTCGTGCCCCTGCTGCGGCGACGGGCCGGGAACCTCTCGGGCGGCCAGAAGCAGCAGTTGGCCATGGCCCGGGCCATGGTGACCCGGCCCCGCCTCCTCGTGCTCGACGAACCCACCGAGGGCATCCAGCCGTCGATCATCGACGAGATCGAGGACGCCCTGGCCAACCTCCGCCAGGTCGGGTCCCTCTCCTTCGTGCTGGTCGAGCAGTACGTCGAGTTCGCCCTGCGCCTGGCCGACACCTACGCGGTAATGGACGCCGGGCGCGTCGTCGACGCCGGGCTCTCCTCGGCCCTCCAGACCGACGACGCCAGCCGCCTCCTGGCCGTGTAGTGTGCAGCCGCGCTAGCTATTTGGTAGCGTATCGCTAGCATGGTCGGGTGTCGGTGCAGATCAACATCCGGGTGGACGAGCGCACGGTGGAGGCACTCGACCACCTCGCCGCCGAGGAGGGCAGGACGAGGGCTGAGGTCGTGCGGGACGCCCTGGTGCGCCGCCTGGCCGAGGCGAGAAGGGCCCGGATCGACCTCACCTACGGGCAGGCGTACGCCGAGCAGCCGGAGACGCCCGACGAGCTCCGGCGAGCCGAGCAGGCGGCCGCCAGGCTCACCGCCGAGGAGCCCTGGGAACCGTGGTGGTAGCCCGAGGCGAGCTGTGGTGGCTGGAGACGCCGGACGAGAAGGGTCGCCCCGTCCTGGTGGTCAGCCGGGATCGAGCCAACCAGGTGATGCGTCGAGTGATGGTCGCACCCGTCACCCGGACGCTCAGGAGCGCTGCGAGCCAGCTGCCCCTCGGCGCCGAGGAGGGCCTGCCCACCGAGTCGGTGGCCAACTTCGACGACCTCGCCAGCGTCCCCAAGGCCCTGCTCGTCCACCGCATCGGTGCCCTCGGCCCCCGCACCATCGAGCTCTGCCTGGCCATCCGGGCCATGTGCGACTGCTGAGGCGCCCTCCCCGAGCTGGCCGATGCACCTGACACCGCACGAGCAGGAGCGCCTGCTGGTGCACGTGGCCGCCGACGTGGCCCGCCGGCGCCAGGACCGGGGCCTGCTGCTCAACCACCCCGAGGCGCTGGCCATCCTCACCGCCTTCGTGCTGGAGGGGGCGCGCGACGGACGGAGCGTGGCCGACCTGATGGACGCCGGTCGACACGTGCTGGCCCGCGACCAGGTCATGGAGGGGGTCCCCGAGATGATCGCCGAGGTCCAGGTGGAGGCCACCTTCCCCGATGGCACCAAGCTGGTGACGGTCCACCAGCCCATCCCGTGATCCCCGGCGAGCTGCGCCTGGGGACGCCGCCGGTGCCCCTCGCCGCCGGGCGCCCGGTCACCACCCTGTCGGTCCTCAACACCGGCGACCGCCCGGTCCAGGTCGGCTCCCACTTCCACTTCGCCGAGGCCAACGATGCCCTGGCCTTCGACCGGGGGGCGGCGTGGGGGCAGCGCCTGGCCGTGCCCGCCGGGACCAGCGTGCGCTTCGAGCCCGGCATCGACCGCGACGTCGAGCTCGTCCCCCTGGCGGGGGCCCGGATCGTCCCCGGCCTGCGCGGCCTGGCCGGCGGCCCCCTGGACGGGGCCGGAGGGGCCGGTGGCTGAGCTCGACCGGGCCCGCTACGCCGCCCTGTACGGCCCGACGGCCGGCGACCGGGTCCGCTTGGCCGACACCGACCTGTGGATCGAGGTCAGCGAGGACCGCTGTGCCGGCGGCGACGAGGCCGTCTTCGGCGGGGGCAAGGTGATCCGAGAGTCGATGGGCCAGTCGCTGGTGACCCGGGCCCAGGGTGCGCCCGACCTGGTCATCACCGGGGCGGTTGTCCTCGACCACTGGGGCGTCGCCAAGGCCGACGTGGGCGTGCGGGACGGGCGCATCGTCGCCCTGGGCCGGTCCGGCAACCCCGACACCATGGACGGGGTCGACCCCCGCCTGGCCATCGGCCCCTCCACCGAGGTCCTGGCCGGCAACGGGAAGATCCTCACCGCCGGGGCCGTCGACTGCCACGTGCACCTCATCTGCCCCCAGCTCCTGGCCGAGGCGCTGGGGTCGGGCATCACCACCATCGTGGGCGGAGGGACGGGACCGGCCGAGGGGTCCAAGGCCACCACCGTGACCCCCGGGGCGTGGTCCCTGGCCCGGATGCTCGAGGCGCTCGACGGCTGGCCGCTCAACGTGGCCCTGCTGGGCAAGGGCAACACCGTCTCGGCCGAGGGGCTGTGGGAGCAACTGCGGGGCGGGGCAGCCGGCTTCAAGCTGCACGAGGACTGGGGCACGACTCCTGCGGCCATCGACGCCTGCCTCTCGGTGGCCGACGGTGCCGGCGTGCAGGTGGCCATCCACACCGACACCCTCAACGAGGCCGGCTTCGTGGAGGACACCCTGGCCGCCATCGCCGGGCGGGCGATACACGCCTACCACACCGAGGGTGCCGGGGGCGGCCACGCCCCCGACATCATCACCGTGGCGGGCCACCCCAACGTGTCCCCGTCGTCGACCAACCCCACCCGGCCCCACACGGTCAACACCATCGACGAGCACCTCGACATGCTCATGGTGTGCCACCACCTCAACCCGGCCGTACCCGAGGACCTCGCCTTCGCCGAGAGCCGCATCCGGCCTACCACCATCGCCGCCGAGGACGTCCTGCACGACCTGGGGGCCATCTCCATGATCGGCTCCGACTCGCAGGCCATGGGCCGCATCGGCGAGGTGGTGCTACGCACCTGGCAAACGGCGCACGCCATGAAGCGCCGGCGGGGCGCCCTGCCCGGCGACGGGGAGACCGACAACCTGCGGGCGAGGCGCTACGTGGCCAAGACCACGATCTGCCCGGCGGTGGCCCACGGCCTCGACGCCGAGGTCGGTTCGGTGGAGCCAGGCAAGCTGGCCGACCTGGTGCTCTGGGACCCCGCCTTCTTCGGGGTCCGGCCCCACGTGGTCCTCAAGGGGGGCATGATCGCCTGGGCGGCCATGGGCGACGCCAACGCGTCGATCCCCACCCCCCAGCCGGTGCTGCCCAGGCCCATGTTCGGGGCGGCCCCGCCGGTGGCCGCCGCCACCAGCGTCGCCTTCGTGGCCCCGGCCGCCCTCGAGGCCGGGCTGGCCGAGCGGGTGGACGTCCGGCGTCGCCTGGTGCCCACTGCCGACGTGCGCCGGCGGGGCAAGGCCGACCTGCCCGGCAACAATGCGCTGCCCGACATCAGGGTCGATCCCGAGACCTTCAGCGTGCGCATCGACGGCGACGAGGTCGAGCCCGAGCCGGTCACCGAGCTGCCGCTGGCCCAGCGCTACTTCCTCTTCTGACGGGTGGGCGACGATGAGCGCTTCGCCGTCCCCCCCTCCGCCCGTCCTGGTGGTGCGGACGTGAGCACGCCGACACCTTTGGAACACCAGAACGGCGCCGCGAGGGGTCCGGCCGCGGTGGCCCTGCTCCTGGCCGACGGGCGCTTCCCCGCCGGGGGTCACGCCCACTCCGGGGGTGTGGAGGTGGCCGTGGCTCGGGGACGGGTGGGCGACCTCGCCTCCCTGGTCGCCTTCCTGCGCGGGCGCCTGGCCACCTCGGGCCTGGTCGACGCCGCCCTGGCCGCGGCCACCTGTCACCGGGGCCGCGCGGCGGTCGCTCCCTGGGGTGAGCTCACCGCCGAGGCCGAGGCCCGCCAGCCCTCGCCGGCGCTGCGGATCGCCTGGCGGGTCCA
>JADDRA010000098.1 GCA_016781105.1 Actinomycetota bacterium | reverse complement strand
GGGCCGCCCGGCGAGCGTGGCCCGGCCCGGTCCTGGACGGCCTAGCCGCTGCCGCCCCCGACGGGGTCCCCCACACGGTGGCGCTGGGCGCGGTCGCTGCCGCCGCCGGCCTCGCCCCGGCCGCCAGCGCGGCGCTGGCCGCCCACCAGGAGGTGGCCGGTCCCGCCAGCGCCGCCGTCCGCCTGCTCGGCATCGACCCCCTGGACGTGGCGGCGGCCGTGGCCGGCCTGGCGGGCGAGGTCGACGCCGTGGCCGCCGAGGCCACCACGGCCGCCACCGGTCACCTGGCCGATCTGCCCTGCCGAGCCGCCCCGCTGCTCGAGCTCGGGGCGGAGGACCACGCCGCCTGGGAGGTGCGGCTCTTTGCGTCCTGATGGACCTCCGGCGGGGCTGTCCCCGCCCCCCGGGCGGGCCCTGCGCATCGGGGTGGGCGGCCCTGTGGGCAGCGGCAAGACCGCCCTGGTCGCCGCCTTGTGCCGGTCGCTGGCCGGCGAGCTGGCCCTCGCCGTGGTGACCAACGACATCTACACCACCGAGGACGCCCAGTTCCTGCGCGCCGCCGGCGTGCTGGCGGCCGAGCGCATCGCGGCCGTAGAGACGGGCTGTTGCCCCCACACCGCCATCCGGGACGACATCGGGGCCAACCTTGACGCCGTCGAGGGCCTGGAGGCCCGCCTCGGCCCCCTCGACCTCGTCCTGGTCGAGAGCGGTGGCGACAACCTGACCGCCACCTTCAGCCGGGGCCTGGTCGACCGCCAGGTCTTCGTCCTCGACGTGGCCGGCGGCGACAAGGTGCCCCGCAAGGGTGGTCCGGGCGTGACCGGGGCCGACCTGCTCGTGGTCAACAAGACCGACCTGGCCGCCGCCGTGGGGGCCGATCTCGGCGTCATGGCCCGGGACGCGGCCGCCCGCCGCCCGTCGGGGCCGGTGGTGTTCCTGTCGCTGGTGGAGGACCCGGCGGCGACGCCGGTGGCCGTGTGGGTCCGAGCCCAGCTCGGGAGGTGAGGGGCGCCGGCCTGTACGCGACGGCGGCGGTCCGGGCCCTCCAGGGCCGGGGTGGTCGAACCGTGCTGTCCGAGCTGCGCTCGGCTCCTCCGCTGTCGCTGCGCCCGGCGGCAGGATCGCTGTGGATGGTGGGGACGGCGGCGGGTCCCCTGGCCGGCGACCGGGTCGAGCTCGAGCTCGACGTCGGCCCCGGGGCCCGCCTCACGCTGCGCTCGACGGCGGCGGCCGTCGCGCTCGGGGGCCACGGGCGGCCGGCCTCCGAGCTGCTCGTCGACGCCCAGGTGGGGCCGGGGGGTGAGCTGCTCTGGCTTCCCGAACCCACGGTGGCGACCGCCGGCGCCCGTCACCTGATGGCCGCTCGCGTGCGCCTGGCAGGGGGCGCCCGGCTGGTGTGGCGCGAGGAGCTGGTGCTGGGGCGCCACGGCGAAGCTCCGGGGACGCTGTGCAGCCGGATCCACGTCGAGCGCGAGGGGTCGCCCCTGCTCCGCCAGGAGCTGCGGCTGGGTCCTGGCGCGACGGCCTGGGCGGGCGCGGCGGTAGTGGGCGGGGCGGGGGCGACCGGCGCAGTCGTCGTGGTCGATCCCGCCTGGGAGACGGAACCGGGACCGGGTCGGTCCATCGATCCCGAAGCCGCCGTGCTCACCCTGGCCCCGGGCGCCGCCCTGGTCAGCGCGGTAGCTCCGGGCGCGCGGGAGTTGCGGTGTCGGCTCGACCGGGGGATGGCCTGGCTCGCGGGCTGAAGGGCCCAGGTGCCACCCGGCACGGCGGGAACCACCTCGCGCTCCCAGTGCCGGGACCGTCAGGGTGCCGCCGGGACGTGCACGGTGAGCCAGTTGGTGCCCGGCTCGGTCCAGACCAGGCGGTGGGGCGTCGCTGGGGGCAGCAGGACCCAGTCGCCCGCCATCAGCTCGATCCGCTCACCCTCGACCTCGAGGACGGCGGCTCCGTCGAGGACCAGGGCGAGCTCGGCCTGATCCTGGCGGTCGTCGATCGCGCCCTCGAGCCGCCCGCTCAGGATCTGCTCCACGACCACCTCGCCGATCCGCACGACCTCCTTCGTCAGCTCGCCCGCCGCCGGGGCCGCCGACGGGTGGGCCAGGCGGCCCCGGCCCACCCGGCTCACCCTGCTCCTCCAGTCGCCCGGACCCTCCGGCTGGAGAGGTTCCCCGGCCCGGCCAGCTTCGCAGTCCGGTCGCTGGCCATCGCTGCTCTGGGGATCGTCGTCATGGCCCGACCCTAGAGACCGCCGCGGGCAGCGTCTGTCCTCCAGGGCGAGCGGGGCCTGGCACGGCGCTCAGCGGCGAGGGATAGGGTCGGACCTCGTGGACCAGCCGCGCGTCCTCGACCCCGAACCTGTCGTGCGCCTGGCCGACCACGTAGCCGCCGGCGGGGGGAGGGGCCTCGACGCGGCCAAGCGCCTGGGGCCCATCGGGGTGATCGACGACGTCCAGGCCTCGGGCTTGCGGGGCCGGGGCGGCGCCGGCTTCACCACCGGGCTGAAGTGGCGCACGGTGGCCGAGAGCCTGTCGGCCTCGGTGCCGCCCACCGTCGTGGTCAACGCCGCCGAGGGCGAGCCCGGCACCTTCAAGGACCGGGCCATCCTGCGGGCGAACCCCTACCGGATGCTGGAGGGCGCGCTGATCGCCGCGTCGGCCGTCGGCGCCGACCGGGTCGTGGTGGCCCTCAAGGCGACGTTCCGGACCGAGGTCGCCCGGGTGCGCGAGGCCATCGAGGAGGTGCAGGGCCGGGGGTGGGGCGACGGCGTGGAGCTGTCGGTGGTCGAAGGCCCCAGCCACTACCTCTACGGGGAGGAGACCGCCCTGCTGGAGGTGATCGCCGGTCGCCAGCCCTTCCCCCGCATCGCCCCACCCTTCCGCCACGGGGTCGACGAGGTGGGCGCCGACACCGTGTCGGCCGCTCAGGTCACCATGGCCGGCCCGGCCAACCCGAGCCCCGCCCCGCCCACGCTGGTCAACAACGTCGAGACCCTGGCCAACGTGGGGGCCATCGTGGCCGAGGGCCCGGACTGGTTCCGCTCGGTGGGCACCCCCGAGTCGCCCGGCACGATCGTGTGCACCATCACCGGGCGCACCCGCCGCCACGGGGTGGGGGAGTTCCCGATGGGCACCCCGCTGCGACAGGTCATCGAGGCGCTGGGCGGGGGACCGCGGCCGGGGCGCCGGATCGTGGCCGTCCTGTCCGGGGTGGCCAACCCTCTCCTGCCCGAGTCCCGGCTCGACACGCCGCTCACCTACGAGGCCATGGAGGCAGCCGGTGCCGGTCTCGGATCTGCGGGCTTCATCGTCTACGACGACGCCACCGACCTGGTGGCCGTGGCCGCCGGGGTGTCCCGCTTCCTGGCCGTCGAGTCCTGCGGCCAGTGCACGCCCTGCAAGCAGGACGGGCGGGCGCTGGCCGAGCGGCTCGACCTGCTCCGCCAGTCGGCCGGCGACGAGCACGACCTCGACGTGCTCCGGGACAAGCTCGAGACCGTGGCCGACAGCGCCCGGTGCTACCTGGCCACGCAGCACCAGCGCGTCGTCGAGAGCGTCCTGGCGCTGTTCCCCGACCAGGTGCGGGCCCACGCCGAGGCCTCGGCCCCCCCGGCCGACGTCGAGCTGGTCACCGCCATCGTCGACCTCGAGAGGGAGCGGGCGGTGCTCGACGAGACCCACCTCGGCAAGCAGCCCGACTGGAGCTTCGACGACACCGACTCGGGCCAGGCCCCCGCCGACCGGATCGACCAGCGCCGGCCCGACCCGGTCTGACCGCCCGCCCCTCGTGGCAGCCTCCGGAGGCCTGCAAGGCCACGCAGCGCGCGCAGGAGGCCGCGGCTGGCACCTGACCCCCGTCACCACGCAGAGTGGGTGTCCCTGTCCTGGCGGCGGTGAGAGGGCGGGCGGGAGAGCGCTACGCGGGCCGGATGCTGAAGGCCACCTGCCAGTGGGGGTCGGCCTCGTCGTCGATGGCGAGCTGCCACACGCAGCGGGTCCCGGGCGGGAGCTGCAGGGGCCCGATGGTGATGGCGAGGGGGAGGTCGATCGGAGTGCCCAGGGCGACGCCCGCCGGGCGGCCGACCTCGAAGTCGCCGGCGATCTGCACCGGCCGCGCCCCCTCGGGCCCGCCCACCTGCACGGCCCGGCCGTCCTCGTCGACGAGGTCGAGGACCCAGTGGTGGCGCTCGTTGGTCCGGTCCCACGGCACCTCGATCTTGATGGCCAGGGCCATGGGCGCCGGTCCCGGGCCGGTGACCGACCAGCCGCCGCCCAGGATGAACAGCTTGCCGCCCACGGCCTGGGCGGCGTCGGCCAGCAGCATGGTCACCTTCATGGCCTCTCTCTACTGCGCGGCCTATACTCCGGCCAAGGGCACCGACCGACCTGCGGCCGGTGGCAAGCGAGGGGGGAACTGCATGGCTTGGTGGTGGATCGGCAACATCCTGCTCTTGTTCGTCGTCATCCCGGTGGTGATCCTGCTGTTGAACCGGGTGATCCGGCCGGCGTTCGAGGTCAAGGCCTACGCCGACGACGTGCTCGACAACGGCGTCAAGCTCACGGGGACGCTGGACGCTGTGCCCCGCCTGGGCAAGACCCGGGAGCTGACCGGCGTGGCCCGCCAGAACGTGGCACGCTACGGCTCGGCCCTCGAGCGTCTCCTGTGATGCGCTCCGGTCGCGCATCCGAGCACACCACGTCGTCCGGCGAGCAGGAAAGGTAACGAAAATGGGAGCAGCAACGATCGTGACGCTGATCGGCGTCTTCCTCGTGGTCGCCGCGCTGGCGGGGTACCTCATCACCATCGCGCTCACGTTGCGCGATGTCAGCTTCACGCTGGGAACGATCGTGATCGGCGTGCGGGCCATCGCCAACCAGACCGGGCCGGTGCGGGGCGTGGTGAACGACATCCTGAGCGACGTCGTGGCCATGGACAGTGCCTTCAAGGGTGTGCTGGCCCGGGGCCAGGTCACCTCCGGCGGGCGAGGTGCGCTGACGACGGGCGGGAGCCGCAGCAGCCGGCTCCGCGGCCGCTAGGAACACCCGGACCGACCGGTCCGCGGATGATGCCCGCCGCCAGCGGGTATCCTGGGTGAAGGCTTCCAACAAGGAGGAAGGTCATGGCGTACGAGTTCAGGTGAAGGGATGCCGACCATGCCTGCAGGTGGTCAGGCAAAGCAGGAAGTGAAGAGGAGCTGAAGTCCAAGGTCGCCAACCACGTGCGCGAGAAGCACAAGGTCCAGCAGACCACGGACACGATCTGGAACTTCGCCAAGCAGAAGGTCCGCCAGGGCTGACCCTGCTGTCGGCCCGCTCGATCGGGTCGGCGGGCGCACAACCGAACTGGAGCCGAGCCCGTGGGGGTCCCCCACGGGCTCGCTCGCGCCCGGGCTGGGTTTCGGGGTCCGGGGCGCCCGCCCTCCTGCAGCTGTCCGCGGCGGCTCGACTCCTGCCCGGGCGAGGTCGATCCCCTGACGCTTCGTGGTCGACGGCCACAACGGCGTCACCGTCGGAGCCCGGCTGCGTCTGGAGAGGACCGGGGGGTGCTTTCCACTGTGCGTGTTTGTGGCCTACACTCCCCGGCGCAACATGCCAACCGGATCGGACGAGCGACAACCACGCAGCGCATCGGCGCACGTCGCGGACGCCCGACAACACTTAGGGGGAGACATATTGAAGACGCAGCGAAGGGGGCTGGCTTCCGGCGAACGGGGCCAAGCAACGTTCTCGCTCATCATCGTGCTGGTGGTCGTGGCGGTAGCCGCCCTGCTGCTGCAGCGCACGGCGTCGACGGCCGAGAGCATCAACGCCAAGGCCGAGAACATCGCCCAGACGGGTCGTGGCATCAACACCGCCACCGACGCCGTCCTCCAGCTCGACGTGACCAACCAGCGGGCCGGGTCCATCCTGGCCTCGGCCCAGCCGCTCCAGGGCCAGCTGGCTGAGGTCGTCCGCCTGGCCGAGTCGATCAACGGCCTGGCCAGCACCATCAACGGCAGCGCCCAGTCGATCAACGGCACTGCCGGGTCGATCAACGGCCTGGCCGGCTCCATCAACGGCACCGCCGGGCAGATCAACGGCCTGGCGGGCGACATCAACAGCGACGTGGGCAGCATCCTGGGGCTGGTCCGGGACATCGACAACGGCGTCGCCCTGATCAACCGCAACCTCGAGACCACCATCGACCTGGCCGAGCAGATCCAGGGCGACACCAGCACCATCGTGGGCCAGGCCCAGCGGGCTGACTTCCTGGCCGGCCAGATCGACGAAGCGGTCAACCTGCAGGAGCTGCTCGGCGGTTTGACCGGCGGCGGCGGCAGCGGCCTCATCGGCGGGAACTAGGAGGAGAGAACATGGCAACTGCTGCGACACCACAATCCGACTACCGGTTCCGAGAAGGCGCCGACCAGAGCCGCTTCGTCGCCCGCTGGCTCAAGGTCTGGGTGGCCCTGCTGGCCGTGGTCACCGTGGTGGTGGTGGTCTACCTGATCGCCATCACCGGCTCGCTGGCCTCCATCAACGGCAACCTGGCCACCGCCAACGACGCCGTCACCGGCGCCGGGGGCGACGTCAAGACGCTGCCCAGCCAGGTGGAGACGGTCAACGCCAGCCTGGCGGGGATCGACCCCGCCCTCCAGCCCATCACGGGCCAGGCCGACCAGATCGTCTCCAACCTCACCTCGATCAACAGCAAGCTGATCGACATCGACGGGTCGCTTAGGGACACCGACGGGTCGCTCAGGGACACCAACGGCAGGCTGGTCGACATCGACAGGTCGCTCATAGACACCACCGGCCTGCTCGTGTCGATCGAGGGCTTTACCAGCGACATCGACGGCACCCTGTTCAGCGCCAACGCCCCCAACGGCGAGTGCGCCGGCACCCGTGACCCGGGTGCCATCTCACCCGACGAGGAGTGTGAGTTCCCGGCCAAGGACGGCGTGCAGAACATCCACCAGCGGGTCGGCATCGCCAACGGTGACCTCGACCCGGCCCTGGCCGACGCCGACGCCATCGTGGCCAGTCTGGGCGACGACAACGCCGCCACGGTCGGCAGCCTGAGGGGCATCTGCGATTCCCTCGTGGCCGGCACCGTCCTCGGGTGTGACTCGGGAGGTGACACGTGAGCAACCTCCGCTCCCGGCTCCGTGAGGAGCACGGGATCGTCGCCGCCAACCTCACCATCACCATCGCCTTCGCCCTCTTCGCCGTGATCGAGCTGACCCGCACCTTGCTGGCCGCCAACTCCATCGACGACCGGGTCAAGGTGATCGTGGGCGAGGTGGCGCCCATCAACACCGAGCTCGACCAGGTGGCCAGGCTCGACGAGACCTCCCGCATGGCCGGGGAGATCCTGACTGCCGCTCAGCCTCTGACCGGCCAGGTCGGCCAGATCGTCGACATCACCGCCAGCATCGACGACATGGGCTCGTCGATCCTCAACGCCGCCACCACGATCAACGGGAGCGTCAAGGGCATCAACAGCAACGTGAACGGCATCCTCGGCAGCGTCGGGCCCATCAACGGCAACGCCCAGGGCATCAACAGCGGACTTTCGGAGATCAACCCGCGGGTCGACTCCATCAACGGCGAGGTGGCCGAAGGGGTGGCGGGGATCAACCGGCGGGTCGACATCGTCATCCGCGAGGCCACCGAGATCGACAACGACCTCACCAACATCAACAACCTGGTCCGCTCGATCGAGGTCAGCGCCCGGAGCATCTGCGAGTCCCCGGCGATCCAGGGCGACTGCCCCGGAGGGGGATAGGAACACCTCGGTCGTGCTCGACGCACGACCGAGTGCGGTAGGTCGGTAGCGATGCCCCCGCCTTCGGGCGGGGGCATCGTCGTTGTGGGCGAGGCCTCGCTCGGACGACGGGCCCGACGGTCGGTCCCCGGGCGCCCGGGCGGGCCAGCGCGTCGCTCGTGAGCGACGGGTTCGTCCACTGCCTGGCGTTGCCCCTGGTCCTCGCCAGGGCCGGCTTGTCGCCCGGCGCCACGCCGTCGGCCACGCTCCTGCTCGCAGTGCCAACTCGCAGCCAAACCATCCGCTTCTGGCCCCAGAACTGCGTGGATTTCAGCGGTGTGCTGGGACCAGAACCCGTGGCCCCTGGGAGCGATCGTCGATCACCGCCATCCACCGGGCCCCCGGGCGCCGCCAGGGCGACCTCGGCCTCACGTGTTGAGGATCACGGGAAGCTCCCCGGACTCGATCACTGAAACTCCCCACCCC
>JADDRA010000104.1 GCA_016781105.1 Actinomycetota bacterium | reverse complement strand
GAGACAGCTTGGGGTGCTGAGAGATCCCGGGCCGCTACCGGTGCTCGTCCAAGCGGTTGATGCTGGCCGCGAAGTTCGGGGAACTGAGACGCAGTGCACTGTCATGTCGCCGCCAAGCCCGCCGAACTCGGACAGCGCCATCTCGCACTCGCCCTTGACGGTGCCGGCTTCGCGGTGGGCTGGTCGAGGGGCTGGGGTATCAGCTCGACGCCGATCGCCTTCAGGGCGTTGACCACGATGTCGGTGGCGGGGGGGACGGGGCTGTTCCCAACCACGAGGCTGAACCGGAGCGGCTTCCCGTCGGGTCCCTGGCGTCCTGGGATTCCAGACGGCTCACCAGCGCCTTGGCGTCGCGGTCAATGCCGTCGGCGATGGAGGAGTTCAGCCGGGTCTGCCACGGGAGTCCCGTCCACTCCAGGCCCGAGACGGGCGAGACGCCGGCCTGGTGGCGAGGCGAGCCGTCGACATCGAGGGCGCCGGGCACTCGCAGCCACGGGTAGTGGGGTCGGAAGCCGGAGCACCACAGCACCCATCTCGGCGTGACACTGCTGCCGTCCACGAGGCCGATGGTGCTGCCGTGGCCGGTGGTGCACGGTGCGGGAGGAGCCGATGGTGCCGTCGCGATGAGCCGGGGCAGCTGACGTCCGATGATCGCGTCGCCCCGCTGTCGGACCAGACGGCCGGCACGGGAGTCGGCGTCAGCGTTGAGGATGCCGGTGGCATAGATCTACCAGTACAGGCTGATGCCGAGGATCTTGTCCGGCAGATACCACAGACGAGGGGCGGCAATGGGGACCTGGTGGGTGGCCGCCAGTTCACAGGCCAGCTGCGCCGCACTGTTGCCGCCGCCCACGACCAGGACCTCGCCGGACGGGATGTCGGCCGGCCGCGCCGCCGGTACTTCGACGAGTGCAGCTGCCGCACCTCACGGTCGAGCCCGGCGGCGGCGGAGGGGAGGACCGGCCCGTCAAACGGGCCGGTCGCGATCACGATGCGGCCCGCCCTGATCGTGCCACCTGCAGTGTGGGCCAGAAAGCCTCCACCCTCGGCCGGTTCGACCGCCTCGATGGCGGTGTCCAGCCCGACCGGAAGGTCGTGGTGGCGGGCGTAGCGGCCGAGGTACGCCTGCATCCCGTCCTTCGTCGGAAACCGGCTGGGCCCCGGCGGGAAGCGCAGCCCGGGCAGAGCGCTGAACCGCCGACGCTCAGCGCATGCAGGGCGAGCTCGAGCAGCTCGAACTGCGAGCGCAGCACCGGATCGATGTCGGCACCGGTCTTGTACCCGGCCGAGGTTGTTGCGGAAGCTCTCGATGACGTGGTCGGTGGCCACGCCGATGTGGTGGCGCCCTCCTCGAGCAGCTGCAGCACCGACGCGAGCATCCCCCACCACGCCTATCGCGGCCATCGAGGACTTGGACCGGTGGCGCTGCGCCCTGTAGAACTGACGGAACAGCTCGAAGGTGCCGCCGACGAGCAACACCCGCATCACGCGAGAGCCTCCCAGGGGGCGCTGGGGGCGGTCCGCACCTTGTGGTCATCCGCATGCGCTGCGGTGTCGGCCTTCTTCACACTACCCTGCGGAATCGGCCTTCTTCCTACAGGGTTGCGAGGCGTAGACGAGGAGGATGTCCCCCATGTCATTGCGACGCGCGTCCATGCTCGCCTTCTCCGTGGCGCTGGTCGCCTCGTCGGCGGCGCTCGTCAGCCCGGTCAGCGGGCAGGCCGGGCTGCGCACCGTGAAGGTCGCGATCAAGGGCAATGAGAACAACATCACGCCGTTCACCGTCGGCTTCGGGGCTAACCCGGCCACCAACGACATCCAGCACATGGTCTACGACTCGCTGTTCTGGTCGCAGGCCAAGGCCGAGCCCGAGCCGTGGCTGGCCGAGAAGGCCGAGCCGTCCGAGGGCGGCAAGGTGTGGACCGTGACCCTGCGGGAGGGCATCACCTGGCAGGACGGCAAGCCGTTCAGCCCCGAAGACGTCGCCTTCAGCTACGAGTTCTACAAGAAGCAGGAGGGCGCCTCCGGCCGCTACGCCCACCACGTCTCGGACGTCCCGTCCTACGAGCGGGCCGAGGTGGTCGACGGCAAGACCATCAAGCTCTTCTTCAGCTTGCCGGCACCGCAGTTCAAGATCATGCCGGGCGCCGACCTCCCGATCATCGCCAAGCACGTCTTCGAGGCCATCCCCGAACCGGCCAAGGCCACCACGAACCTGCCCGTCGGCACCGGCCCGTTCAAGCTGGTCGAGCTGGTGCCCGACCAGCGCTACACGTTCGAGGCCAACGAGAGGTACTTCAAGGGCAAGCCCCGCATCGACCGGCTCGAGATGGTGATCATTAAGGACCCGGGCAGCGCCTTCACCGCCCTGCGCACCGGCGACGTCGACATGGTGGAGCGCAACGTCCCTGGCGAGCTGGTCGACCAGCTGAAGGGCACCAGTGGCATCCGCGTGGTCGAGGGCACCCGCTTCGAGTCGATCCAGATGTCCTTCAACGCGCGCAAGAAGCCGCTGGACGACCCCAAGCTGCGCAAGGCCATGAGCATGGGCATTAACCTCGACGAGGTCGTCGAGACAGTGCTGCTCGGTCGGGCCCGCCCCGGTCGGGACACCTACCTCCACCCCGACTCGCCGTGGGCCAAGAAGGACGCCGGCCACCAGTTCGACGTGGTCGGGGCCAACAAGATGCTCGACGACGCCGGGTACACGGCCAAGGACCCCGACGGCGTGCGCAAGGCGCCGGACGGCAACCGCCTCGAGTTCGCCATTCTGGTCAACTCGTTCGAGCCGCTCGAGCTGCGGGCGCTGCAGCTGATCGCCACCCAGATGCAGGCCATCGGCGTGAAGTACAACGTCGAGTCGCTCGACCCGGCCACCCTGCGGGCCCGCCGCAGCCCGCCCGCCCCTGGGCAGCCCCCGCCCTACGACGCCTACGTCGGGAACATCGAGTCGCACGCCCACGTCGACCCCGACGCCCTGTACTACTTCTTCCACTCGCCGCCCAAGCCCGGGGAGGAGGTGAAGGGCTTCGGCACCTCGATCACCGGCTACGCCAACCCTGAGTTCGACAAGTTGGTGGAGGAGGCCACCACGGCCGGGGCCGACGACCGCCGGCGGCTGCTGGGCCAGGCCCAGGACATCCTGGCCCGGGACCTCCCGCAGCAGGTGCTGTGGTACCCCGACGGCATCTGGGCCTACCGGCAGGCCGCCTACGACGGTTGGGTCAACGACCGGGGCCAGGGCATCTTCACCAAGCGCTCGTTCCTGACCGGCTACGAGGAGATCGCCGCCAACAAGCCCACCGGCGGCAGCCCGTCGTCGCTCGGCAACGACACCGGTGAGGGCGAGGGCACCTCGCCCGCCCCGTTCATCGTCGGCGGCGCAGTGCTGGCGGGCCTGGTGGCCCTCGGCGTCGTCACCGCCCGCCGTCGGAAGGCCACCGAGGAGGAGTGACGGCGTGAAGCGCCACCTCCTGCGCACCGTCGGCCAGTACGGGGCGGTGCTGTTCGCGGCGATCGTGCTGAACTTCGCGCTCCCCCGGCTGGCCCCGGGGGACGCCATCGACTACATCCTTCCGGACGAGGTGGCCGGCGCCCTCACGCCGGCCCAGCGCACCGAGATCCTCGACCGCTTCGGCCTCGATGACTCGATGCCTGAGCAGTTCGGCGCCTATCTGGGGGGCATCGCTCGTGGCGACCTGCTCGTGTCGGTCCGCTTCGGTCGGCCGGTGACGTCGCTGCTGCTCGAGCGGGTGGGCTGGACTCTGCTGCTGGTGGGGGGTTCGCTGGTCCTGTCCACCCTGCTCGGCGCCGCCCTCGGGTTCCGATCGGCCTGGCGGCGCGGCACCAGCGCCGACACCGGGGCCCTCGGCGCCATCATGTTCCTCGACGCCCTGCCACCGTTCTTCATCGGGACGCTCCTCCTGCTCGTCTTCTCGGTCGGCCTCGGTTGGTTCCCCAGCTACGGCGCCCTGTCGGGCCAGGAGGCCGAGGGCCTGGCCCTCGTCGGCGAGGTGCTGCGGCGCGCCGTGCTGCCGGTCGCCACCCTCACCATCGCCGGGCTCGGGCCCATGTACCTGGTGGCCCGATCGGCCTTGGTCGGCGAGCTGCAGGAGGACTACGTGCTGATGGCCGAGGCCAAGGGCCTGACGGATCGGGAGGTGCGCCGCCACGCCGCCCGCAACGCCCTGCTGCCGGTCTCGACGGTGGCGCTGGTCGGCCTGGGCACCTTGGTGGGCGGGGCCGCCGTCGTCGAGACGGTGTTCTCCTACCCGGGGCTGGGCCGACTGATCTACGAGAGCGTGCTGGCCCGGGACTACCCGGTGCTGCAGGGGGCGTTCCTGCTGCTCATCATTACGGTGGTCTTGGCCAACCTCATCAACGACCTGGCCTACCCGCTGCTCGACCCCCGGGTCCGGCGACCGCGGCCCCGGCGAGCATGACCCTCACCGACGTCGAGCCCCCCAGCCCGGCCGATGCGCCGGCGCTGCGACCGGCGGCGGCGACGTCGCGCGCCCGCCGGGAGGCCAAGGGCGCAGGCCGGGTCATGGGGGTGCTGGGCGCCCTCCTGCTGGGCGGCTGCGTGCTTGTCGCCGTCTTCGCCCCGGTGTTCACGCCGTACTCGCCGACCGAGCCGGCGGGCACCCCCTTCTCGCGCCCCTCGAGCGACCACCCGCTCGGCACCAACGACGTGGGCCAGGACCTGCTGGCCCAGCTGCTGTTCGGGACCCGGCTCTCGCTGGTGATCGCCCTGAGCGCGGCGGCCATCGCCCTGGTGGTGGGGCTGTGGGTGGCGGTGGTGGCCGGCTTCTACCGGGGGGCGACCGAGACCGTCCTGATGCGCATCGTCGACCTGATGCTGGGCTTCCCTTTCCTGATGCTCGTGATCGTGCTGGCCGCCTTCTTCGGTCGGGGCCTGGGCACCACCATCGGCGTCCTGGCCACGGTGCTGTGGGCCCGGCCAGCCCGGGTCCTGCGCTCTCAGGTGCTGAAGTTGCGCGAGGTCGATCACGTCCTCGCTGCCCGCGCCATGGGCTGCCCCGGCCGGTGGGCCATCTCCCGGCACATCCTCCCGAGGATCACGCCCCTTGCCGCCGTGCAGTTCGTCCGGATCGCCAACATCGCCGTGATGCTCGAGGCGTCGCTTTCGTTCCTCGGCCTCGGCGACCCCAGCCGGATTAGCTGGGGCACGATGCTCTACTTCGCCAACGCCCGCAGCGCCTTCCTCACCGACGCCTGGAAGTGGTGGATCCTGCCCCCGGGCCTGGCGTTGACCGCCGTCATCCTCGGCCTGGCTTTCCTGGGCTACGCAGTCGAGGAGTGGGCGGACCCCCGCCTGCGGCGGACCGCCCCCCGGCCCGTGCGCCGACGGTCGATGCCGCCTGCTCCCCCCGAGGCCGCCTCGGCGCCGGCTCTGCGGCTTGAGGGTCTGGTCGTCGAGTACAAGCTGCCGGGGTCGTCGGTGCGGGCCGTCGACGGCGTCGACCTCACGGTGCCCCGGGGCCACATCGTCGGCCTGGTCGGCGAGTCGGGCTGCGGCAAGACCTCGATCGCTCTGACCGTCTCCGGCGTGCTGCGGCCCCCGGGCCGGGTGGAGGAGGGCCGGATGTGGTTGGCCGGCCACGATCTCGGGCGCCCGGCCCGACCGGCGGTGGCGCCGTTCCGGGGCCGCAAGGTGGCGCTGGTCCCGCAGGCGGCGATGAACGCCCTGAACCCGGCCTACCCGGTGCTGGACCAGGTGGCCGAGGCGGCCCGGCTCACCCGGGGGGCCGCCGCCACGCGGCGGGCCCACGAGCTGCTCGAGCGGGTGGGGATCGACCGCTCCCGCCACGACGCCTTCCCCCACGAGCTGTCGGGCGGCATGAAGCAGCGGGCGGTGATCGCCATGGCCCTGGTGAACGAACCGGCCCTCCTCGTGGCCGACGAGCCGGCCAGCGGCCTCGACGTGGTGACCAGGGCCCAGGTCCTCAAGCTGCTCGTCGAGCTGCGCGACGAGCTCGACGTGGGGATCCTGATGGTGTCGCACGACCTGCCCACGGTGTCCCGCATGGCCGACGAGCTGGCCGTGATGTACGCCGGCCGGATCGTCGAGCGCGGCCCGGCCGCCACCGTTTCCTCGGCCCCGCAGCACCCGTACACCAGGGCCCTGTTCAGCGCCTTCCCCTCGCTGTACGGCGAGTGCCGCCCACTGGCCGGCCTGCCCGGTGAGGTGCCCGACCTGACCAGCACGACGGCGGGGTGCCGCTTCCGGCCCCGGTGCGACGAGGCCGTGGAGCACTGCGCCGAGGAGGAGCCGGCGCTTGCGCCGTCGCCCGAGGGCACCACTGAGGTGGCCTGCCTCCTCCGCCGAGCCCCCGGTGCCGCCAGCGACGGGGACGGCGACCGGGACGCTGCTGCAGCGCGGGGGTTGGGACCGTGAGCGTGAACCAGGCCAGCGAGCCGGCGGCGGGCGGCAGCGGTGCCAGCCCCGACGCACCGCAGCGGAAGGTCGTGCTGCAGCTGGATGGCGTCTCCAAGTCGTTCGGCTCCCGCCGGGGCCAGCGGTCACGGTCGGACATCCGGGCGGTCGACGACGTATCCCTCACCGTCGAGGAGGGCGAGGTGGTGGCCTTGGTGGGTGAGAGCGGCGCCGGCAAGAGCACACTGGCCCGGCTCATCCTCGGCCTCGAGCAGCCCGACGAGGGCACCGTCCGCTTCGACGGCCTCGACCTGAACGCGCTCTCCTGGCGAGGCTTGCGCCGGGCCCGCCAGCGCATGCACCTGGTGCTGCAGGACCCCTACCAGTCTCTCCACCCCGGCCTGCGGGTTGAGTCGCTGGTGGGCGAGCCGCTGGCCCTGCGCGGGGTCTTCCGGGCCGACCGGGCTGCTCCGGTGCGCAGCGCCGTCGAGCAGGTGGCCCTGCACCCGGCACCGACCTTCTGCCGCCGGTTCCCCCACCAGCTGTCGGGCGGTCAGCGCCAGCGGGTGGCGCTGGCCCGGGCGCTGGTGGCCGAGCCCAAGCTGGTGATCGCCGACGAGCCCACGTCGATGCTCGACGCCTCGCTGTGCGCCGGCATCCTGGAGCTGATCCTCGGCATCCGCGACCGGTTCGGTACCGCCTTCGTCTACATCACCCACGACCTGGCGCTGGCCCGCTGGGTGTCCGACCGCATGATCGTCATGCACCGCGGGAAGATCGTGGAGGCCGGCCCGAGCGACGAGGTCGTGTTCCACCCGCGCAGTGACTACACCAGGCTCCTCCTCGCGGCCAGCGAGGGCGAGCTCGACCACCCAGCAAGCTGATCCGATCCGACGCAGGAGGTAGGCATGGCCAGGAGGAAGCTGATCTTCTTCACCGGAGGCGACACCCGGGAGAACCCGAGGCCGGCGTGGTCGGCCTACCACTTCGCCAGCGTCGCGGCCGGCACCGGCCTCGAGGCCGAGGTCCGGCTGGCCGGCGACGCCGTACGCTTGGCCCAGCCCGACGGCATCCCCGACACCGACCAGGGCGATCGGCTGCGGGTGGCCATCAAGGAGTCGGTGGACGCGCCGTTCCTCGTCTCCCTCTGACCCGGCTGCGTCGACACCCGTGCGGTGTCACCCGAGCAGATCGACGCCATCCGCGGTATCCAGCGCCCGCTGAGCGACATCCTCACCGAGGTCGCCGACGGCACCTCCGAGCTCATCTACCTGGGCTGACGGACGGGCCTTCGGGAGTGCCCGGAAGCGGCGGCCTCACAGCGCAGCTCCGGGCGCTCCTGGACTTGGACTCGGCCGTCACTGAGCGGCTGTCCACGTTCATGATCTCCCGCCCCAGGTAGCCGCACCGATTCGTTCATGCGCATCCTGGCTGCACGTGCCTCTGCCCATCAAGCGTCGTCAGCTGGGTGATCCAGTTCGCGATCATCGGGACGCTGACACACGCGTTGGGACTCATCTGCCTCGCATTCACGTTCTGGGCACGCCGTCTCAACCAGGTCATCGACCGCGTCCTCGTCACCCTCTCAGCCATCGGCAGCCTGACGTGGAACACCGAGACCACCTCGGCGCTCCTGCTCGTCGCGGTCGGCCTGATCTGGGCTGTCCTGGCCGTCCGCCTGTTCACGCCCGAGAGCCTCGCTGGCGGATCGGGCGTCCCCCCGTCGATGTAGTCACACCGAAGAGATGCCGACCTTCAGCTGCTGTGCGGCACCGTGCGGGTCGGAGAACTCGGTCTCGGTGACGCGTGGGAAGTGGCAAGGAAGCAGGCATTCCAATGCAACGACTACC
>JADDRA010000087.1:21114-25907 GCA_016781105.1 Actinomycetota bacterium | reverse complement strand
ACAGTGCTGGTCAGGGGCAGTATCCCGGATCGGATGGCCAGTTGGGCTGGAAGAGGTGCCACTGCTCGGGGGCGGCCCGGATGAGCGACTCGAGCACGACGGCCAGGTCCTGGGTCAGGCGCTCGACATCCTTTCGAAGGGTGCCGGTGCGCTCGGTGGCCAGCGCCGGGCGGATCTCCCCCCGGTGCCCCTGGCGGCCCTCGAAGTAGACCGCGGTGGGAAGGACCGCGGCCCGGGCCCGCAGGGCCAGGGTCACCGGGCCGCCGGGCAGCGTGGTGCACTCGCCGAAGAGCTCCACTTCGACGCCCCCGCCGGCGATATCACGGTCGCACAACAGGGCCACCACCCGGTTGGCCCGGAGCGCGTGCAGCACCGCCGAGCCCGCCCGGGGTCCGAGCGGGATGACCTCCAGGCCCATCCGGGCCCGCAGCCTGGTGAACCAGGCCAGCAGCTCGGGCGGCTCCAGGGGCTCGACCACCACGGTGAGCGGGTAGCCCCGCCGCACCAGCCACGCGCCCCCGAAGTCCCAGCCGCCCAGGTGGGGCAGGGCGAGGATGGCCCCGTTGCCGGCGGACAGGGCGGCGTCGAGGTGCTCCAGGCCCTCCGCCCACATCCCGTCGTCGATCTCGCGGCCCGTGAGCACCGGGAGGCGGAACGACTCGATCCAGTAGCGGGCGTAGGACTCGAAGGCGCGCCACCCCGCTCGCCGAAGCTCCCGAGGTCCGAGGGGGACGCCGTAGGCCCGCTGGAGGTGACGCTCGACCAGCCACCGCCGCGAGCGGAGGGCCAGGGCGAGGGCCCCACCGAGGGCAGGCTCGATCGCGGTGGCCAGCCGGGCGGGGAGCACGCCCGCCGCCCGGGACCCCGAGCGGTAGGCGTGCAGGGCGAGCCGGGAGCGCAGGGACGAGGAGGTGGGGGGCTCGGGCCTGGGGCCGCTGGGGACGGCACCCCCGGCCGGAGCAGGGCGGTCCAAGCAGTCAGCGCGGGCGGCGCCGGGAGCGGCTGCGGTGGCGCCACGTGGGATGGCGAGGACGGGCGCTGCGCCGGCTCCGCCAGCGGGGGGTCACGGGCGGCGGCAGCGGTGCGCTGGCCTGGCGCCACACCTTGGCGAAGCGCTGCACGGCGGTGAAGGTGGTCAGGGCCAGCATGAGCCACAGCACCGGGATCAGCGCCCACTCGAAGAGCAGGCCCAGGCCGAGGGCGACGATCCGCTCGGCCCGCTCCATCAACCCGCCTCGGGCGTCCAAGCCGAGCGACTCGGCCTTGGCCCGCTGGTAGGACACCAGCGTCGTCACCCCGAGCACGGCGAAGGGCAGCAGGGCGATCCGATCGCCGTGGGCGCCGGAGAGGTACCAGGCCACCCCGCCGAGCAACAGGGTGTCGGTGATCCGGTCGGCGACCGAATCGAAGAACGAGCCCCGGGGCGACGCCGTCCCCGAGGCCTTGGCCACGGCACCGTCGAGGGCGTCGGGCAGGGCGGAGGCGGCCAGCAGCAGCACGCCGGCCCGCAGGGCGCCGTTGGCGATGGCGACGGCGGTGGCCACGGCCATCACCAGGCCGAGGAGCGTGAGGTGGTCGGCGGTGATGCCGCTGCGGCAGAGGTCGGTCCCCACCGGGCGCAGCCGCCGCTCGATGTCGGTCTTCCAGCGTCCGTCGAGCATGGGGGCTCCTGGTGTCACGCTCGCTCCGCAGGGCGGGAGCTCGGCGCCCGAGCGTACAGCCAGTGCCGGCGGGCTACGCTGTCCGGTCCGCAGGCGCGCCGTCGGACCCGCAACGGTCGGGCCCACCGGTCGCCGGAGGGGGCTCTGGTGCAGGACTATCCGCCAGCGAGGATTCGCAACGTCGCCCTGGTCGGCCACGGCGGGTCGGGCAAGACCAGCCTGGCCGAGGCCCTGCTCTACCGGGCCGGGGCGATCAGCCGCCTGGGCCGGGTCGAGGACGGCACCACCGTGTGCGACCACGAGCCCGAGGAGATCGCCCGCACCATGTCGCTGTCGCTGGCCCTGGCCCCCTGCGAGTTCGAGGGCCACAAGCTCAACATCCTCGACACCCCGGGTCTGGCCGACTTCGTCGCCGACGTGGAGGCGGCCCTGCGGGTGGCCGACCTGGTCGTCTTCGTGGTCAGCGCGGTGGACGGCGTGGAGGTGCAGACCCGGGCCGTGTGGCGCATGGCCGCCGAGCGCCAGCTGCCCCGGATGGTCTTCGTCAACAAGCTCGACCGGGAGCGGGCCGACTTCGAACGCACCCTGGATGAGCTGCGCGAGGTCTTCGGCACCGGCATCGCCCCCCTGGAGCTGCCCATCGGCCTGGCGTCGTCGTTCCACGGCGTGGCCGACCTGCTCACCGACACGGCCTACCTCTACGACGGCGGCGAGGCCGTGGCGGCCGAGGTGCCCGAGGAGATGGAGGCCCAGGAGCACCGGGTCCACGACACGCTGGTGGAGGGCATCGTCGAGGCCGACGACGCCCTGCTCGAGCGCTACCTGGAGGGCGAGGCGCCCTCCTTCGAGGAGCTCGAGGGCGTGCTCGCCCAGGGCGTGGCCCGGGCCAGCGTGTTCCCGGTGGTGTGCGGCTCGGCGACGCTGCCGGTGGGGGTCGACCGCCTGGCCCGCTTCCTCTGCGAGATCGGGCCGTCGCCGCTCCACCACCCCCCGGTGAGGGTGCGGGCGGGCGACGTGGAGGTGGAGGTGGCGCCCGACCCCGACGGCGAACCGCTGGCCTTCGTGTTCAAGACCATCGCCGACCCCTTCGTGGGGCGGGTCTCGGTGTTCAAGGTCCTCTCGGGCACGGTCCGGCCCGACGACCACCTGGTCAACCCCCGCACCGGCGACGACGAGCGGCTCCACGCCCTGTTCGGCCTCCGGGGCAAGGACCACGTCGAGCTCGCCCAGGTGGTCGCCGGCGACATCGGCGCGGTGGCCAAGCTGCGCGCCACCACGACCGGTGACACGCTGGCCCCCCGGACCCAGCCGGTGGTGGTCCCGCCCCTGGAGCCGCCACCTCCGTCGCTGTCGATCGCCGTGCGGCCCCGGACCCAGGCCGACGACGACAAGCTGGCCGGCGCCCTGCACCGCCTGGGCGAGGAGGACACCGCCCTGCGGGTGGAGCGCCATCCCGAGACCCACCAGACCCTGCTCCAGGGGACCGGTGAGGCCCACCTGGCCCTGGCGCTGGCCCGCCTGGCTCGCACCTTCGGGGTCACGCTCGACACCGAGGAGGTGCGCGTGGCCTACCGGGAGACGATCACCCAGCCGGCCGAGGCCGAGGGGCGCTACAAGAAGCAGAGCGGAGGCCACGGCCAGTTCGGCATCGCCCTGCTGCGAGTGGAGCCCCTCGAGCGAGGAGCGGGCTTCGAGTTCGTCGACGCCATCGTCGGTGGCGCCATCCCCCGCCAGTTCATCCCCGCGGTGGAGAAGGGGGTGGTCGAGGCCATGGAGCAGGGGGGCGTGCACGGCTTCCCCGTGGTCGACGTGCGGGTGACGTGCCTCGACGGCAAGTTCCACGCCGTGGACTCCTCGGAGATGAGCTTCAAGATGGCCGGGTCGCTCGGGTTCCGGGAGGCCATGGCCAAGGCCGGGCCCGTGGTGCTCGAGCCCATCAGCCTGCTGGCGGTGGTGGTCCCCGACCACCTGCTGGGCGACGTGATGGGCGACATCAACGCCCGCCGGGGCCGGGTCCAGGGGACCGAGCCGCTGGGCTCGGGTGAGCAGGAGGTGACGGCCATGGTCCCGTCGTCGGAGATCGTGCGCTACGCCGTCGACCTGCGCTCCCTGACCGGGGGCTGGGGCCGCTTCTCGGCCCGGCCCGACCACTACGAGGTCCTCCCCGCCCACCTGGTCGACCGCCTGACGGCGCCGGTGCCGGCGTGACGGCGAGCGGGGGAGGCCTCGATCCGGCCTCCATCAAACCACCGGATGCGGTGGCCGCCCTGCGGTCGTTCCCCCGGCGCTGGCGGGGTGCCCTCGCCCTGGTGGCCGAGGAACCCGGCGCCGAGGAGCTGACGCGACGCCGAGCGGGGTCGTCGTGGTCCGCCCTCGAGCACGCCTGGTACGTCGCCGAGCTGCTGGACCGCACCCAGGACCAGGTCGCCCGCATCCGGGCGGGCGAGCGACCGCATCTGAGCGACGGCGATCCCCGACCTCGGGTCGAGGAGGCCGTTGAGGGCGACGGCGACCTCGAGGCAGCCCTGGCCCGCATCGACGAGCGGGCTCTGGCGCTGGCCCGGGCCCTGGAGGCGCTGGCGCCCGACGACTGGCTGCGCCGGGGTGAGCTCGACCGGGCCGAGGTCAGCCTGCTGGCCCTGGTCCAGGGCACCGTCGCCAGCGCCGCCGGCCACCTCCGCTCGGCCGAGCAGGCCCTGCGGGCGGCCAAGGGGCGATGAGGGCTCTGCACCGGGTCAGCGGGTGGTGAGCTGGGCCCAGTCCTCGGGGTTCTCCTCCACGAAGTGCTCGAGGACCTTCCCGTCGACGGCGTCGACCAGGACCAGGCCCCGCCGGCGGGGTGGATCCTCGGCCGAGTAGACCAGGATTCGCCAGGTGGGCCGGCTGCGCAGGCCCCGCCACCCGAGGGAGGCCGAGGCGTGGCCCACCGGGAAACCGACCTGGCGGGTGGCCGCCACCAGGGCCTCGGTGGCGTCGACCCCGAGGGGCCAGCCGGCGGCGATGCAGTAGGCGCCCAGGCCGGCCAGGGCCACGGCGGCGGCCAGGTAGCCGTCGTTGACCAGGACGGCGTCGTCCCCGGCGCCGGCCCACAGGGCGAGGCAGGCGGCGGCGAGCCCCAGGTACAGGATCCCC
>JADDRA010000087.1:0-20898 GCA_016781105.1 Actinomycetota bacterium | reverse complement strand
GTCGACCGGCTCGCTGTCGGCCGGCTCGGTGTCGACCGGCTCGGCGTGGTCGTTCTCCCGCCGACCGCCGTCGCCCGCCCCGTCGCTCACGCTATGCACCCCCGTCGGCGGGCCAGGACGCGCGCAGGCGGCGCCAGGTGACCGACAGCGCCTCGGGCAGGACCCGGGTCTCGGCCACGGTGGTCATGAAGTTGGTGTCGCCGTTCCAGCGGGGCAGGCAGTGCAGGTGCAGGTGGCCGGGGATGCCCGCTCCCCCGGCCCGGCCCAGGTTGGCGCCCACGTTCATGCCTCCCGGGGTGTAGGCAGCTCTGACCGCGCTGACCGCGGCCCGCAGGGCCCCCCACAGCTCGAGCCCCTCGTCGGCCTCCAGCGCGTCGAGCTCGGCCACGTGGCGCACGGGCATGAGCATCAGGTGGCCGCTGGTGTAGGGGTAGGCGTTGAGCATGGCGACGGTGGCCTCGCCCCGCCACAGGACGTAGGTCTGCTCGTCGGGCTCCCCGCTGGCGAGGATCCGGCAGAAGACGCAGCCGCCGTCACCGTGGGGACCGGCGCCGCCGGCCTCCCCGGAGTCGAGGTACGTGCCCCGCCACCCCGCCCACAGCCGCTCGATGGGCACGCTCAGCCGGTGGGGACGGTGGCCTCGGCCCGCAGCCGGGCGACGGCGTCGTCGACGGCGACGTCGCGCTCCACCTCACCCTCCCGCCCGTTGACCCCGACGGTGCCGGCGGCCACGTCGTCGTCGCCCACCACCAGGACCCAGGGCAGCTTCTCCAGCTTGGCCTTGCGGATGCGGGCCCCGAGGGGATCGTCGGCGCCGTCGAGGTCGGCACGCAGGCCAACCTCGTGGAGGCGCTCGACCACCTCCGAGGCGTAGGCCTGATGGTCGTCGCGCACGGGCAGGACCCGGACCTGCACGGGAGCCAGCCAGGTGGGGAAGGCCCCGGCGTAGTGCTCCACCAGGACCCCGAAGAACCGCTCGACCGAGCCGAACAGCGCCCGGTGGATGACGCAGGGCGCGTGGCGGGAGTTGTCGGCGCCCACGTACTCGAGCCCGAAGAGCGCCGCGTTCTGGAAGTCGACCTGGAGCGTGGACATCTGCCAGCGCCGCCCGATGGCGTCGCGCACGTGGACGTCGATCTTGGGGGCGTAGAAGGCGCCCTCCCCCTGGGCGACCACGTAGCCGATGCCGGCCCGCTCCAGCGCCCGGCGCAGGGCCTCGGTGGCGACCTCCCACTCGGCCGGATCCCCGACGAACTTCTCGGGCCGGGTCGACAGCTCGGCCTCGAAGCGCTCGAAGCCGAAGGTCCGCAACACCTCGAGCACGAAGGCCAACAGCGCAGCCAGCTCGTCGGCCAGCTGCTCGGGCGTGCAGAAGATGTGGCTGTCGTCCTGGGTGAAGCCCCGGGCCCGGAGCAGGCCGTGCAGCACACCCGAGCGCTCGAAGCGGTACACGGTGCCGAACTCGAACAACCGCAGGGGCAGCTCGCGGTAGGAGCGCTGCCGCGACCGGTAGATGAGCATGTGCATGGGGCAGTTCATGGGCTTGGGGTAGTAGCTCGCACCCTCGAGCTCCATGGGCGGGTACATGCCCTCGGCGTACCACCCCAGGTGGCCCGACTGCTCGAAGAGCGACGACTTGGCCAGGTGTGGGGTCGACACGAACGAGTAGCCGGCGGCGCGGTGGGCCGCCCGTGAGTAGTCCTCCATGAGCGTGCGGACCAGGCCCCCCCTGGGGTGGAACACCGCCAGCCCGCTGCCGATCTCACTGGGGAAGCTGAACAGGTCGAGCTCGGCGCCGAGGCGGCGGTGGTCGCGCTGCTCCGCCTCCTCCAGTTGCCGGAGGTGGGCCTCGAGGGCGGCCCTGGACTCCCAGGCCGTGCCGTAGATGCGCTGGAGCATCGGCCGGCGCTCGTCGCCGCGCCAGTAGGCGCCGGCCACCTTCTGCAGCTTGAAGTGGCCCAGCCGGCCCGTGGTGGGGACGTGGGGGCCCCGGCACAGGTCGACGAAGCGCTCGGTGTTGCGGTAGGCGCTGACCTCGTCGCCCCCCGCCCCCTCGGTCGGCTCGACGCCCTCGATGATCTCGCGCTTGTAGGGCTGGTCGGCGAAGAGCTCCAGGCCCTCGGCCCGGCTGTGCTCCTCGCGCACGAAGGGCTGTCCCTCGGCCACGATCTCGCCCATGCGGGCCTCGATCCGGACGAGGTCCTCGTCGCTGAAGGTCGCCCCGCCGGGCAGCTCGAAGTCGTAGTAGAAGCCGTTCTCGATGGGGGGCCCGATGGCGAAGTGGGCGCCCGGGAACAGGTCGAGCACGGCCTGGGCCAGCACGTGGGCGGTGGAGTGGCGCAACACGGCCCGGCCCGCCTCGGTGTCGGCGGTGACGACGGCCACGGCGGCACCGTCGGCCAGGGGCGTGGCCAGGTCGACCTCGGTGCCGTCGACCCGGCCCGCCACCGCCGCCTTGGCCAGACGGGGACCGATGGCGGCGGCCAGGTCGGCCACGGTGGCCCCTTCGGGAAGGGAGCGGGCCGACCCGTCGGGCAGGGTCACGGAGATCGCGTCGGCCACCGAGCGATGGTACCGGGCGGCTTCCGCCAGGCTCCGTTCGTTCCCCGACCGGCCCGCTTGGTCGGGGGGGGCAGGCAGGCTCAGGTGGAGAGGTCGATGCCGAGGAGGGCGGCACCGGCGCTGACGCCTCGCCCCGAGGAGGCGGCGTCGTCGAGAGCGGCGATGGCGCGCGCCGTGTCGAGGTCGTCGTCGAGCGCGGCCCGCACCTCGTCGAGCCCGCCGTCGCCGGGGCCGGCCGCCCGCCAACGGTCGAGGCGGACGGCGGTGGCCGGCAGCAGGGCGTCGTTCCATTCCCAGTCCCGGCGGTAGTGGTTGGCGACCACGGCCAGGCGGATGGCCATGGCCTCCCAGTCCTTGAGCAGGTCGCTCACGAACACGAGGTTGCCGAGCGACTTCGACATCTTGGTGCCGTCGAGGCCGACCATGCCCGTGTGCATCCAGTGGCGCACGAAGGGCTCGTTGGTCACGGCCTCGGACTGGGCCGCCTCGCACTCGTGGTGGGGGAAGATCAGGTCGCTCCCGCCTCCGTGGAGGTCGATGGTGGTGCCGAGCTCCCGCAGGGCCAGGGTTGAGCACTCAATGTGCCAACCCGGGCGCCCCGGTCCCCACAGCGACTCCCACGCCGGCTCTCCCTCGGCGGAGGGCTGCCACAGGACGAAATCGAGGGGCGCGCGCTTGTGTGGGTCGTAGGGGTTGCCTCCCCGCTCGGCCGCCAGGGCCAGCATGGCCGCCTCGTCGAGGTGGGCGACCTGGCCGAAGCGGGGGAAGCTCGACACGTCGAAGTAGACGGCCCCGCCGGCCTGGTAGGCGTGGCCGGCGTCGAGCACCATGCCGATGAAGCCCCGGATGTCGGCGATGGCCGACGTCGCCCTGGGCTCGCTGAAGGCGGGCAGGGTCCCCAGGTCACGCAGGTCGCCCTGGAAGCGGGCGGTCTCCGCCGCGGCCAGGTCGAGGTAGTGCACGCCCAGCTCCCGGGCCTTGTCCAGCAGGGGGTCGTCGACGTCGGTGATGTTGCGCACCACCCGGGTCTGGTGGCCGTCGTCGTGCAGGCGCCGGGCGAGGACGTCGTAGGCCAGGAAGGTGGCAGCGTGGCCGAGGTGGGTGGAGTCGTAGGGCGTGATGCCGCAGGTGTACATCGTCACCAGCGGTCCGGGCTCGAAGGCCACCACCTCCTGGCGGGCGGTGTCGTAGAGACGCACGACGTCGTCTACGTAGCGTCGTCGATGCCGGTGAGCTTGATGGCGACGCGGGTGCGGTAGCGGGCGTTGAGCTGGAGCAGGACGGCGGCGAAGGCCTCGATGGGCGCCGCGTTCGACAGCTCGCCGGCGTCGAGGGGGCGCAGGCCGGGCAGGTGGCGGACGATGTCGGCGGTGGCCTCGGTGGCCGAGGGGTGGTCGGAGCAGATCAGCACGTCGGAGCCGACGGGGTGGTCGAGGGCGGCCAGCTCCCGGGCGGGCAGGTGGTGGAAGGCGGCGGCCACCCGGGCCCGGGGGACCGCGGCCTGGACGTTCCCCGCCACCGAGCCCCGGGGCGGCACCAGGGGCTGGAACTCGTGGCCGACCCGGGCCAAGGCGTTGGCCATCGACACGACCACCTTGCCCTCGACCTGGGGCTCGACCGACGCGGCTGTCGATGCCGCCGCGTCCCAGGGCGTGGCGATGACCACGAGGTCGGCCTCCGCCGCCTGCTCGTTGTCGGCCCCGTCGAGCGGCAGGTTGCGCTCGGGCCAGCGCTCGACCAGCTCGTCGCGGACCTCCAGCGCCCGGGCCTTGGCCCGTGAGCCGATGACCACCTCGTAGCCGACCGACGCCAGGCGGGCGGCGAGGGCCCGACCGGCGGGGCCTGTTCCTCCCAGGACGGCAATGCGCACCGTGGCAGCCTACGAGACGAGCCAGCGGTCCGCCCCGGGGGGGATCGTGAGGGGGCCGGTTCCCGAGGGCCGCCGGCGGACGGAGCGGCCCGGTGCAGGCAATAGCATCCGCCCATGCTGTTGGAGGGCAAGCGCATCCTGGTCACCGGGGTGCTGACCGACGACTCCATCGCCTACGCCGTCGCCGTGCGGTGCCAGGAGCAGGGTGCCGAGCTCGTCCTGACCGGTGCCGGCCGAGGCCTGTCGCTCACCCGGCGCACCGCCCGCAAGCTGGCAGCCGAACCCCCGGTGCTCGAGCTCGACGTGACCGACGCCGATCACCTGGCCGCCCTGGCGCCGGCCCTGGGTGAGCACGGGTGGGACCGGGTCGACGGGGTCATCCACGCCATCGGCTTCGCCCCCGCCGCCTGCCTGGGCTCGGGGATGTTCGCCGCCGGGTGGGACGACGTGTCGGTCGCCCTGCACGTGTCCGCCTACAGCCTCAAGGCCCTGGCCGAGGCCACCCTGGCCCTGATGGGGCCCGGCGCCAGCATCCTCGGGCTCGACTTCGACGCCACCGTGGCCTGGCCCGCCTACGACTGGATGGGCGTGGCCAAGGCGGCCCTGGAGTCAACCAGCCGCTACCTGGCCCGCGACCTCGGACCGAGGGGCATCCGGGTGAACCTGGTGGCGGCCGGGCCTATCCGCACCGTGGCCGGGCGCTCCATCCCCGGCTTCACCACCTTCGAGGAGGTCTGGGCCCGGCGGGCGCCCCTCGGCTGGGACGTCGACGACGCCGACGCCGTGGCCCGCGCCTGCGTGGCCCTGCTCTCGGACTGGTTCCCGGCCACCACGGGCGAGATCGTCCACGTCGACGGCGGGTTCCACGCCGTGGGCACCGAGCCCGGCGGCTAGGCACCGGCGGTGGACGACCGGGAGGTGACCGAGGCCTTCGCCACCGGCGGCGCCCGCCACGCCTTTGGCGAGCAGCTGCACGTCGAGGGCGACTGCCTGGTGCTCGACGGGTGGTGGGAGGCCGCCTTCCGGGTGGCGCCCGGCACCTTCGCCGTGCGGGACGAGGCCTCCCCCCGGCCCACCGACCTCCTCGACCGGCTGCGGGCCCGGTTGCAGGCCGCCGGACTGCGCCAGGTCGAGGCCGACCCGGCGCTGCTGGTCGCCATCACCTACACCGCCATCGACCTGGGGGCCGCCGACTGGACGCTGTGGTCCAGCGACGAGGCCGCGGCCGAGGCGGCCCTGGCTGCCCGGGCCGGCCACGACACCTTCCTCGACACCTCTGCCGGCGACACCTCGCCGATCATGGCCACGTCCACCCCCGTCTCCGACTACGCCGCTGAGATGGGAGGGGCCCGGCGCAGCGCCGGCCTGCCCGCCCTGGTGATCCTCACCGTCGGGATCGACGACGCCCGGGTGGCGGCCATGGCCGAGGTGCTCGCCGACTGCCACCTCGAGGCTCGGTCGCTGGGCGAGCTCGATGCGGGGCGGTGGGCGGCGCTGCTGCCCAACCTCGCCCTGGTCGACGCCACCACGCCCGCTGGCCAGGCCGTGGTGGCCGACCTGCGCCGGGAGGGGACGTCGGTCCCCCTCGTGGCCGTGCACGAAGGAGGCCCGCTCGAGGGCGCCGACGCCACCGTCGACCCGGCCGAGTCGCCGGGCCAGTGGGCGGCCCACCTCCGCGCCCTGCTGCCCTGAGTCGGCCAACCCCCTAGCCCGAGCCCAGGAAATCTGAGCGTTGCAGTGTCAAGGAACCTCGTGGTGGGTAGAGTAGGCACCGAGCAGGAAGCCCAGAGACAACAGACCGACCGAGTGACCGACAGACCGACAGACCGACAGACCGACAGACCGACAAGGAGGTAGTCATGCTGATGCGATTCGACCCCTTCCGTGAGCTCGACCGCCTCGTCCAGAACGTCCCCGGGGCCCGCCCGGCACCCATGCCGATGGACGCCTACCGCGAGGGCGACCGCTTCGTCGTCCACTTCGACCTGCCCGGCGTCGACCCCGCCAGCATCGACCTGACCGTGGAGAAGAACGTGCTCACGGTGTCGGCCGAGCGGACCTGGCAGCGCCAGGAGGGCCAGGAGGTCGTCGTGGCCGAGCGGCCCCAGGGCCGGTCCAGCCGGCAGCTGTTCCTCGGTGAGGGCCTCGACCCCGAGGGCATCGACGCCCGCTACGACAACGGCGTCCTCACGGTCACCGTCCCGGTGGCCGAGCAGGCCAAGCCGCGCAAGGTGGAGGTCACCTCGGGGGACGGCAGGGCCCAGGCCATCGAGACCGGCACCTCGGCAGGCTGACTCCGGCTCCGGCGGCTCCTGGAGGCGGCCTCGGCGGGCCTCCAGGGGCCGCCGTCCCGGCCTGCTCCTCCCCTCAGCAGTAGCGGCCCTCAGCAGTAGCGGCCCTCAGCAGTAGCGGCTGAGCGTGGGGAACGGGTTGACGGCACCGCCACCCCCGGGGTGGATCTCGAAGTGCAGGTGGGTGGGCCCGCCGGCGGCGTTGCCCGAGTTGCCCACGTAGCCCAGCACCTCCCCCTGCGCCACCGGGCCGCTGGCCCCGCTGAGGGAGTCCAGGTGGGTCCCGTAGTAGGTGTTGCCGTCGTCACCCGTGAGGTAGTACGAGATGCCCCCCAGGCCGGACTGGTGGGGGCGGACCCGCCCGCTGACGTTGGCCACCACCGGTGTCCCCCGGAGGCTGAGGATGTCGTTGCCCTGGTGGCGGCGCCCGCCCGAACGGGGCTGGCCCCAGTCGTTGGTGAAGGCCCGGGGACCCTGGACGGGGCAGACCCAGGCCCCGGTTGCCACCGGGGCCGCCAGGCCCGGCGCCGCACCGCGCCGCGTGGCCGCGCCCGGCGAGGTCGGCGCACCCCCCGAGCCCCCTGAGCCCCCCGAGCTCTGGCCGGCACGTCCCCCTCCGGGGCTCCCGGCGCCCGGCCTGGCTTCGTCTTCGGCCCGCCTGGCTGCCTCCTCGGCCCGCCTGGCTGCCTCGGCTGCCCGGCGCTCGGCCTCGAGGCGCTGGAGCTCGGCCAGGCGCCGGTCGGCCTCCTCCACCTGGCGGCCCACCTCCTCCAGCGCGGCGGCCGCCTCGCCCGCCACCCCCGCCAGAGCAGCACGAGCCAGGGCGAGGTCCTCCCCTGCCCGGCGGAACTCGTCCAGGGCGTCGGCCCGGTCCCGGGCCACGAAGGACGACAGGGCGTTGGCTCGGACTGCCGCGTTCAGATCGCCGTCGAGCATGGGGACCGGTGGCGGCCCGCTGCGCATGAAGCGGTCGATGGCCAGCGCCCGGGCCGCCTCGACCAGGGCGAGGCGGCGGGACTCCCCCTCGCTCGCCCGAGCCTCCAGCGCGGCCGCCTCGCCCTCCAGCTCGGCCAGGCGGGTCTGAGCCTCGGCCAGCTCCGCCGCAACCGCGTTGGCTCGCTCCCGGGCCTCGTCGAGCTCTCCCTCGGCCGCACCGGCGGGCAGGGGCACGGCGGCCAGCACGGACCCCACCACCACGCTCACCACCAGCCCGAACGCCGCCCCGGCGCGCACGCCCGAGACGTTAGGTGACGCCCGGCCACCGCCAGCCGGGACAGGGGCAGCGCCGAGGTCCTTCCCTACGCTGAGCGGGTGGGCGCCGGGGACGAGCGGACCGGGGGTGGGAGGGAGGAGCCTGGCGTGGCCGTCGATCCCGACCGGTCGCTCGGATGGATCCGCCGCCTCCTGCCCCTGCTGCGACCCCACCGGGGCCGCTTCGCCCTCGCCCTGGCGGCCTCGGCGCTCGCCGTGCTGGCCCAGCTCGCCATCCCCGTGGTGATCCGGGACGCCATCGAGGCGGCGCTGCCCTTGCCGACCGATCCCGTCCCGCATGCCACCCTCGGCCCCTTCGTGGTGGCCCTCCTCGCGGCCGGCGCCGTCCGGGCGGTCTCGGGCTTCGTCGCCCGCGACGGCCTGGCCCGGGTGGCCTACGACCTCGAGACCAACCTGCGGGGCCAGCTCTACGAGCACCTGACCCGCCAGTCGTTCTCCTTCTACGACCGGGTGCAGACCGGGCAACTCGTGTCCCGGGCCAACTCCGACGTGCGCTCGGTGCAGATGTACCTGACCTACGCCCCGTCGCTGGCCGTCACCGTCGTCACCTTCGCCCTGGCCCTGGTGCTCATGCTCCGGGTCCACGTGGGCCTCACCCTCCTGGCCGTGGCCCCCCTGCCCGGGGTGTTCCTGCTCGGCCTGCGGATGCGCCAGGACCTGTACCCGCTGAGCTGGGTGGTCCAGGCCCGCCTGGCCGAGGTCGCCACGATCGTCGACGAGAACGTCACCGGCACTCGGGTGGTGAAGTCCTTCGCCGGGGAGCGCCGCCAGGTCGCCCTGCTCGAGCGGGCCGCCCGCCGGCTGCGCTGGGCCACCGTGCGCCAGTTCGACACCCGGGCCCGCTTTGGCCCGTCGATGGAGCAGCTCCCTCGGGTGGGCCTCGCCCTGGTGCTGCTCTACGGGGGCTGGCTCGCCATCGAGGGCCAGGTGAGCATCGCCGATCTGGTCCTGTTCAACGTCTACGTGGTCATGCTCCAGGCCCCCTTCCGCAGCCTGGGCTTCCTGCTCATGCTCGGCCAACGGGCGGCCGCCTCGGCCCAGCGCATCTACGAGGTGCTCGACACCGAACCCGACATCGCCGACCGGCCCGGGGCCGTCGCCCTCACCCACCCCAGGGGCGAGGTCGAGCTGGACGCGGTGGACTTCGCCTACCCGGGCACCGGCGAGGCGGTGCTGCGGGGCCTGTCCCTGCGCCTGCGCCCGGGTGACACCGTCGCCCTGGTCGGCCGCACCGGATCGGGCAAGTCGAGCGTGGCCCGGCTGCTGACCCGGTTCTACGACGTCGACGGCGGGGCCGTGCGCCTCGACGGCCACGACGTGCGCGACCTCACGCTGGCCAGCGTGCGCGCCACCGTGGGGGTGGTCATCGACGAGCCCTTTCTGTTCTCCGACACGATCGCCGCCAACATCGCCTTCGGCCGCCCCGACGCTCCCCGGGACGAGGTGGAGGGGGCCGCGCGCGCCGCCGGCGCCGACGAGTTCATCGCCGCCCTGCCCCGGGGCTACGACACGGTGGTGGGCGAGCGGGGCTACACGCTCTCGGGCGGGCAGCGCCAGCGGGTGGCCATCGCCCGCACCCTGCTGGTCGACCCGCCCGTCCTGGTGCTCGACGACGCCACCAGCGCGGTCGACGCCCAGCGCGAGGAGGAGATCCACGCCGCCCTGCGGACACTGATGGCGACGAGGACCACCCTCGTCATCGCCCACCGGCTGTCGACCATCGCCCTGGCCGACCGGGTGGCGCTCCTCGACGGAGGGCGCGTGGTGGCCGAGGGATCCCACGCCGACCTGCTGGCCGCCGAGCCGCGCTACGCCGACGTGCTCGACTCGCTCCCCGCCGGGGGCGAGCGCTCTCGGCTCCTGGCCCCAGCCGGGGTCCCGTCGGGGCTCGCGTGTGGGGCCAGAACGGCGTGGGGAGACCAGGGGGAGCGTCCGGGGCCATGATGATCGGCGGCGGGCACCACCACCACGGCCACGGGGGCTTCCGGGGCGACACGAACGGCCTGCCCTTCGCCGGAGTTCCCGAGGAGCTGCGGCGGCGCCACGACGAGCTGGTGGCCGAGGAGCCCGACGTCCCCCTGGCCGACGAGCGCACGCTCGACGTCTCGACCCTGGTCCCCCCCGACCAGCGCCGGCCCTTCACCCTGCGCCGCTTCCTCGTCCCCCACTGGCGCCCCCTGCTCGGTGCCCTGGCCCTGGTCGTGGTCGAGACCGGCGCCGGGCTGGTGGGACCCGTGCTCACCCAGATCGGCATCGACGAGGGCATCGGGCGGCGCGACGTGGGTGTCCTGGTCGTGGCCACGCTGGCCTACTTGGGGGCGGTGGCCCTCAGCGTGGTCACGGGCGCCGCCCGCATCGCCTGGACCGGACGGGTGGGCGAGCGGCTCATGCTCGCCCTGCGGGTGCGGGTGTTCACCCACCTGCAGCGCCTGTCGCTGCGGTGGTTCACCGAGGAGCGGGCCGGCCGAGTCCTGACCCGCATGACCAGTGACATCGACGCCCTCTCTGCCCTGTTCCACGACGGCTTGATCAACATGGCGGTCCAGGGCCTGACCGTGGTGGTGGTCTCGGTGGTGCTGTTCGGCTACGACCCCACCCTGGCGCTGGTCACCGTGGGCGTGGTCGTGCCCGCCATGGTGGTGGCCACCCTGCGCTTCCGCCGCGCCTCGGACAGGGCCTACGGGGCCGTGCGCCTACGCATCGCCGAGGTCCTCGCCGACCTCCAGGAGAGCCTGGCCGGCATCCGGGTGATCACCGCCCACAACCGCCAGGCCCACGACGTGGCCCACCACCGGGCCGTCCTGCGCCGCTACCGCGACGCCAACGTCCACACCGGGCGCCTGAGCGCCCTCTACGGCCCGGGCAGCGAGGCGGTGGCGGTGGCGGGCCAGGCCGTCGTCCTGGTCGTGGGCGGCCGGCGGGTCCTGGCCGGCCAGCTCAGCGTGGGCGAGCTCACCGCGTTCATCCTGTTCATCGCCACCTTCTTCGCTCCCATCCAGCAGCTCGTGCACCTCTACACCACCTACCAGGCCGGGCAGGCGGCCGCGGCCAAGCTGCGCGCCCTGCTGGCCACCGAGCCGGGGGTGGTCGAGGCCCCCGACGCCGTCGAGCTCCCACCTGTCGCCGGCGAGGTGCGCCTGGAGTCGGTCGGCTTCGGCTACGGCGACGTCCCGGTGCTGCACGACGTCGACCTCACCATCCGCCCGGGCGAGACCTTCGCCCTGGTGGGCCCCACCGGGTCGGGCAAGTCGACCATCGCCAAGCTGGTGTGCCGGTTCTACGACCCCGACGAGGGCCGGGTGCTCATCGACGGCCACGACCTGCGCCACGTCACCCTCGACTCGCTGCGCCGCCAACTCGGCGTCGTCCCCCAGGAGCCGTTCCTCTTCGCCGGCTCGGTACGGGACAACATCGCCTTCGCCCGTCCCGACGCCAGCGACGAGGAGCTGGCCGAGGCGTGCCGGGTGCTCGGCATCGACGACCTGGTGGCCCGGCTCCCCCAGGGGCTGGACACACCGGTACACGAGCGGGGGTCGTCGCTCTCGTCGGGCCAGCGCCAGCTCCTGGCCCTGGCCCGGGCGTTCGTGGCCCGCCCCCGGGTCCTGGTGCTCGACGAGGCCACCTCCAGCCTCGACCTGCAGTCCGAGGCAGTGGTGGAGCGGGCCCTCGACATCGTGCTCGAGGGCCGCACCGCCATCCTCATCGCCCACCGCCTGGCCACGGCCATGCGGGCCGACCGCATCGCGGTGATCGACGGCGGCCGGGTGTGCGAGGTGGGCACCCACGACGAGCTGGTCGCCACCGGAGGCCGCTACGCCACCCTGTACCGGGCCTGGGCCCGGGCGGCCGAACCTGCTGCCGTGTGAGCGCCCCCACCACCCGGAGAAGGTGCGGGGCGCTCCTCAGCCCGAGACCAGGGCCAGGAGACGGGCCCGGCTACGGGCCACCTCGTCGTGGAGGACGCGCTCCAGCACCGGCCCGAAGAGGCTCCCGCTGTAGTGCAGGTGCATGGTGAGGCGGCTGGCGTCCTCGCCCACCGGTTCCACGCCGGCCTGGAGCACCCAGGCCGAGTGCTGCCGGCCGTCGTGCTCGAGGCGCTCGAAGCGGGCCAACCGGGGGGCCTCGTGGACGGTGCGCACCATGCGCAGGCGCTTCGACCGGGCCAGGGGGCCCAGCCGGGCCCGCAGGTCGACCAGCCACGCCGGCCCCGGATCGCCGTCGACGGGGGCCGACGCCTCGGCCCGGGGCACCAGGTCGAGCCAGCGCGGGTAGCGAGCCAGGTCCTCGACCCAGGCGAAGAGCACCGCGGGCGGGCAGGGCGCCTCCATGTCGACGTCGACATCCACGGCTGCCCTTCCTAGCGTCTCCCGAGGCAGGCGCCCACTTCGACCACGTTGTCGAGGTCGGCACGGGGTTGCGGCGCGGTGATGGATAACCTCGGCCAGCCCCAACGGGAAGGAAACCGTCGTTGCCGATCATCGAGCCGCTCGGCGAACACCAGCTGCTGCTGTTCCTGGTGCAGTTCGCGCTGCTCCTCGTCGTCGCCCGGACGCTCGGCGTGCTGTCGACCCGGCTCGGCCTCCCCTCGGTCGTCGGCGAGCTCCTGGCCGGCTTCCTGCTCGGGCCGACGCTGTTCGGCACCGTCGCCCCCGGGCTGGCCGAGAGCATCTTCCCCCGGGAGGCGGAGCAGGTCCACCTGCTGGAGGTGGTGTCGTGGCTCGGCGTCATCATGTTGCTGATCCTCACCGGCCTCGAGACCGACGTGGGGCTCATTGCCCGCAAGGGCAAGGGAGCCGCCGCCATCTCCTTCGGCGGCATCGTGATCCCCTTCGCCGCCGGGGTCGGCCTGGGCTTCGTCATCCCCGGCGACTTCCTCGGGGCGGCCGACCAGCGGTTGGTCTTCGCCCTGTTCATCGGCACGGCGATGAGCATCTCCGCCATCCCCGTGATCGCCAAGGTCCTGATGGAGATGAACATCATCCGCCGCGACATCGGCCAGATCACCCTGGCCGCAGGGATGATCGACGACACCGTCGGGTGGATCCTGCTCTCCGTAGTGGCCGGCATGGCGAGCAGCGGGGCCATCGAGCCGGCGACGGCCGGAAGGGCGGTCCTGTCCGTGGTGGGCGTGCTGCTCGTCGCCGCCACCGTTGGCCGCAGGGCCGTCAGCTGGGTGCTGCGCTCGCTGGACAACCACGTCGGTGGCGACATGGTCAAGATCACCGCCCTCGTGGCCCTGGCCCTGACGTTCGGAGCGGTGACGCAGCTGCTGCACCTCGAAGCCGTGCTCGGGGCCTTCATCGTCGGGATCCTCGTCGGCCAGGTCAAGCGCTTCGACGAGCGCTTGCGCCACATCTTCGAGCAGGTGGCGCTGGGGGTGTTCGCCCCGGTCTTCTTCGCCGCCTCGGGGTTGCGAGTCGACCTCGGCGAGCTGGCCCAGCCGCGCGCCCTCACCGTGGGCCTCCTCGTGCTGGCCATCGCCATCGCCGGCAAGTTCGTCGGGGCCTACCTCGGAGCCCGGGCCACCAAGCTCGGCCACTGGGAGGCGCTCGCCCTCGGTGCGGGCATGAACGCCCGCGGCGCCATGGAGATCATCGTGGCCACCATCGGCCTCAGCCTGGGCATCCTCACCCCGGCGATGTACTCCATCATCCTCATGGTGGCCATCGTGACGTCGCTGATGGCCCCACCCCTGCTCCGATGGACGCTTTCCCACGTGCACCCGACCGACGAGGAGCAGCGCCGTCTGGAGCACGAGCACCGGCGCCGGGAGAGCTTCCTCGGCAACCTCAAACGGGTGCTGGTGCCTGTCGTCGAGGGCGGCCACGCCCAGATCGCGGCCAAGCTCGTCGGCCTGCTGGTCAGGGGAGAGGGGGTGGAGGTCACCAGCCTGCAGCTCGACGGCGACGGGAGCCGGGCCGGAAGCGAGCAACTGGACGAGCTGGTGAGGACCGAGCTCGACGACGTGCGCACGATCCGCAGGAGCGCCCAGGAGCAACGTTCCGACGTGATCATCACCGAGGCCCACAAGGGCTACGACCTGCTCGTGCTGGCTGCAGACGAGCGGTCGTCCAACGGCCACGGACCGGTGTTCGGCGACACGGTGGACGCCGTGGTGAAGGACGCGCCCTGTTCGGTGCTGGTCGTGAGCGGACCGGCCGAGGACGAGACGGACTCCTACCTAGAGCGCGTCCACCAGGGGCACATCCTCGTTCCCATCGCCGGATCGGACTACGACCGCCACGCCGCCGAGGTCGCCTTCGCCATCGCCGCGGGCCACGGGACCGTGGTCGACCTCGTCCACGTGGTCAGCGCCCCCCAGCACCTCGTGCGGGTGAGCGCCGGCCAGGCCATGCAGAACGCCGTCGGCATCGGCGAGGACCTCGTGGAGGGTGTCGCCGAGCTGGGACGCGCCATCGGGGCGACGGTCAACACCGACGTGCTCGTCGCCGACCACCCCGAGAACGCCATCGTCGAGCGAGCCGAGCGGCGGGGCGACCTCATCGTGCTCGCCAGCGGGCGCAGGCCGGTCACCCAGCGGGCGTTCTTCGGCCACCGCGTCGACTTCGTCGTGGGCAACGCCTCCTGCCCCGTCGTCGTCGTCAGCGTCCGCTAGTGGCTCGCTCTGGCCCGTGCCAGCGCTGGGTGAGGTGGCGGCCGATGCGCCAGGCCCACAGGCCGGCGGCGCCGTGGCGGCGGCGGCGCTCGGCGGCGTCGACCACGTAGAGGGCCCGGACCGCCTCCATGTGGGACCAGACCAGGGGGACGTTGCCCAGACTCTGCAGGTTCTCGGGATCGATCTCCTCGGCCATGAGCCGGGGGGTGACCCGGTCGAGGGCGGCGAGGCGCTCCTCGGCCTCCTGGAGCCGACCCAGCTCGGCCAGGGCGGCCACGGCCCACCACGACACGGGGAGGAAGGCGCCCTCCCGGCCCTCGAAGCCGTCGTCGGAGCCCGGCTCGTAGCGGTAGACGAAGGGCCAGGAGCCCAGCCGGGCCAGCGTGGCGTCGACGAGGCGGCCCGCCCGCGGGTCACGGCGGCCGAGCATCCCGAAGACCACGACCATGAGGGCCGAGGCGTCGGCGTGGGACTCGGTGTCGTCGTAGCTCTGGGGCAACCCGCCCTCGTCGTCGAGCGCGTCCAGGATCCGCCCACGCAGGGCGTCCCGGGCCTGTTTCCAGTGGCCGCGGCGGGTCCAGGGTCGCCACCCCCGGGCGATCCACACGGCCCGGTCGAGCGCGAGCCAGCGTCCGACGTCGGCCGACACCAGGGCCTTGGGCCGGCGCAGCTCCCAGATCCCGCTGGTCTCGCGCTCATCCGGCTCGACCGCGGCGTCGGCCACGGCCCGCACCACCTCCCAGCAGGCAGGATCGAGCGACGCGCCCAGCTGGAGGTGGACGGAGACGGCCTCGACCAGCAGCCCCAGGGCGTCGTACTGGACCTGGTTCCCCGCCCCGTTGCCCACCCGGACCGGCTCGCTACCGCCCCAGCCGCTCACCCCCGGGACCTCCCGCTCCGGGGGCACCGGGTCCCCCCGCACGTCGCTGACCGGCGCGGTCGGGACCCCGGCGTCGCCCACCCGATCGATGACGAAGCCCAGGTAGCGCCGAGCCAGGTCGCGCCGGCCGATCAGGGCCGCCACCGACACGGCGAGGGAGGCGTCGCGCAGCCAGGAGTAGCGGTAGTCGAACTGGCGGTCGCCCCCGGGGGCCTCGGGCAGGGAGGTGGTGGGCGAGGCCACCACCGCGCCGGTGGCCGCGTAGGTGCAGCAGTGCAGGACCCGTAGGGCGTCGACCGCCCGGTCGGACCGGCGGCGGGGCAGCTTGGCCGGGGCCACGACCCGGGCATCCTCGCCCCGGGCAGCGGCGAGGATGCCGAGCAGGCGCTCGGGGTCGGCATCGGGCAGGTGCCCCCAGGCCACGACCAGGCCGGCCCACTCCCCTTCCGGCGCCTCCAGGTGCCGGCACCGCCACCTCCCGTCGTCCCGCCCAGGACCGCCGGTCTCGAGCTCCCGGCCCCCGGCCACCCGCACGAAGAAGCCTCCCGCCACCTCGGCCCCACCCGGCGACCAGCTCGCCCAGGGGGCGTCGAAGCCACCGAGGGCCAGCTCGTGGACCACGTCGAGCTCGCCGTCGAGGTTGCGGATGAGGCGGACGAGCGACGGCTGGCCCTCGTTCCGCCCGGCCAGCACGTCCCAGCACTCCAGGCGACCCCGAGGGTGGTGCAGGACGGTGCGCAGGGCCGAGCCGGCTGGGACACCGTCGGCTCGGGCCATGCGCACCCCCTGCCAGCGGGCCGCCGCGCCGCCCGCATCGAGCAGAGACCACAGCGCGGGGGTGCCGTCCATCTCGGGCGCGCACCACCAGTCGATCTCCCCGTCCGGCCGCACCAGCGCGGTCGAGGCGCCGTCACCCAGCAGGCGATGGGCGCCGATGGCCGGTGGGGACCCCGAGGAGCCCGCCTCCTCGAGCGCTCGAGTCACGGCCCGGTGCGAACCTGGACAGGCACCGGGGGCCAGGCCACACTACGGTCGCCCCTGCCTCCCCGGCCCCGCCGCCGGGTCGAGGCGGGGGTGCGTCGGGCCCTGGCGGCCGGCAGCCCTCCAGAGACCATCGGCTACCTCCTGCCCCATCCGTTCGCCCGTGACGCATCCGGGGGAGGGTCGAGCGATCGAAGCCCGACGGCTCTTCTACGGTGACGCGAGCAGCGTGGGCGAGGCACGTCGCTTCGTCCGGGACGCCCTGGCCGAGACCGACGCCCCGCCCGACCTGGTCGACTCCGCCGTGCTGCTGGTGAGTGAGCTGGCCACCAACGTCACCCTGCACGCCCGCACCGAACTGCGGGTGACCATCCGCTTCGACGACGGTCAGGTGTGGGCCGAGGTCAAGGACTGGAACTCACGCATACCCCAGGCCTGCATGACGCCTACCGATGCCACCACTGGTCGAGGCCTGGCCCTGGTCGAGGCCATCGCCAGCCGATGGGGCACCGAGCGCGACGGCGAGGGCAAGACTGTCTGGTTCATGCTCGAGGTCGATCCCCCCTCGGCCAGCAACGGCAAGTAGGGGCGCGGACGGGGCCCGGCCCGGTGGCGCCGCCTGGCGTCGCCGGCGGGCCGGGGACAGCCGCTGAGCTGCCTCGCTGGTCTGCAGGAGGGCCGGGAAGGGGAGGACCCGTGGCGGATGCCACCACGACGTCCCACAGACGGGGCGTGGACGTCCGGCCCCCTCGGTCGGCACCGGGGCTCGCGCCGGCTGGTTCCAGCCTCCGTCGCTGGGCTCCATCGAGGACCCGGCCCGCCCTCGAGCCGGCACGCCAGCGGCGCACGGTGCGCAACCTGGCCGTGGTCCGCTGGGCCGCCATCATCTGGGCCGTCGTCCAGATCACGACCTACTACCGCCCCTACACGCCCGGGGTGGCGTGGGCGGCGGCGCACCCCTCGCCTGCTGTACCTCCTCGAGAGCTGGTCCGACGCGGGCGACGACGACATCGTCGCCCTGCTCGAGTCCTCCGAGGCCTTCGCCGGCCTCGGGCGCGACCGGCTGCGGGACCTGCTCGCCCTGTTCGAGCCGCTCCACCTCGCCGCCGGAGATGTGGTGTTCGGCCAGGGCGACGAGGCCGACGCCCTGTACCTGGTCGGCTACGGGCGCCTTCGGGCTCGACCCCGAGGAGGACGCCACCACGACGCTGGTGACCGAGACCGGCCCGGGGACGACCGTGGGCGAGGCCGAGCTCTCGCCGGCACCAAGCGGGCGACGACCGCCCGGGCCGTGCGCTACTCGCTGGTGCTGCGCCTCTCATGACGGGCTGGCGCGCGCCACCCGGTGGCACCCGGAGCTACCCATCCGCCTGGCGCGGCCCGTGCTGCGCCGGGCGGGCCAGGCGGCCGGCCCCGCACCCGCCCCACCCCCGGCGGTGGTGGGCACCCTCGCCGTCGTGCCCGCCGGGCGGCTTGCCTGCCCGAGGGCTTCGTCGAGGAGCTGGCTCGCACCCTGGAGCCGCTCGGAGGCACGGCCGTGCTCACGAGCGCAGCCGTGGACCAGGCGGTGGGAGCCGGGACGGCCGAGCTGAGCCTGGCCGACCCCCGCAACGGCCGAGTGGTGGAGTGGCTGCAGCGCCGCGAGCGGTCCGGCCAGACCGTCGTCTACGTGGCCGACGAGGGACCCACGAGCTGGACCAGGCGCTGCGCCAGGCCGACCGCCTGCTGCTGGTGGCCCGGGCCGGGGACCGTGCCGGCCTCGGGGCCATCGAGCAGGAGCTGCTCGGACCCGAGGTGCCGGCGGGCGACGCCCGCCAGGAGCTGGTGCTGGTCCACCCCGCCCACTACCACGTGGCCGAGGCGCCGTCGTCCCACTACCGGCGGCTGGCCCGCCTGGTGACGGGTCGAGGTGTGGGCGTGGTCTTCGGGGGCGGCGGGGCGAGGGGCGCGGCCCACCTCGGGGTGCTGCGGGCCCTGGAGGAGGCGGGTGTGCCCGTGGACGCCGTGGGCGGCACCAGCATCGGCGCGGTCGCCGCCTTCATGTGCGCAATGGGCTGGGACCACGACCGGCACATGGCCAAGCTGCCGCTGTTCTTCTCCACCCGGCTGATCATCCAGCCCACGGTCCCGCTGGTGTCGCTGTCGTCGGGCCGGCGCCTCCAGCGGCGCATCGTGGAGGAGACCGACGGCCGGTCCGTCGAGGACCTGTGGATCCGCTACTTCTCGGTCTCGACCAACCTCTCGCAGGCGACCCAGGTCGTCCACGACCGGGCTGGCCTGGCCCTCGCCCTGCGGGCCAGCGTGTCCCTGCCCGGGATCCTCCCGCCCGTCCCGGCGGACGGCGACCTGCTGGTCGACGGCGGCCTGCTCAACAACCTGCCCATCGACGTCATGCAGACAGCCCCGGGCGGCGGCCGGGCGGTCGCCGTCGACCTGCGCCGCCAGACCGAGCTGACCACCCGGGCCCGTCTCGGCCCCGCCCTCTCCGGCTGAGAGGTCCTGGCTCGGCGGTTGCGCCGCCGGGCGGAGCCCTTCGACCCGCCGAGCGTGGCCGCCATCCTGCAGCGCTCGGTGGAGCTGGCCGGGCTGCTCAACGAGCGTACCCTGCTCGGGCGCCCCGGGCTCGACCTGTACCTGAGCCCCCCGGTCGGGCGCTTCGGCACGTTCGACTTCGCCGCCGCCCCCCTGCTGGTCGACGACGCCCACCGCTACACCCGGAACCAGCTCACCGCCGCCACCCTCGCCCGCCTCCTCGACCCGGCGCCGGCGGCCTAGGCCCAGACCCGCCGCCCGGTGCGCGTTCTCTGGCTGCTGACCGGCCTCACCTGCCCTTCAGCGACGGGAGAACCTCAGAGGCGGCCCCAGCCCTCGGCCTCCGGGCGTGCGCATCCGGACCCCGCGCCGGGGCGCAGGCGCACGCTGGCCTCGTCCGCCATCCTCTCCGCCGCGCTCGTCGCCACGGGATGCCGGCCCGCGCCGGCGCTGCCCGGCCGGAGCCGGTAACGCAGGACCGCATCGGGAAGTGGGCGCTCCTGGGCCTCGACCGGACTCAGGCTGACCCGACCATCTCGACCGACAGGCCCAGCCGCCGGTACGTCGCCTCGGCGCGTCGATCCCGGCTCGCCAGCGGAAGCTTCGCCGCCCGCGCCGCAAGCGCGACCAGCCCGTCGTAGGTCGCGCCACCGGCGATCCCGCTGTCGGCCAGCACGGCGTGCGCGACACGGGCCGATCTGCGATCGAGGACTGCGGGCGGATCGAACCGATCACCAAGCAGCCGAACCGCGTCAGGAGGTGCGACGCGAGAGTCGCCGGGCAGCCGGGTGAGCACCGCGTAGGTCTCCTGCAGCGCGTGGCCTGCAAGGGCGACCGAGCGCCCGCCGACCGAGGCGTTCACCATCACGTGACCAGCATGCGAGGACATGAGCAGGGGGACGGCGACGCTGGTGTCGACCAGCAGGTCGGTCACCGGCGACCCGCATCGAGAAGTGCGAGCACGTCGTCGTCGGTGATCGGTGTGTCGGCGACGGCAACGAGCCGACCACCACGTTCCTCCAGGCGAGCGGTCCGGCTCACCGCGGTGACGTGCAACCCGTCTCCGTACTCGCTGACGTCGACCTTGGTCCCAGGCGACAGCCGGAGTCGGTCCCGCAAAGGCTTGGGAAGGACGATCCTGCCGACCTCGTCCACCGTGGCCTCCATAGGGAAAAGGTTACCAGCCGTTTCCCAGCACCGCGTGGCGCCGCATGCTCGACTCGGTCAGGACCGGAGCCCCGTCGGCTTGGGTCGTGCACCTGGGCGAGCGTTACGACGTCGGCGTACCCCAGCCGCCGCCGCGGCCGGGCACTTCGGCACCGTGATCGTGGACGCGCTGGTCGAGCCGCCGAGCACATGTGGTTACAAGGAACGGGGGCGAGGCCGGCCGAGGTTCCTCGACCTGGTGGAGCACAGGCCACATGATGCCTCGGTGTCGTGACAACAGCACGGACGCTGACGGGGTCACCATCCACTACTGGCAGGCCCGTAGATGTGACCGCTACTTGCGGCTGCGGACGAGCTCGTGTGAGCTCTCGACCGTTGACGTATCCCGAATGGATCTACTTTCCAACCAGATCACGGCCGCCGGCTTGGGCGACGGAGTTCATCGCCGTCGTAGCAGAACACCGCGCCGAGATTGACTCGCGCGCGACGTCGGGCGTTCGGAGCGACCAGGTCTTGGCCGAGCTGCGGCCCGGTCTTGAACTCCTCGATTACCGGGTGGAGATGAGCAAGCGCTGAGCTGACACCGTACGACGGCCGGTTCTCTTCGGTGACCAAGGTGCCGAGGTGGTGACCTACGAGGTCGATGCGGTTCACGACGAACTCGGCATCCTTGTCGAGATTGAGGCCGGCCGTGGAGCGATGAGCAACGCGGTCTATCGGGACCTAG
>JADDRA010000067.1 GCA_016781105.1 Actinomycetota bacterium | reverse complement strand
GGGACTGTTCGACGCAAGAATGGGAGGCGGGCTCGGGCGACACTGTGGCCGACGAGCGCGGCTTCGACGGCCCGGTCCGGCCCGGCCACACTGCCGGGATGCCTCGAGCCCTCGTCACCGGCATCACCGGCCAGGACGGCCAGTACCTGGCCGAGCTCCTCCACGCCAAGGGCTACCAGGTCTTCGGCCTGGTCAAGGGCCAGAACAACCCCCGCACCGCGATGCTCCAGGAGGAGCTCCCCTTCGTCGAGGTGGTCGGCGGCGACCTCGCCGACCTGTCCTCACTGGTGGCCGCCCTGGAGCACACCCAGCCCGACGAGGTCTACAACCTCGGCGCCATCTCCTTCGTGGCCCTGTCGTTCCGCCAGGCCGAGCTGACCGCCAACGTCACCGGCCTGGGGGTGCTGCGCATGCTCGAGGCGGTGCGCATGGTGGGCGGGGCCGACAACCCCATCCGCTTCTACCAGGCGTCGTCGAGCGAGATGTTCGGCAAGGTCCGCGAGACCCCCCAGAACGAGCAGACCGCCTTCTACCCCCGCAGCCCCTACGGGGTGGCCAAGGTCTTCGGCCACGACATCACGGTCAACTACCGAGACTCCTACGGGCTGTTCGCCTGCAGCGGCATCCTGTTCAACCACGAGGGGCCGCGCCGGGGCCTGGAGTTCGTGACCCGCAAGATCACCAACGCCGTGGCCCGCATCAAGCTGGGCCTGCAGTCCGAGCTGGCGCTGGGCAACCTCGACCCGCGGCGCGACTGGGGCTTCGCCGGCGACTACGTGCGAGCCATGTGGCTGATGCTCCAGCAGGACGAGCCCCAGGACTTCGTGGTGGCCACCGGGGAGACCCACTCGGTGCGGGAGTTCGCCAAGCTGGCCTTCGCCGCCGCCGGCATCGACGACTGGACCCGCTACGTGCGCCAGGACGAGCGCTTCATGCGCCCGGCCGAGGTCGACGTGCTGGTGGGCGACGCCACCAAGGCCCGCACCGTCCTCGGGTGGGCCCCGACCATGGCCTTCCCCCAGTTGGTGGAGACGATGGTGGCCCACGACCTCGAGCTGGAGCAGCGCAAGGAGCGCAACCGGACCCGCTGAGCTGTGCAGGCGGCCGCCCTCCCGGAGGCCCACCACCGTCCGGCCCCAGCGTTGTTCCTGCGTCTGTGGGTCCCACCACTTGGGACTCACAGACGCAAGAACGCTGTCGGGAGTCGCCGCTTGCCCCGTCCGCTACTCTGTTGTAGACAGTAGTGTGTGATCGACAAGACCGGCACCGACACCACCCAGCTCCTCAAGGGCGTGCTCGACCTGGCGGTGCTGGCGGTGGTCAGGGACCAGGACGGCTACGGCTACGACATCCTCCGTCGGCTGCGCGACGCCGGCCTGGAGGACGTGGGCGACGCGTCCGTCTACGGCACCCTGCGCCGCCTCTTCGCCGCCGGCGCCCTCTCCACCTACGTCGTGCCCTCCGAGGAGGGGCCACACCGCAAGTACCACGCCCTCACCCCCATCGGACACGACCTGCTCGAGCGGGGGACCAAGACGTGGCGCCAGTTCGCCGACACCCTCGACCAGCTCGTGGGGACCGACCGCAAGGAGGCCGCGTGACCGTCACCACCGTCCCCAGCGAGGTGAGCCGCTACCTCGACGCGGTGCGAGCCCTGCTCGCCGACCTGCCCGCCGACGAGCGTGAGGAGCTGCTCGCGGACCTGGCCGTCCACCTCCAGGAGGTGTCCGCCGAGACCGACGAGCCCCTGGAGCTCACCCTCGGCCCCCCCGCCGCCTTCGCCGCCGAGCTGCTGGCCAGCTCCGGCCAGGCGTACGTCCCGTCCGGCCGCGGGTGGGGGTGGCTGAGCGGACTGGGCCCGGCCCGCCGGGCCTGGGAGCGCATCCAGGCCTCCGCCGCCACCCGTTGGGTGCGGGCCCTCCTGCCCGAGCTCAGGCCCGGCTGGTGGGTGCTGCGGGGCTACCTGGGCGTGCTGGTCGTGTCCGAGGTCCTCAACGGGGTCCAGGGCGACGACTTCCCCGTCCCCAGCCTGTTGGGCACCCCCATCCTGGGCCTGGCCGCCGTGGTCGCGGCCGTGGTGGGGTCGGTCCGCCTGGGGCGGCGCCGGGCCGAGGGCCGAGCCACGCGCGGTGAGCGCCTGCTCGACACCCTCATCGTGCTGGGGGCGCTGTGGGCCGTGTTCGTCGCCGGCGCTCGGACCGCACCCCACTACGTCTACGTCGAGGACGCCCACGCCGGAGCTCCCGGGGTGCTGGTCCACCCCGACGGCAGGACGATCACCAACCTCTACGCCTACGACACCGAGGGTCGCCTCCTCGAGCCGGTGCTGCTCTACGACCAGGACGGCGAGCCCGTGGAGGTGACGGCCGACGATGACGCCTCGACGACCTACACCGAGGACGGCCTCCCGGTGGAGACCGACTACCCCCTCGACGTCAACGGCGCCCAGGTGCGCAACGCCTACCCGCTCGACCAGCGGGTCGAGCGCTGGCGCAACGGCCCCGACGGGAGCGAGCAGGTGGTGGAGGTCCCGGTCCGGCCTCCCGCCATCACCACCCCCCGGCTGCCCCCGGGCCCGGCCAGTGGCTCGTCCAGCACCACCTCGACCTCGACCCCCACCTCGACCGCGGCCCCCGAGCCGGCACCGGCTCCGGCCGGGTCGGCCCCACCTCCACCGTTCCCGCCGCCTGCTCCTGGCCCGGAGGGCTAGCCGGGCGGGGTGGCGGCCCGGGCCTGGAGGTCGCGGCACACCCGCCCCACCAGGCGCTCCAGCTCCCGGCGCCGAACCTGGGCCTGCTGGAAGGCGAGCACCCCGAAGCCGACCGTGACGTGGGCGGCGTCCTGCAGTCGCCTGGCCAGGTCCTCGGGCAGCGGCGGCAGGGGACGGTCCACCCCTTCCAGGTTAGGACCGGTGGCGGCCACCACTGGGCGGGACCGGCCCACTACCCTCGGAGCACCGTGGCCGTCCAGCACCAGCGGACGTCGGTCGGCGCACCGGAGCCGACCTCCGGAGCGCCGGTGGGCGACGCCTCCCGCCCCGAGGACTCCCCCGCCGGGGATCCCCGCGGCGACGACTCCCGCGGCGAGGACTTCGACCCGATCGCCCACGCGCCTCCCGTGGTGGCGGTGGTCGTCACCCACGACGCCGGCCCCTGGCTGGAGGAGTGCCTGGCGTCCCTGGGCGCCCAGGACTACCCCAACCTCTCGGTGCTGGTGGTCGACGCGGCCAGCGCCGTCGACCCGCTGCCCCGCATCGCCGCCGCCCTGCCCGCCGCCTACGTGCGCCACCTCGATCACAACCCCGGCTTCGGCGCCGCCGCCAACGAGGTGCTCGAGGTGGTCGAGGGGGCATCGTTCTACGCCCTGTGCCACGACGACATCGCCCTGGACCCGAGCGCCATCCGGGCCCTGGTGGAGGAGGCCTTCCGCTCCAACGCCGGCGTGGTCGGGCCCAAGCTGGTCTCCTGGGGCGCGCCCCGTGAGCTGCTCCAGGTGGGCCTGTCGGCCGACAAGACCGGCGTGCCCACCGCCCTGGTCGAGCGAGGAGAGCTCGACCAGGAGCAGCACGACCGGGTCCGCGACGTCTTCGCCATCCCCGGGGCCTGCACCCTGGTGCGAGCCGACCTGTTCGCCTCGCTGGGAGGCTTCGACCCGGCCATCACCTTCCTGGGCGACGACCTCGACCTGTGCTGGCGAGCCCACGTCGCCGGCGCCCGGGTGGTGGTGGTCCCCGCTGCCCGGGTCCGGCACCGGGAGGAGCTGAGCAGCCGGCGCCCGATCGACGATCGCCGGCGCCTGTTCGCCCGGCACCGGCTGCGCACCATGCTCACCTGCTACGGGCCCTTCCACCTCCTGCGCGTCCTGCCCCAGGCCGCCCTGTTCACCCTGGTCGAAGCCGTCTACGCCCTGGCTGCCGGGCACGTGGCCCAGTCGGTCGACGTGCTGGGGGCGTGGTCGTGGAACGCCCGGCGCCTGGGCGAGATCCGCCGCCGGCGCCGGGCCCTGCGGGAGGTGCGGGGGCTGCGCGACGCCGAGGTCCGCCGGCTGCAGGGACGGGGCAGCGCCCGGATCACCTCGTTCCTGCGCGGCGAGCTCGGCCGGGGCGACCGGGTGCGAACGTCGCTGGCCGAGGCCGGCAGGGGGATCACCGGCTCGTTCCAGGCCGGTCCCCGCCGTCTCGCCGTCGTGGCCGTGGTGATCGTGGCCGCCCTGGTGCTGATCGGCACGCGCGAGCTCATCGGCGAGCGGCTCCCGGCCTTCGCCAGCCTGGCCGAGCTCGACCGCGGCCCGTTCTCGTTGCTGCGCGAGTACGCCAGCGGCTGGCGCTCGGCCGGCCTGGGGTCCGAGGCCCCGGCGCCCAGCGCCTTTGGCCTGCTCGGCCTGGCCGGTCTGGTCCTGCTCGGGGCCATGGGCGTGCTCCAGCAGCTCCTCGTGCTGGGGACCCTTCCCGCGGGCCTCCTCGGCGCCTGGCGCCTGACGTCCTCGCTCGGGTCCCCCCGGGCCCGGGCCGTCGGCCTGGTCGTCTACGCCGTGGCGCCCCTGCCCTACGACGCCCTGGCCCGGGGCCGCTGGGACGGTCTGCTCCTCTACGCCGCCGCCCCGTGGATCCTCGCCCACCTGCTGCACGCCTCGGGGGACGAGCCCTTCGGCCGCGAGGAGCTCGATCGGGGCGCCCGGAGCTGGCGCTCGCGCCTGACCCCCGTCGTCCCCCTCGGCCTGCTCCTCGCCCTGGTCGGCGCCTTCGTCCCCCTGGTCGTGGTGCTCGTCCCCTTCGTGGCCCTGACCCTGGTGGCCGGGTCGTTGCTCACCGGCGGGACCCCGGGGTCGCTGCGGTCCCTGGCCGTGGCCCTGGGCAGCTCGGCCCTGGCGCTGGTCCTGCACCTGCCCTGGTCGCTCTCGTTCCTGCCGGTGGACGGGGGCGGGTGGGCGGCCATGGCCGGCATCTCACCCCTCGGGGGCAACGACCTCGGCATCGGCGAGCTGTTGCGCCTGGACACGGGCCGAGCCGGCCTGTCCCCCCTCGGGTGGGCGGTGCCCCTGGCCGGCGCCCTGGCCCTGCTCATCGGTCGCGGGTGGCGCTTCACCTGGGCGGCCCGCCTGTGGGTCGTGGCGGTGGGCTGTTGGGCCCTGGTGTGGGCCGGCGGGCGAGATCTCACCGGGGTGGCCCTGCCGTCGGCCGAGGTGCTCGTCGCCCCCGCGGCCGCCGCGCTGGCCCTGGCCGCAGCCCTGGGGATGGTCGCCTTCGAGCGCGACCTGTCGGGCTACGGCTTCGGGTTCCGCCAGTTGGCGGCGTTGGTGGCAGCCGCCGGCGTCGCCCTGGCGACGGTCCCCGTGGCCGTGGCCGCCGTCGACGGCGACTGGGACACCCCCGACAGCGACTTCACCCGCACCCTGGCCTTCATGGAGGAGGACGAGGTCCGCGGCGCCGGGGCCTTCCGGGTGCTGTGGCTGGGCGACCCCGAGGTGCTGCCGGTGGCCGGGCACCGGCTGGCCGACGGGCTGTCCTACGGCCTGTCCCGCGACGGGGCGCCCGGCGTCGACGAGCGCTGGGCCGCCCCGGCCGACCCGTCCACGTCCTTGGTGGCCGAGGGCCTGCGCCTGGCCGCCGACGGGCGGACCGAGCGGTTGGGCCGCCTCCTCGGGCCTCTCGGCGTGCGCTACGTCGTGATGGCCGAGCAGGCCGCCCCCGCCCGCTCGGGCACGCCGGTGCGACCCCTGCCCGACGGCGTGCAGGCCACCCTGGCCCAGCAACTCGACCTGCGGGCGGTCGCGGTCGATCCCGCCCTGGCGATCTACGAGAACACGGCGTGGGTCCCCAGCCGGGCGACCCTGGCGGCCGGCGCGGCCGACGCCGGTGCCGTCGCCGCCGCGGTCGCCGCCCCCGCTCCCTTCGAGGCGACGGTCGGCCTCGACCTGTCGGCCTCCACCCCGGCGCTGGCCGAGGCGTCCTCGCCCACCCGCTTCCGCGGCTCGGTCGACCCGGGGATCGCCTACCTGGCCGAGACGGCCTCGCCCCGCTGGGAGCTGCGCGCCGGCGGGGCGCTGGCCGAGCGGGCCGAGGCCTTTGGGTGGGCCAACGCCTTTCGCGTGGGTGAGGGGGGTGAGGCCAGCCTTCGCTACCGGACCTCCCCGCTGCGGTGGCTCGCCGTGGCCGGGCAGGCGGCGCTGTGGCTGGCGATGGTGGCCCTGGTGTTGCGCTCCCGGGGCGCCCGGTCGGTCCGCCGGTGAGCTCCCGGCACCTCCCGGTCGTCCTCGCCCTCGTCGCCGTGCTGGCCGGCCTGGCCCTGGTCGACGTGGCCGATCCCCCACCGGCGCACTTCGGCGCGGCCGGCGCCTTCGCCATGCCCGTCGCCGATCCGCCCTCGGCCCTGTCCTCGACGTGGTTCTGCGCCGCCGGTGCCGGCACCGCCGGGTCCGGAAGCGGGCTGGTCGTCTTGGCTGCCAACCGCAGCGACCGGACCCGCACGGGCACGGTGACGTGGTACCCCGCGGGGAGCGCTCCGGTGGCCCGCCCGGTCACGGTCCCCCCCTTCCAGGGCGTCTCCCTCGATGCCGACGACGCGGTCGACGCCGAGGAGGTGTCGGCAGTGGTGGAGCTCGACGGTGGTGGCGTGGGCGTCGAGCACCTGGTGCGCACCGATGGCGGGTCCTCGGTGTCGCCGTGCGCCTCCTCGGCCTCCGACCGTTGGTACCTGGCCAACGGCACCACCGCCCGCGACGCCACTCAGGTCCTGGTCCTGTTCAACCCCTTCCCCGACGACGCCATCGTCGACATCGCCTTTGCCACCGATCAGGGTCGCGACGAGCCCGAGGCGCTCCAGGGCCTCCCCGTGCCCTCGGGCACCACCACCCGGGTGAACGTGGGCGACGTGGTGCGCCGCCGGGAGGTGACCGCCACCACGGTGGCGACGCGCAGCGGCCGAGTGGTCGTCGACCGCCTCCAGCGCTTCGACGAGAGCGACGGCCGCAGCGGGATCTCCCTGGCCCTGGCCGCTCCCGCTCCCGCCGAGGTGTGGACCTTCCCGGCCGGGGAGCACCAGGAGGGCCTGGTTGAGCGCTGGCACGTCTACAACCCCGCTGACCGCGACGCCGTCGTCCTCCTCGAGGTCGTGCCCGACGAAGGGGAGGCGCCCATCCCCTTCGAGCGCACCGTCTCGGCCCACAGCCAGCTCGTCATCGACGCGGCCGAGACGGCGCCCGCCCCTCCCGGAGTGGGCCACTCCTCCACCGTCCGCTCCATCAACGGCGTGTCCGTGGTGGCCGAGCGCGAGCTGTCGGGCACCGCCCCCTCGCCCCGCCGCGGGTGGTCCTCCATACTGGGCTCGCCGCTGGCCGCTGCGTCGTGGCTGCTGCCCGCCGGTGAGGGCGCCAGCGCGGTCGCCGATCGCCTGGTCGTGCACAACCCGAGTGCCCAGACCGTGCGCTTTTCGGTCATCCCCCTGGACGGCGACCCGGCGGCGGTGGCGGCGGGAGCCGGCGGGGGGCGGGGCGAGTTCGAGCTCGGCCCCGCCCAGCGCCGGGAGCTGGAGGTCGGCGACCTTGTGGAACCCTCGCCGGTCCCCCTGGTGGTCAGCGCCGACGGCCCCGTGGTGGTCGAGCGCGACCTCTCGCCCACCGACCGGGCCGGCATCTCCACCGTCCTCGGCATCCCCCTGCCCTGAGTCGGCGGCCCCCGCGCCTCCGCCGGTGGGCCGAGGTGGCCAGCCGGGAACGGGCTGGGCCAGCCCTACCATGGACCGGTGGAGCGCCTGGTGGTCGCCGTGGTGCTGGTGGCGCTGGCGGTGGCCGTGGCCGTGGTGCTCGATCGGCGCCGGCCCGACCCCCCCACCCAGGCCCGCTGGGCCGTGCCCTCCCAGCTCGATCGGGCCGACTTCACCCGGCCCGAAACCCCCTGGCTGGTGGCCGTGTTCACCTCGGCCACCTGCGACTCCTGCGCCCAGGTCATGGCCCGGGCCCGGCCCCTCGAGAGCCCCGAGGTGGCGCTCCAAGAGGTCGAGTTCACCGAGCAGCGGGACCTGCACCGGCGCTACGGCATCGACGCCGTGCCCTGCATCGTGGTGGCCGACCCCGAGGGCGTGGTGCGGGCCACCCACATCGGTCCCGCCACCGCCACCGATCTGTGGGCCACCCTCGCCGAGGTGCGCGACCGCCGTCCTGAGAGCAGGTAGGGCACGGCGAGTGCCATCATCCTGTGATGTTCAACGTCGGGGCGCTCGAACTGCTGATCGTTCTGGTCCTGCTCCTCGTGCCCCTCGGGATCAGCCTCTGGGGGATCCTCGACGCCGCCGCACGTTCCGACGGGGCCTGGCAGCAGGCGGGCCAGAGCAAGATCCTCTGGATCGCCCTCCAGGTCGTGGGGATCTTCCTCTTCGTCGTGGTCGGCCTCGCCGTGTCGGTCTTCTACCTCGTCGCCATCCGGCCCAAGGTCAGCGCGGCAGAGCTGGGCTAGGTCTGAGCCCGGTTCCCGGGCCAGCAGCAGCGGGCCAGCTGCAGAGGTTGGTTACGCCCCGGTGGAGCGAAGCGACGCCGGTGCGGTCGGCTCCGCTCCCCGGCTCGGCTCGACCGGCGCGGCCGAGGTGTCGTCCGTTCCGGCGGCCGCACCGTTGCCGGCCTGGGCCTGGGCAGCGTCGACGATGCGCTTCACCTCGGCCCCGTCGATGGTCTCGCGCTCGAGCAGGGCTGCCGCCAGGGCGTCCAGACCCGGCCGGTAGTGGCGCAGGGTGTCCCGGCAGCGGTCCTCCTGCATGCGCAGGATGCGCTCGACCTCCTCGTCGATCACCCGGGCCGTCTCGTCGGAGTACTCCCGGCTGTGCATGAGGTCCTCGCCGAGGAACACCTGGCCCTGGCCACCCCAGGCCATGGGGCCGACCCGCTCGCTCATGCCCCACTCCCGCACCATCTTGCGGGACAGCTCGGTGGCGCCCATGAGGTCGTTGTTGGCGCCGGTGGAGATGACCCCGAACACCAGCTCCTCGGCGATGCGACCACCCAGGCGGACCACCAGGGAGTCCTCGATGTAGTCCTGGCGGTAGAGGTGGCGCTCCTCGGGGAGCTGCTGGGTGACCCCGAGGGCCATGCCGCTGGGCAGGATCGTCACCTTGTGCAGGGGATCGGCGTGGGGCAGGACCGAGGCGCACACGGCGTGGCCTCCCTCGTGGTAGGCCACGATCTCCTTCTCCACGTCGGACAGCGCCATCGACTCCCTGCGCTGGCCCATCAGCATCCGGTCGCGCGCCGCCTCGAAGTCGACCATCTCGACCTCGGCGGCGTCCCGGCGCACGGCGAACAGGGCCGCCTCGTTGACCAGGTTGGACAGGTCGGCCCCGCTCATGCCCGGAGTCCCCTTGGCCACGGTGACCAGGTCGACGTCGGAGGCGATCTTCTTGTCCTTGGTGTGGACCTCGAGGATGGCCAGGCGCTCGTCGCACTCGGGCAGGGGGACGACGACCTGGCGGTCGAAGCGCCCGGGGCGCAACAGGGCGGGATCGAGGATGTCGGGCCGGTTGGTGGCGGCCATCATGACGATGCCCTCGGTGGCCTCGAAGCCGTCCATCTCCGAGAGCATCTGGTTGAGCGTCTGCTCCCGCTCGTCGTGGCCCCCACCCAGGCCGGCGCCCCGCTTGCGGCCGATGGAGTCGATCTCGTCGACGAAGATGATGGCCCGACCCATCTTGCGGGCCGACTGGAACAGGTCGCGCACCCGGCTGGCGCCGACGCCCACGAACATCTCCATGAAGTCCGAACCCGTGACCGACAGGAAGGGGACGCCCGCCTCGCCGGCCACGGCCCGGGCGATCAGCGTCTTGCCCGTCCCCGGCGGGCCCACCAGCAGCACGCCCTTGGGGATGCGGGCGCCGATGCTGGCGAAGCGCTGGGGCGCCTTCAAGAAGTCGACCACCTCGGTGATCTCCTGCTTGACGCCCTCGTAGCCGGCCACGTCGTCGAAGGTCGTGCCCGGCTTCTCGGTCGTGTACGTCTTGGCCTTGGACCGGCCGATCTGCATGATCCCGCCCATCTGACCCTGGGCCCGGCGCTGCATCCAGGCGAAGAAGGCGATGAGGATGATCACGGGCAGGAGGAACGGCAAGAAGGTGGCGAAGATGTTGGGCGTGGGACTGTCGGTGCGGTACTCGACGTCGTGCTCCTCGAACAACCCCGTGTCGGCCGCGAAGAGCTCCGGGGTGGCGCTGCTGTAGAGCTGCTCGCCGCCGGTGGTCTCGGCCACCATCTCGTAGGTGGCGGTGTTGAAGGTGACCGAGGCGATCTCTCCGTCGCGCACCCGCTCCCGCAGCTCGGAGTAGCCGAGCGGGTCGGCCTCGGTGGCCGAGAAGAGCCCGCTGACCAGCAGGAACGACAGCACCAGCCCCAGCGCCGCCCACGCTCCCCACCGGGGCCACCCCTGCTCCGGACGCCCGGGCCGGCGCTCGAAGCGGCGGGCGTCGCGCGCGTCGCGCGGCGGCGGCTTGGGGGCTTGGGGGACCATGGGGCCATGCTACGGGCGCGGGGCTCCACCTTGGTGCCGTCTGGACCTCGCGCCGCGCCCCGGGGTCCACCAACCAGGCCGGGGGCAGGGGTAGCGTCGGCCCATGGGAACCTTCCGCCCTCCGCTCGGATCCCGCCGTCTCGCCCCCGCCATCCGTCCCCGGCTCTGCGCCCGCCCCGGCTGCGACGAGGTGGCCGCCGCCACCATGACCTACGACTACGCCAGCCGCTCGACGTGGATCGACCAGCTCGACGTCGACGCCTCCCCGGCGGGCTACGACCTGTGCGAGGCCCACGCCGAGCGCCTCGGGGTGCCCTCGGGCTGGACCCGCACCGACCGCCGGCAGCCGCCGTCGCCGTTCTCCCGCGTCGCCGTCTGACCGACGGGGCCGGCGCGCCGGCCGAGAGGAGGCCGGCGCCCGGGCCTGGGTAGCGTTGGCCCGATGCCGCCCCCCGACCCGACCTCGCCTCCGGCGGCAGGCCCGGCCTGGGTACCGTCGCCAGCCCCCCCGGCCGCCGACGGTCGCCCGGTCCGATGGGGAATGGGCGACGCCCTGCTCGGCACCGCCCTCACCGTGGTGGTGCCCGCCCTGGTGGCGAGCGTCGTGCTGCTGGCCGCAGGCCGCAGCGAGCTCACCGGGATGTCGCTGCGCACCGTCGCCCTGCTGCAGGTTCCCCTGTGGGCCGGGCTGCTGGGAGCGCCGCTGTGGGCGACGTACCTGAAGGGACGGCGCAGCCTGGCTGCCGACTTCGGGCTGGCGATGCGGGGGCGCGACGTGCCTCTCGGCCTGCTGGCCGGCTTCGCCACCCAGCTCGTGCTGGTCGTGGTGATCGCCCTGGTCTACCCCCTGGTCGGCATCGACCCCGAACGGGTGGGCTCCAGAGCCGAGGAATTGGCGTCGAGCGCCACCGACGCCGTCGGCGTGGTCCTGCTCGTGGCCATCGTGGCCGTGGCCGCGCCACTGTTCGAGGAGCTGTTCTACCGGGGCCTGTGGCTGCGGGCACTGCAGCGTCGGTTCGGGACGGGCTGGGCTGTCGCGGTGTCCTCGCTCGTCTTCGGCGCCATCCACCTCCAGCTCTACGAGCTCCCCGCGCTGGTCGGTTTCGGCCTGGTGGCCGCGCTGATGACGGTGCGCACCGGCCGCCTGGGCCCCGCCATCTGGGCCCATGTGGCCTTCAACCTGACCGCGGTGATCAGCCTGCTGGCCGGCCTCGGCTAACGGATGGGTTGGCTCTGACAAAAGTCAGCAGGATCTCGCACCTCGAGCGCATCACGGCCTCCAACCGCCGCGCCACGAGCTCGCCGGGTCCATGGCCGCCGCGCCCCCAGGGTTGCACGAGTCAATAGGGAGCCACGGCGGGCCGGTCTGATCCGGTCCTTCGCGTTTCCGCGGGGTGCGAGCCCGAGGAGCGCCCGGGGTCGTCCTCGACGATGCGAAGCGAAACCGCCTCGGCGCTGTAGCCGGACTCGTCGCCGGTGGCGGCGTAGCTCTGGTCGTAGAGGAAGGGCGGGTGGTGGCCGCTTTCTCGACACCCGTGCCATCGACGATGCTGACGCGCCCTCTGCGGTCTCGATCGCCGAGAGGCCTTCGCGCGACGACACGGTGAAGTCGAAGCTGGACTGGGCCTTGGCGTCGGCCAGCACCAGCTCCTCCTTGACGCCTTCGGCCATGGCCGCGTAGGTCACGCTCACCCCGGGCAGAGCGTTCGTGTAGGTGGCGCTGAACGCTGCACCTCCTCGGGCACGTCCAGGGCGGCGCCGGCGGCAGGAACGCCGGGCTGGGGGACGGCCTTCGCTCCCCGGAGGGTGAAGGCCACCGAGGCGTCCCCGGAGCTCACCCGCACCGGAGCGGCGCCCACGACGGCCGGCAACTCGACGGACACGGGACCGGCCTTGGTCCGCAGAGCCCCGCCCCGACCCACCGGCACCAGGCTGGGATCGATGGGCTGCCAGCGGCCGGCAGCGTCTCGGTAGTTGGCCGCTCCGTCGTAGAAGACGGTCTCCTTGACGCCGTCGCCGACGTCGAAGGTCCGGGAGTCCTCGGTACGGCGCTCCACCAGTTCCTGGCGCCCACCTTCGGGCGCCTGCGTGCCCCCGAGGAGCTGCCCGCCGTCAGGGATCGGCGTGCCCTGAGGCGACCGGTTGACGGCGCCGGAGTGAAGACCTCGGGCCGCAGGCCTGCGCTCGCTTCCCTCCCGTCTCTCGGTGCTGGCTGGGCCGTCGCCGAAGGAGTGACTCCCGCGACAATCGCCACCAGCACGACACCGACCACGACTCGTCTCGCCCATGCAGCGACGATGAGACCTCCTGGGGGCGACGACGAGGTGCCGACGCATCCGAAGGTGACATCGGCAACAGGCTCGAGGGGGTTGAGCAGATGGCGGGACCGTCACCGAACCGCAACGCCGGCCGAACCGGACCTCTGCCGTCATCGCTTCTTCACTCAAGTCGGGGCGGCGACGACCCGACAGAGCAGGCATGGCCGACACCAAGCCCCGAGCCTCCTGCCCGGCGTGCTCGTCGCCCCTCGCCGTCATCTCCTTCGTGCAGGGCAGCTCCCGGATGACCATGGGGTCCTGCGCCTCCTGCCACACCCGCTCCTGGTGGGAGGACGGCGAGGCCGTCGACCTGCCCCGTGTCCTGGCCGACCTGTCCTCCTCGAGGCCGCCCCCGTCCCGGACCACCAAGCCCGCCCGGCGCTGAGCCCCGCCGGGGCTGACGGCGCGCCAGGCCCCCGGCGATGGCAGGATGGGTCGATGGGCCCGATCGCTCGCCTGCGCCGGGCCTCGCCGCAGAGCCTGGTGAGCGCCGGCCTGGTCGGCGCGGCCGTGGTGTTCACCCTGCTCCAGCTCCAGCCCCGGCTCCTGGTGACCGACACGCTGGCCGCGGGCGGCGACATGGGGGCCCACGTGTGGGGCCCGGCCTACCTGCGTGACCACATCCTGCCCTCGGGCCGCTTGAGCGGCTGGGCGCCCGACTGGTACGCGGGGTTCCCCGCCTACCACTTCTACATGGTGGTGCCCAGCCTGCTGATCGTCGCCCTCGACGTCGTCCTGCCCTACACCATCGCCTTCAAGCTGATCACCGTCTCGGGCCTGCTGGCCCTGCCGGTGGCCGCCTGGGCCCTCGGGCGACTGGCCCGGCTGCCGTTCCCCGGACCGGCCCTGCTGGCCGTGGCCAGCGTGGGGTTCATCTTCGATCGGTCCTTCACCATCTACGGCGGCAACGCCGCCTCCACCCTCGCCGGGGAGTTCGCCTTCAGCATCAGCCTGGCCCTGGCCGTGCTGTTCGTCGGACTCGTCCTGCGGGGGCTCGAGACGGGCCGGCACCGGGTGGCGGCCGCCCTCACCCTGGCCCTGTGCGCCCTGTGCCACGTCATCCCCGCCATCTTCGCGGTGGTGGCCGCGCTGTTGGCCCTGGCCCTGCGGGCCGACCGCAGCCGCCTGCGGTGGATGGCCGGGGTGGGGCTGGTGGGAGCGCTCCTCACGTCGTTCTGGACCGTGCCCTTCGTCGGCCGCCGGGCCTACCTCAACGACATGGGGTGGGAGAAGCTGACCACGTACTGGGAGGCGCTGCTTCCCGGGCGCCTGGGGGCGTCGCTCAGCCGGGCCTTCGGTGGGGAGGCCGCCGCCAGCATCAACGGGGACCTCACGTGGGTGGCCGTGCTGGCCGTGGTGGGGCTGGGCACGTCGATCCTCATGGGCCGGCGCCTGGGGATCTACCTCACCCTGCTGGCCGGCATCTGCGCGGTGGGCTTCGTGCTCGCGCCCCAGGGACGGCTCTGGAACGCCCGCCTCCTGCCCTTCTGGTACCTCTGCCTGTACCTGCTGGCCGCCATCGCCGTGGCCGAGCTCGTCTCCTCGGTGGCCCTGCTGGCCAGGCGCCGCGCCAGCCCCGACCCCCGGCTCTTGGTGGGAGGCTCGGTGCTGGCCACCGTGGCGGTGCTCGTCGCCGTCGGGCTGCCCCTGCGCAGCCTGCCCTTCGGGTCGACCTCACCCGACGGGAGCACCTACCGCTGGCTCGGCCTCAGCACGACCGACCGCAGCTTCATCCCCGCCTGGGCGCAGTGGAACTACAGCGGCTACGAGCGCAAGGACGCCTACCCCGAGTTCCGGGCCGTCCTCCAGACGATGGACGACGTCGGCCGGCGCAACGGCTGCGGGCGGGCCATGTGGGAGTACGAGGCCGACCTCGACCGCTTCGGCACCCCCATGGCGCTCATGCTCCTGCCCGCCTTCACCGACGGGTGCATCGGCTCCATGGAGGGCCTGTACTTCGAGGCCTCGGCCACCACGCCCTACCACTTCCTCAACCAGTCCGAGCTGTCGTCCGGGCCGTCGCGGGCCCAGCGCGACCTGCCCTACGGCACCCTCGACGTCAGCCGGGGGGTCGACCACCTCCAGATCCTCGGGGTCCGCTACTACCTGGCCTTCTCCCCCGAGGCGGTGCAACAGGCCGACGCCGAGCCCGAGCTCACCAAGGTGGCCGAGGTCGAGGGTTGGCAGGTCTACGAGGTGGCCGGCTCCCAGGTGGTCGAGCCGCTCGACAACGAGCCGGTCGTGCTCCAAGGGGTGCCCAAGGGGGGCGAGGGCTGGCTCGACGTCGCCGTCGAGTGGTACATGGACCCCGAGGCCCAGGACGTCATGCTGGCCGCGGCCGGGCCGGCCTCCTGGGATCGGGTGCCGGCAGGGGCCGAGCCCGAACCGACACCGGTCCCCGCCAGCGTGGTCTCCGGCATCCGCACCGACGAGGACTCCATCGCCTTCGACGTGGAGCGCCCCGGCTCGCCCGTGCTGGTCAAGACGTCCTACTTCCCCAACTGGCAGGCCAGCGGGGCCGAGGGACCCTGGCGCGTGGCGCCCAACCTCATGGTGGTCGTGCCGACGGAGACCCACGTGGAGCTGCGCTACGGCACCACACCGCTCGAGTGGTTCGCCTGGGCCCTGACGGTCCTCGGCCTGGGCGGCCTCGCCCTGCTGTGGCGGCGGGGGCCGCTGGCGCTCGACGCCCGGCGCCGGGCGGTGCCGGGCCCGCTCGTCCAGGACGGCGACGGTGCCGCCGGCGACACCTCGCCCGGGGGCCTCGGCGACGACCGGGACGGCCGCGGCCCCGTGGACGGCGGCGGCGACGGTGCCCGGGAAGAGGAGGCGGCTCCGGCGCACGCCATGTCGGCGGGGCGCGCCGGGAGGGAGCCCGAGAGCTCCCGGTGACGCCGGTGAGGCCCGGGGCGGGCCCGGGTGGCCGGGCCGTTCCCGTGCTGGTCGGCCCGCTGCGGCGCTTCGCCGTCGTGAGCGCGCTCATCACCGCGCTCGACGTCGGCCTCCTGGTGGGCGCCGTGCGGGTCGTGGGCCTGGCGGTGCCCGTGGCCGACGCCCTGGCCGTCACCGTCGCCTCGTCGGCCTCCTGGCTCCTGCACCGGGCCGTGGCCGGCGCCGGCGATCCCTTCGTGCGCTGGGTCGACCGGCCCGTCTCCTTCGTGGCGGGCGCGGTCGCCACCGGCGGCCTCGACGTCGTCGTGGTCACCCTGGTGACCGCAACCGGCCAGGGGAGCGGGGACGGCCAGGGGAGCGGGAACCGCCGGCGGAGGGGCGCCGGCCCGGGGGCCGGGCGAACCGGAACGGGCGGCCTGCTCGGGACCAAGGCCCTCGCCCTGGTTCTGGCCGGCGGACTGCGGGTGCTGTTCTACCGGGTGGCGCTGGTCGCCCCCACCCGGCGGGGCCTGGCCCGGCGCCCGGGACGCGACGACCCGCCGGGCGAGGTGCGCTTCAGCGTGGTGGTCCCCGCCTACCGGGAGCAGGAGCGCATCGGGGCGACGGTGCGGGCCCTGACCCGGGCCCTGGCCGAGGTCGACGCCGCCTGCGGCGTGGAGATCGTGGTGGTCGACGACGGCTCGGGTGACGCCACCGCGGCCGAGGCGGCAGCGGCGGGCGCCCGGGTGGTCACCCTTGCCACCAACCAGGGCAAGGGCGCGGCGGTGCGAGCGGGGATGCTCAGCGCCCGGGGCCGCAGCGTCGCCTTCGTCGACGCCGACCTGGCCTATCCCCCCGAGCAGCTGCTGTCCCTGCTCGCCGAGGTGGAGGCGGGCTGGGACGTGGTGGTGGGCAGCCGTCGCCACGACCGCTCGATCGACGTGGCCCCCGCCCGCCGGGTGCGCGCCCTCAGCGGCCGCCTGTTCAACCTGCTCACCGCCGTGGTGCTCCTCGGCCACTACCGGGACACCCAGTGCGGGTGCAAGGCGTTCCGCTCCGACGTGGCCCGACTCGTCTTCTCCCGCACCCGGGTCGACGGCTTCGCCTTCGACGTCGAGGTCTTCCACCTGGTGGAGCGCTACCGGCTGTCGCTGACCGAGGTACCGGTCACGCTCGTCTGGTCCGAGGGATCCTCCGTGCGCGTCGGCGTCGACGCCCTGGCCATGGTGCGCGACCTGTTCCGGGTCCGGCGCTGGTCGGGGCGGGGGATGTACGACCCGGTCGCGGCCCGGGCCGACGAACGCGGTTTGCCCGCCGCCTCCCGCCGGGCAGGGGCGCGGCCATGAGTGAGATCAGCGTCACCGCCATGGAACCCCTCCACTTCGGCGTCGAGGTCACCGAGGGCACCCTGACCACGGGCCACCGGGTGCGGGTCCCCCCGTCGCTGCTCGACGAGCTCGGCCTGTCCGAGGCCGACGCGCCCGCGGTCGTGCGGGAGACGTTCGGCTTCCTGCTCGAGCGCGAGCCGGCCACGAGCATCCTGGCCGAGTTCTCCCTCGACGACGTCTCCCGGTTCTTCCCCGACTTCCTCGACGAGCTGACCACCCGCCTCGCCTCCTGACCGGGGCGGCCGAGGCCCTGGGCGTCCCTACAGCTCGGGGAGGCGCTGCTGGCGCCCGACCAGGCCGACGAGGGGGTCCCCGCACGCTTGCACCCGCTCGACCACGCTGTGGACGGTCCAGCGGTCGGGCCGCAGGTCGGGGTCGTCGAGCTCGTCCCAGGTGATGGGGACCGACACCGGGGCGCCGGGGGCGGGCCGGGCGCTGAAAGGGGCGACCAGGGTCTTGTTGATGGCGTTCTGGGTGTAGTCGAGGCGGGCCAGCCCCTCCCGCTGGTCCTTGTGCCACTGCCAGCTCACCAGGTCGGGCGCGGTGCGGCCCACGGCCCGCGAAACCTTCTCCACCCACGTCCGGGTCTCGTCGAAGCGGTAGCCCCCGGCGATGGGGACCCAGATCTGCACGCCCCGCTGCCCGGTGACCTTGGGCATGGCGGCCACCCCGAGGTGCTCGAGCGCGGTGCGGTACAGGCGGGCCAGCACCAGCACGTCGTCGAAGCTCGTGCGGGGACCGGGGTCGATGTCGATCAGGGCCCAGGTGGGCTGGTGCACGTCGGCCAGGGCCGAGGTCCACGGGTGCAGCTCGATGGCGGCGAAGTTCGCCATCCACACCAGGGCGGCCACCCGGTCGACCACGGCGTAGCACTCCGTCTCCCCCGGATCGGCCTCGTCGTTGCGCCATCGCTGGAGCCACTCGGGGGCGTGCCCGGGGACCTCCTTGTGCCAGAAGCCCGGGCGGTCGACCCCGTCGGGGTAGCGGTGCAGGTTGACCGGGCGATCGGCCAGGTAGGGGAGCATGCGGGGGGCGATCACCGCGTGGTAGCGGATCAGGTCGCGCTTGGTGACCGGCCGGCCTGCCTCCCGGGCGGGGAACAGGACCTTGTCGAGGTTGGTCAGGCGCACCTCGTGGCCCTGGATCGACCACGACCCGGCCGTGCCCATCGCCTCCAGGGCGTCGAGCTCGTCCTCGGTGGGCGGATCCCACGAGGGGACGTGAGGCCGGGCGACCACGACGGCGGCCTCGGCCGCCGGCAGGTCGTTGCGCCACATCGCCTCGGGCTCGGCCGCCACCTCCTCGTTGGTGCGCCCGGTCTTGACCGACGCCGGGTGCTCCTCGGGGTCCCAGCCGGGGCGGGCGTGGTCGTCGTCCTTGTGCAGGAGCAGCCACTGCTCCTTGCCCGACCCGCCCTCGTCCCGACGGACGAGCACGAAGCGCCCGGCCAGCTTCTGCCCGTGCAGATCGAAGTGCAGCTCTCCCCGCTCGACGGCGCGGCGAGGGTCGTCCGTCCGAGCCGGCGCCCACGTGCCCCAGTCCCAGACCACGACGTCGCCCCCGCCGTACTGGCCCTTGGGGATGACCCCCTCGAAGTCGAAGTACTCCACGGGGTGGTCCTCCACGTGCACGGCCAGCTGGCGGGCCCGGGGATCGAGCGTCGGCCCCTTGGGCACCGCCCAGCTGACCAGCACCCCGTCCATCTCCAAGCGGAGGTCGTAGTGCAGCCGGCGGGCCCGGTGGCGCTGCACGACGAAGCGCCGGGACGACGTCGGCGCCTCGGACCCGGCGGGCTCGGCGGTCAGCGAGAAGTCCCGCTTGGCCCGGTAGGCCTCCAGCCGCGACGACGGGTCGCTCATGCCGGCCGGGCCTCGCTCATGGGCCTGGGTCTACCCGCGCCGGCCCCGGACCCGGCCTCTCACGGGCGGAGCGATGCCGGTAGGGTGAGGCGGGCATGTCGCCCCTCGACGAGCTCGATGCCATCTTCAAGGCCTACGACATCAGGGGCACGGTGCCCGAGCAGCTCGACGCCGAGGTGTGCCGGCGCATCGGCGCTGCCTTCGCTCGCTTCGCCGACAGCCCCCGCCTGCTCGTGGCCCGCGACATGCGCCCCTCGGGCGAGGAGCTGTCGAAGGCCTTCACCGAAGGGGCCAACGGCCAGGGGGTCGACGTGGTCGACCTGGGGATGGCCTCCACCGATCTGGTCTACTTCGCCGCCGGCGACCTCGACGCCCCCGCCGCCATGTTCACCGCCTCGCACAACCCGGCCCGCTACAACGGCATCAAGCTGTGCCTGGCCGGGGCCAAGCCGGTGGGCCAGGACACCGGTCTGGACCAGATCAAGGAGTGGGCCCGCCAGGGCGTGGGCGACGGTGACGGGGATGGCGACCGCCCCCACGGTCAGGTGTCGCACCAGGACATGATCGGGCGCTACGCCGAGCACGTGCGCGCCTTTGTCGACCCCTCCCGGTTGAAGCCGTTGCGGATCGTGGCCGACACGGCCAACGGGATGGGCGGCCTGGTCGCTCCGGCGGTGTTCGAGGGCTTGCCCTTCGAGGTCCACTACCTCTACCCCGAGCTCGACGGCACCTTCCCCAACCACCCCGCCGACCCCATCCAGCGTGAGAACCTGCGGGACCTGCAGGCGGCGGTCACCGAGCGGGGGGCCGACGTGGGCCTGGCCTTCGACGGCGACGCCGACCGGGTGTTCCTCGTCGACGAGGCGGCCCGCCCCATCTCGGGCTCGCTCACCACCGCCCTGGTGGCCACCGGCATCCTGGCCAAGCACCCGGGCGCGACCATCCTCTACAACCTGATCTGCTCCAAGGCCGTGCCCGAGGTCATCGCCGAGCACGGCGGCACCGCCATCCGCACCCGGGTGGGCCACAGCTTCATCAAGAGGACCATGGCCGAGACCGGGGCGGTCTTCGGCGGCGAGCACTCGGGCCACTACTACTTCAGGGAGAACTACCGGGCCGATTCGGGTCTGGTGGCCAGCCTGGTGGTCCTCGAGCAGGTCTCGGTGGCGGGGGTCCCCCTCTCCGAGCTGGTGGCGCCGCTCGACCGCTACGCCGACTCCGGGGAGATCAACACCGAGGTGGACGACCCCGACGCCGCCATCGAGCGGGTGGCCCGCGCCTTTGAGGGTGCCGAGCAGGACCGCCTCGACGGCCTCACCGTCGGCGCCGGCGACTGGTGGTTCAACCTGCGCCCGTCCAACACCGAACCGCTCCTGCGCCTCAACCTGGAGGCACCCACCACCGAGGAGTGCGAGGCCCACACCGCCGAGGTCCTCGACCTGATCAGGAAGGGATAGCCCGTGGTCCTCGACCCCCAGCTGCTAGAGATCCTTGCCTGCCCCGACGACAAGGGACCGCTGTACTACCTCGACGACGAGGCCTCCCTGTACAACCCCCGCCTCCGGCGACGCTACGACGTGCGCGACGACATCCCCATCATGCTGATCGACGAGGCCACCAGCGTCGACGACGACGAGCACCGGCGCATCATGGACCGGGTCGAGGCCGAGTCGATCCGGCCCACCTTCTCGGCGTGAGCGAGGTGACCGAGGAGACGGCACCGGTCGAGGTGGCCGGGGCGGAGGTCATCGACACCCAGGAGATGTTCGAGACCGTCGCCGGGCTGCCCGAGCAGGTCTTCGACGCCGCTGTGACCGCCCGGGGGCTCGAGGGGCTGCCCGAGCGCCACCGCATCGAGAACGTGGTCGTGCTCGGCATGGGGGGCAGCGGCATGGCCGGGGACGTGCTCGCCGCCGCCGCCGGCCCCTTCCTGCCCGTGCCCGTCGTGGTGGCCAAGGGCTACGAGCTCCCCGCATTCGTGACCGAGACCTCCCTGGTCTTCGCCGTGTCGTTCTCGGGCAACACCGAGGAGACCGTCGAGGTGGCCTCGGCCGCGGCGGTGGAGGGGGCCCGCCTGGTGGTGATCACCCAGGGCGGTGAGCTGGGCCGGCTGGCGACCAGCTGGGGCGTCCCGATGGTGACGGTGCCCCCCACCCTGGTCCAGCCCCGCTCGGGCCTGGGCGCGCTGGCCATCCCCCCGCTGGTCGTGCTCGAGGAGATGGGCCTGTTCCCCGGCGCCCAGCAGTGGATCGACTTCACCGTGGAGCAGCTGCGGCGCCGGCGCGACCTCCTGGTGGGCGACGGCCTGCTGGCCCGGTCGATCGCCACCCGCATCGGGCGTACCCTGCCGATCTTCTACGGGGGCGGGCTGATCGGGGCCACCGCGGCGCAGCGCTGGAAGAACCAGGTGAACGAGAACGCCAAGGTGCCGGCCTTCTGGCACACCTACCCCGAGCTGTGCCACAACGAGGTGGCGGGTTGGGGCCAGCACGGCGACCTGACCCGCCAGGCGTTCACCGTGGTCAACCTGCGCCACGACTTCGAGCACCCGCAGGTGGTGCGCCGCTTCGAGGTGGTCGACCGCCTGGTGGAGGAGGTGGTGAGCTCGGTGGAGGAGGTGCGGGCCGAGGGCGAGGGCCAGCTGGCCCAGCTCCTCGACCTCATCATGGTGGGGGACTTCGTCTCGCTCCACATGGCCGCCCGCGAGGGCCTCGATCCCGGCCCGGTCCCCGTGCTCGACGCCATCAAGGCCGCGGTGGCCACCGGCGTGGGGGTGTGAAGGACCGGCCGCCCTGTTCGTCCGCAACGGGGTGGGGGGCCGGGGACCGGCCGCGGTGGGGCAGACTGGGACCATGACCTCGTCGCCCGCCCCTCCCGCCTGCAAGGTCGCCGACCTCGGCCTGGCCGACTTCGGCCGCAAGGAGATCTCCCTGGCCGAGCACGAGATGCCCGGCCTCATGGCTCTGCGGCGCCAGCACGCCGAGGCCCGGCCCCTCGCCGGCGCCCGCATCACCGGGTCGCTGCACATGACCGTGCAGACCGCCGTGCTCATCGAGACCCTCGTGGCCCTGGGTGCCGAGGTGCGCTGGGCCTCGTGCAACATCTTCTCCACCCAGGACCACGCCGCCGCGGCCGTGGCCGTGGGACCCGAGGGCCGGGCGGAGCACCTTCGGGGTGTGCCCGTCTTCGCCTGGAAGGGCGAGACGCTCGAGGACTACTGGTGGTGCACCGAGCAGGCGCTGGCCTGGCCTGACGGCGGCGGCCCCACCCTGCTCCTCGACGACGGCGGCGACGCCACCCTCCTGGTCCACCAGGGTGTGGCCGCCGAGAAGGCCGGCGTGGCACCCGACCCCCAGGCGGCTGCCTCGGTGGAGGAGGCCGTCGTCCGCCGGCTGCTGGCCCGCTCCCTGGAGGAGGACACGAGCCGCTGGACCCGGGTGGCCGGCGGCATCCGCGGGGTCTCGGAGGAGACCACCACCGGCGTGCACCGCCTCTACCAGATGCAGGAGGCGGGCACCCTGCTCTTCCCCGCCATCAACGTGAACGACTCGGTGACCAAGTCCAAGTTCGACAACCTCTACGGCTGCCGCCACTCGCTCATCGACGGGATCGCCCGAGCCACCGACGTCATGATCGGGGGCAAGCTGGCCGTGGTCTGCGGCTACGGCGACGTGGGCAAGGGCTGCGTCCAGTCGCTGCGAGGCCAGGGGGCCCGGGTGGTGGTCACCGAGATCGACCCCATCTGCGCGCTGCAGGCGGCCATGTCCGGCCTGGAGGTGGTCACCCTCGACGAGGTGGTGGAGCGGGCCGACATCTTCGTCACCGCCACCGGCAACCGCGACATCATCACCGCCGGGTACATGGCCCGGATGAAGCACCAGGCCATCGTGGGCAACATCGGGCACTTCGACAACGAGATCGACATGGCGGGCCTGGAGGCGTTCCCTGGCATCGAGCGGGTGACCGTCAAGCCCCAGGTCGACGAGTGGGTCTTCCCCGACGGCCACGCCGTGATCGTCCTGGCCGAGGGCCGCCTGCTCAACCTGGGCTGCGCCACCGGCCATCCCAGCTTCGTGATGTCGGCCAGCTTCACCAACCAGGTGATGGCTCAGATGGAGCTGCACGCCAAGGCCGACGGCTACGAGAACCGGGTCTACGTGCTGTCCAAGGCCCTCGACGAGCAGGTCGCCCGCCTTCACCTCGACCACCTCGGGGTACACCTGACCGAGCTGAGCGAGACCCAGGCCGCCTACCTCGGCATCTCCCGGCACGGCCCCTACAAGCCCGACACCTACCGCTACTGACCCGGCGTGTGGGGGGCCGACGCGCTCAGCGGGTGACGGCGCGCCGATAGCGGGTCACCGAGAGCCAGGCGAAGACCAGGGTCAGCCCGAGCGACCACAGCAGGGAGATCACGGCGTCGTTGCCGTAGGGGGTCCCGATGAACAGGCCCCGCACGGCGTCGACCGTGATGGTGATGGGGTTGACCTCGGCGATGCCCTGCAACCACGACGGCATCGACTCGATGGGCACGAAGGCCGAGGAGACGAAGGTGAGCGGGAAGATGGCGATGAAGCCCAGGGACTGGGCCGACTCGGGGGACGACGCGGTCAGGCCCACAAAGGCGAAGACCCACGAGAACGCGTAGCCGAAGGCCAGGATCACCCCGAAGCCGGCCAGCACCTCCACCACGCCGGTGGTGAAGCGAAAGCCGACCAGCAGGCCGACCGCCACCATCACGGCCACCGAGAAGACGTTGGTGGCCACGTCGGCCAGCGTCCGCCCGGTGAGCAGGGCCGAGCGGGACATGGGCAGGGACCGGAAGCGGTCGATGAGGCCCCGCTTGAGGTCCTCGGCCAGGCCCATGGCGGTGACGAAGCCCCCGAAGCCCACGGTCTGGACGATGATGCCGGGCATGAGGAAGTCGACGTAGTCGTAGCCCGGGGTCTGGATGGCACCGCCGAAGACATAGACGAACAGCAGCACGAACATGATGGGCTGCACGGTGAAGGCCAGCACGAGGTCGGGGGCCCGGGGGATGCGCAAGAGGCTGCGCTTGGCCAGGACCATGGTGTCGCCCACCGTGGCCGCCAGCTCGCTCATGGCGCCGCCACCTCCTGAGGCCGGCGGGCCTCCTCGGCGCTCGCCTCCTCCTCGGTGCTCGCCTCCTCCTCGGCTACCCGCCCGGTGAGGGACAGGAAGACGTCGTCGAGGGTGGGGCGGCGCAAGGTGATGTCCTCGATCCCCACGTGCACCTCGCCGAGGCGTCGCACCGCCTCGGCGATGGCGCCACCCCGCCGCCGCACGGGCAGGCGCACGGTTCGGTCCTGGGCCACCGGGGCCTCGTCGGCCATGGGGCTGAGGGCGGCGACGGCACGCTCGACCGCCAGCCCGTCGTCCAGCTCCACCTCCAGGCGCTCACCGCCCACCCGGTCCTTGAGCTCGTCGGCGCTGCCCCGGGCGATGACCCGACCGCGGTCGATCACCGCGATCTCGTCGGCCAGCCGGTCGGCCTCCTCGAGGTACTGGGTCGTGAGCAGCACCGTGGTCCCCTCGGCTACACGGGCCTCGATCGTCTCCCACAGCCCCCGCCGGCTCCGGGGGTCGAGGCCGGTGGTGGGCTCGTCGAGGAACAGCACCGGGGGATCGGCCACCAGGGCGGCGGCCAGGTCGAGCCGGCGACGCATGCCTCCGGAGTAGGTCCGCACCAGGCGCTTGGCCGCCGAGGTCAGCTCGAAGCGCTCGAGCAGCTCGTCGGCCCGCCCCCGGGCCGCCCCCCGACCCAGCCGGTAGAGGCGTCCCACCATCTCCAGGTTCTCGAAGCCGGTGAGGTTCTCGTCGACGGCGGCGTACTGGCCGGCCAGGCCGATGCGCGAGCGCAGGGCGACGGCGTCGGCCACCACGTCGAGGCCGGCCACCGTCGCCCGGCCGCCGTCGGGAGGCAACAGGGTGGTGAGGATGCGCACGGCCGTCGTCTTGCCCGCGCCGTTGGGGCCGAGCAGGCCGAGCACGCTGCCGGCGGGCACGGCCAGATCGACACCGGCCAGGGCGACCACGTCGCCATAGGACTTGCGCAGCTCGGTGGCCTCGACGGCCAGCTCCGGGTTCACCGGGCGACAGGATGCCACGGCCCCGGCGGCCACCCGCGCAGGTTCAAGCGGTGGATCGAGCCCGGCTACGCCCGTCCCGAGGCCACCGGCACCGGCGCCGGCGACCGGGTGAAGCGGGCGAGGAAGAGCTGTACCAGGGGACCGATGGACAGGGCGAAGACCACCGTGCCCACGCCCACCGTGCCCCCGAGCAGCCACCCGGCCCCCAGGGCGCTCAGCTCGATGCCGGTGCGGACCAGGCGGACCGAGGGACCCCGGGCGGCCAGAGCCGTCATCAGCCCGTCCCGAGGCCCGGGACCGAGCCCGGCCCCGAGGTACAGGCCCGACCCCAGCCCGACGGCGACGACCCCGGTGCCCAGGAGGACGGCACGCAAGGCCAGTCCCTCCACGACCGGGAGCACGGCCAGGCTGAGGTCGAGCACGGTTCCCACCACGATGACGTTGAGGAGCGTGCCCAGGCCGAGGCGCTGGCGCAGCGGCACCCAGGCGGCGAGCACCACCACGCCCACGGCGATGACCACCATCCCCATGGGGACGCCGGTGCGCTCGGCGAGACCCTGGTGAAGGACGTCCCAGGGGCCCAGGCCGAGATCGCTGCGCACGATCAGGCCGATGCCCACGCCGGCGGCGACGAGGCCGACCAGGAGTTGGACGAGACGCCGGCGCAGGTCGGGACCGGAGCCGACGGGAAGCACCCGGGCGAGGCTAACGAGGCCGGCGCAGGCTCCCGCCCCCGAGCCCGGCTCGCGTCGGGACAGCGCGGCTACGAGCCGTTGATGTACTGCGAGCTGGTGGCCGTGCGACCGTTGATGCTCGACGACTCGTTGGCGGTGCTGAAGGCGAAGTCGAGGATGACGAGGGTGGCGATCAGGGTGAGGACCAGGACCACGGCCAGGGCCTGGCGCGCGGTCGCCCGGTCGTCTCTCCCGCTGCGGTCGCCAACGGGCGGCTCGGTCGTCGCCTGGGGATCGCTCACCGGCGGAGGCTAGATCAGTGGCGGAGGTGGACGGGAATCGAACCCGCCGGACGGGGATCGCCCGTCCCACCCGCTTTGAAGGCGGGGGAGCCCACCAGGTACCCAGACACCTCCGCCAAGCAAGCTAGCTGGTCAGACGGGGTATGCGGCGAATCGAGGGCTGTGGACAACCTCCCCACCCCGCGGCTACTCCGCGAAAACTCCGCGAGACCTAGCGTCACGGGCCGGCACAGCCCGGTACCGGCGGGCACGTACCGGCACGATCTAGTCCTCGAGGGCAGTCTCGAAGCGGAGCCCGGGGACTCCCGGAAGATGCGGTCGTGGGAGACGAGGGGCACCCCGAGATGAACCGCCGTGGCGGCGATCCACCGGTCCACGT
>JADDRA010000047.1 GCA_016781105.1 Actinomycetota bacterium | reverse complement strand
ACTGGATTCGAACCAGTGACCTCTGCCGTGTGAAGGCAGCGCTCTACCGCTGAGCCAATCGCCCGGGGGTGCCCCAAGATAGCGCGGGCTCGGGAGCCCGCAGTGGGGCGCGCAGCGTCGAGGTCAGACCGACGGGGTGACGGGCGGGGCGGACGAGGAGGTGCATCCCGGCCACGTGGACGCCGGGGTGGCGCCCGACGAGCGGCTCCAGGGCATCGCCGGGGTTGGCCTCGACCTCGACACAGGCCAGGCGAGCCAGCCCGCGCAGGCGGCCGGGAACGACCACGGGCCCGTCGCTGCGGCGCTGCAGGGTTCGCACCGGCGTCATCATCGGCAGGGGCGGGCCACCGGGCCGGCCTCGCACCACCAGATCCCGCTCGACCCAGCGCAGCTCCCTCCAGGCACCGTCGCGACGCCAGACCAGCGTCCCCAGCTCCTTGGGGAAGCCCCAGTTGAGGCGCCCGCCCACCCGGGACTCGGCCGAGTCGACGACCATCGTGGTGATGCACCAGCCCGGGCGCACGCCCAGGCGAGCCGGTTCGCCCACCGCCAGCTCGAGGTAGGGGCCCACCGGTGACTCGCTGAAGCACGCGGCCACCACCAGCACCGGCCCGGGCAGGGGCTGCAACCCCCAGGGGACCGGGCCGAGACGCACGCGGCAACGGGCCAGGCCGGTGAGCGACTCACCGGCAAGGGCCCACGGCGCGAACGGTGCGGCCACCACCTCAATCTACCGAGCACGCCCCGGGCGACGAGCGGGCGGGGGCCGGCTCAACCGGCGAAGGGGTCACGCAGGCACAGCCAGCTCTCCTGGCCGGCCAGGCGCACGACGTCGGCCTCGTCGGGGCACAGCGACGCCCGCGCCACCACGAGATCGACCCGACCGTTGCTCGGCCCCTCGCAGGGGACCTGATCGACCACCCCACCCCGCTCCAACCGCACACAGCTGCCGACGAGGTCCGACGCCGAGGGTGCCCGCCCGCCGCCACCGGACCCGCCGGCGGCGAAGGCGGTGAAGACGAAGATGGCCCCGAGGACGGCGAGCACCGCCACCCAGGGCAGGCCCCGGGCGACGGCCACGGCCCAGCCGGGCGCGTCCGACCCCACTGGGTCGAGGGGCTCTGCGGCCTCGCCGAAGCGGCGGCTCCCCGTCGGGGGAGCAGCCCGCCGCTCGGGCCGAGCCCCGGCCAGCACCCGGTCGTAGGCCGACCGCCGCTCCCGATCACCGAGCACCCGCCACGCCTCGTTGAGCACCTGCATGTCTCGCAGGGACGAGGTGGGCTCGGCCTGGGGAGGCTCGGCCTGGGGAGGCTCGGCACGGTCGATCTGGCGGTCGGGGTGCAGGTCGCGCGCCCGCTGGCGGTAGGCACGGCGGATCTCCTCGGAGGTCGCCGTGGGCGCCACCCCGAGGACCTCGTAGTAGGAGGAGACCGCCACGGTCCAAGACTAGGACCGCCAGCGTTTCCGGCCTCCCCGGCGTTCCCCGGCGATCTCGGCGCCGGCGGCGGTCCGCTCAGCGCCGGCGGAAGCGCCGGCGGACGACGTCTCCGGCGGCGCCGGCCTGGCGCTTGGCCATGCGCAGGGCCGAGTTGGCCCAGGCGAACTCGGTGGCGAGCACGGCCAGGCCGGCGATGACCAGGACCAGGCCGGGGCCGGGCAGCACGGACAGGACCACGCCGACGACCACCAGCACGCCTCCGAGCACCGCCACCGCGATGCGGCGGGCACTGCGCCCCACCCACTGCAGGACCCCCTCGTCATCAGCCATCTCCGAAGTATCGGCCAGCCGCCACCCCGATACCACCTGTTCCTCGCCCACAACCCGCCGTTGACCGCACACGTTGCCGGCCCCATACTGGCCCTCGGACTGCATGCGGTCCCCTCGCTCGGCCGAGCCTGCCCCCCCCGGCGTCCCTCGAGGAGCCCCCGATGCGTCGTCCCACCGTGTTCGTCCTGTGTTGCCTGCTCGCGGGCTGCGCCGCCGACACCGCCCCACCGTCCGATCCCCCGCCCGGCGCGAGCGACCCGACCTCGATCGACGCGCCCACCGGGACCGAGGTCCCCGGTCAGGCGCCTTCGTCCTCCGAGGCCGAGGAGCGCCTGGCTCGGGCCGCGCTGGCCACGACCGCGGCCGGCACCGCCCGGACCACCTTCTCGGCCACCCTGGCCGGCCTGCCCGGGCACGCCGAGCCGGTGACGCTGACGGGCACCGGTGAGGCCGACTTCGCCACGGGCCGGCTGCGCTCGCTCATCGACCTCTCGGCGGCGCTGGAGCGGCGCAGCCCCGAGGTCGACCCGAGCTGGGAGACCATCTCGGTCGACGAGGTGGTGTACCTCCGAGCCCCGATGCTCACCGAGCTGTTCGAGATCGCCACCCCGTGGGTGCGCATCGACCCGTCCTCGGAGCTCCTCGGCGCCGCCGGCGGGCTCCAGAGCCTCGCGGGCAGCGACAGCGGCGCCCCGCTGGCCATGCTCGCCGGCGTCGAGCCGGGTTCCGCCCGCGACCTGGGGCCGGCCGCGGTGGCAGGCACGGCGGGCCGGCACCTCCAGGCCAGTGTCGACCTGGTCGCCGCCGTCGAGGCCGTGGCCGCCGACCAGCCCGAGCCGCAGCGCCGAGCCCTCGAACGCTTCGTCGAGAAGCTGGGGGCTCGACGCCTGAGCGTCGACGCCTTCCTCGACGGGGACGACCGCATCCGTGGCCTGGTCTACGAGCACGCTCTGCCGGCGGCCGCGGGTGGGGGCAGCCAGCGGGTCGAGCTGGGGTACGCCGACTTCGGTGCCCGGGTCAGCATCGATCCGCCCCCCTCCTCCCTGGTCACCGACCTGGCCGGGGCCCTCGGTCCCGGCACCGGGCTGGGCACTGGTTCCCCCAGCGGCTAGAACTGAGCCATGCGCTTCCGGCTCGGTTACGTGCTCGGCTTCGGCACCGGCTACTACCTGGGGGCCCGGGCGGGGCAAGCCCGCTACGACCAGCTCAACCGACTGGTGTCCAAGGTCCGCCGCAGCGACGCCTACGAGGCGGCGACGAGGAAGGCCAAGGACGTGGTGGACGACGGCGTGGAGCGGGCCAAGGACTTGGTCGAGGAGCACCGGCCGGGCACGGCCGAGACCGGCGAGCCCGCCACCTTCAACGGGGCGACGACCGTGGCCAGCGAGGATGTCCTCGCCGAGGACCTGCTCGCCGAGCCGGTGGTCGCCGAGGACCTGCTCGCCGAGTCGGTCGTGAGCGAGCCTGTGCCCGCCGAGCCGGTGATGGGCGAGCCGGTGATGGGCGAGCCGGTGGTGGGCGAGGACGTGCTCCCCGAGGAGCCCGACCCTGCCGTGCACGATCTCTCCCCCGGACCACCACCGGCGGGCTCGCTGTCGGAGGATCCCCGTCCCGGAGGGCCGGCCGCCCCCTGACCGACGGTCAGGGTCCGAGATAGTCGCGCAGCTTGGCGCTGTGCTGGGGGTGGCGGAGCTTGGCCAGGGTCTTGGACTCGATCTGGCGGATCCGCTCCCGGGTGACCCCGAACTCCCGTCCCACCTCCTCGAGGGTCCGGGCCTGACCCTGGGCGTTGAGCCCGAAGCGCAGGCGTACGACTTCCTGCTCCCGCTCGCTCAGCTCGTCCAGCACCGCCTCGACGGTCTCGACCAGGAGCTCGCGGATGGCCATGTCGGCCGGCACCTCGGCCTGCTGGTCCTCGATGAAGTCGGCCAGGCTGGCGTCGTCCTCCTCACCCAGCGGTGAGTCGAGGGAGAGCGGGTCCTGGGAGATGCGGTAGATCTCCCGGACCCGATCCGGGGTCATCTGGACCCGGGCCGCCACCTCCTCGGCCGTGGGGTCGCGCTCGAGCTCCTGGAGCATCTGGCGGTGGACGCGCAGCACCTTGTTGACGTTCTCGACCACGTGCACGGGTATGCGGATGGTGCGGGCCTGGTCGGCGATGGCCCGGGTGATGGCCTGGCGGATCCACCACGTGGCGTAGGTCGAGAACTTGAAGCCCTTGGCGTGGTCGAACTTCTCCACGGCGCGCATCACGCCCAGGTTGCCCTCCTGGATGAGGTCGAGCAGGAGCATCCCCCGGCCCACGTAGCGCTTGGCGATGGAGACGACGAGGCGCAGGTTGGCCTGGATCAGCAGCTGCCTGGCCTCGTTCCCGTCGGCCTCGGTGGCCGCCAGGGCGGCCCGTTCCTCGCCGCCCTCGTCGGGACCGAGGGCCCGCAGCCGAGCGGCCGCCGCCTGCCCGGCATCGATGCGCTTGGCCAGGGCCACCTCCCCGGCCGCGTCGAGCAGGGGGACCCGCCCGATCTCCCGCAGGTACATGCGCACCGGATCCGAGGTGCTCGGCGACGTGGCCGTGGCCAGGTCGGGGTGGCGAGCGGTGCGGGTCCTCGGCCCGGACTCGGATCGGACTCCCTCGCCCATCGCGACGGTCGGTCGGTCGGGACGCGCCGCCGCGCGGGGCCGCCGAGCCGGGGCGAGCTCCGGTTCACCCCGGCCCACCTGGTCGGCAGGCGGCTCCTCGGGGTCGACGGTGATCCCCTGGCCGGCCAGCAGCTCGGTGATGGCGTCGATGAACTGCGGGGTGGGCTCCGGCGCGCCGAGGCCGATGAGCACCTCGTCCACGGTGATCGTCCCCGGGCCCCGGCCCAGGGCCACCAGGCGACGCAGCTCCTCGACGGCCACCTCGGGAGTGGTGGCGTCGGCGCTCACGAGCGCCCCTCGCAGGCAGCCCGGCCGGCCAGGAAGGGCAGCAGGACCTCGGCGGCAGCCGGTCGAGTGGTCTCTTCACGAAGGTCCTCCACCCGCAGCTTCAGCCAGCCGATCGTCTGCAGGTCGTCCCCGGGCGCCGCCGCGGCCCGCACCTCGGCCTCCATCTGGGCCAGGACCCGACCGGCGGCCTCGTCGAGCAGGCGCCCCACGACGGCTCCGGCGTCGGCGTCGGGCACCTCCTCGACGGCCAGACGCAACAACAGGTCGGCGGCCTCGGGGGGAGCGGCGGCCACGGCCTCGTGCAGCGTCGCCGCCCCCGCCAGCGCCCGGTAGGCCTCGAGCTCGACCGGGTCGCGGAAGAGCACCTCGTGGAGCAGCGGCGCCACCGCCTCGGGCTGGTGGACGGCGAGGCTCAGCGCGAGCAGCGACGCCGTCTCCAACCGCCGCCCCCGACGCGGGGGCCGGCCCGAAACGGCCCCGTTCGGCACCGGCGCACGATGACCCGACGCCCGGTTGCGACCCTGGCCGTGGAGCAGGTGCTCGGGCCGCACGCCCAGGCGCAGGGCCACGTCGTTGGCGTACTGCTCGCGCACGATCTGGTTGGGGTGCTCGGCGATCAGCCCGGCGGCCGCGGCCGCGGCCCGGGCCCGGGCCTCGACCGAGGTCTCGGGCGCGGCCGCCAGCAGGCGGTCGAGACGAAACGACAGCAGGGGCACGGCGCCCGCCACCGCGGCCCGCAGCCCGTCGGGATCGCTGCGGGCCAGGTCGGCCGGGTCCTTCACGCCGGGCGGGAACGAGGCGACGAAGACGTCGACCTCGTAGCGTCGCTCCCAGCCGTAGATGCGCTCGGCTGCGGCCTGGCCCGCGCCGTCGGCGTCGAAGGCCAGCACGATCCGGGGGGCGAAGCGGCGCAGAGTGGCCACGTGGCGCTCGGTGAGGGCGGTTCCGCAGGTGGCCACCGCCTGGGGGATCCCGGCATCCACCAGCCCGATCACGTCGGTGTAGCCCTCGCAGACGACCACCTCGCCGCGCTCGACCACCGCCCCCTTGGCCCAGTTGAGGCCGTAGAGGACCTCACCCTTGTCGTAGAGGAGGCTGGCGTTGGAGTTCTTGTACTTGGGGGCCGGTGAGCCGCCCGGACCCGAGGTCGACCCCGCGCCCTCGAGGATGCGCCCGCCCAGGGCCACCGGCTCACCCCGGGCGTCGAAGATGGGGAACACGACGCGCGAGCGGAAGCTGTCCTGGAGGCGGTTCCGGGCATTGACGAAGCCCAGGCCCGTGTCCCGGGCCACGTCGGCCGGCAGCGAGAGCGCCCGGCACAGCTCGTCCCACCCCTCGGGTGCCCAGCCCAGGCGGAACCGGCGCACCACCTCGCCGTTGTAGCCCCGGGAGCGCAGGTAGCCCCGGGCCCGGGCCCCGTCCGGGCTGGTCACCAGCCGCTCGTGGTACCACTCGACGGCGCGGGCCATCGCCTCCAGCAACCGGGCCCGGCGCCGGCGCTGCCCCGACTCGCGCTGGTTGTCCCAGCGCAGCTCGATGCCCGCCCGGGCCGCCAGTGCCTCCACCGCGCCCACGAAGTCGAGCTGGCGGGTCTCGCGCACGAAGGTGATGGCGTCGCCCTTGGCCTGGCACCCGAAGCAGAAGTAGTAGCCCATGTCGGGGTTCACCGAGAACGACGGGGTGCGCTCGGTGTGGAACGGGCACAGCCCGACCCAGCGGCTCCCCGACCGGCGCAGCGCCACGTGCTCACCCACCACCGCCACGAGGTCGGTGGCCGCCCGCACCCGCTCGATGTCCTCGGCGGCGATGCCCATCGCCCCCAAAAGTAGTGGCCGCCCGGGCCCTCCCGGGCCGGGAGAGGTCCGGAGACCGGCCGGTGCTAGGAGGCCACCGCCTCCCGCTGGTCGGCCCGCAGGGAGGCCAGGATGGCCACGGCGAGCACCACGGCGATGACGGCCAGGGAGACGAAGGTGGGGAAGTGGTAGACGTCGGTGATCAGCATCTTGATGCCCACGAAGGCCAGGATGACCCCGAGGCCGACGTTGAGGTAGCGGAAGCGCCCGGCCATGCCGGCCAGGCAGAAGTACAGCGCCCGCAGGCCGAGGATGGCGAAGGCGTTGGAGCTGAACACGATGAACGGCTCCCGGCTGACGGCCAGGATGGCGGGGATGGAATCGACGGCGAAGACCACGTCGGTGCTCTCGATCATGATGAGCACGGCGAAGAGGGGCGTGGCCAGGCGCTTGCCGTTCCGGACGGTGAAGATCTTCTGGCCGTCGTACTCCTCGGTGGAGGGCACCACCTTGCGCACCGCTCGCAGCACGACGCTCTTCTCGGGATGGACCTCGGCCTCCTGGTGGCGGGCGATCTTGAACGCCGAGTAGAGCAGCAGCGCACCGAAGACGTAGAGGACGAAGTCGAAGCGCTCGATGAGGGCCACGCCGGCGAAGATGAAGACGGCCCGCAGCACCAGGGCACCGAAGATCCCCCAGAACAGCACCCGGAACTGGTATTGGGCCGGGACCTTGAAGTACGACAGGATCACCGCCCACACGAAGACGTTGTCGATCGAGAGGCTCTTCTCGATGAGGTAGCCGCTGAGGTACTCCCCGGCGGCCTGGCCCCCGTGCCAGCCGAAGATGACCAGGGTGAAGGCGGTCCCGATGCTGATCCACACCGCGCTCTCGATGGCCGCCTCCTTGAAGCCCACGGCGTGGGGCCGGCGGTGGATGACCAGCACGTCGACCAGCAACAGCACGGCCACCAGGCCGACGAACGCCGCCCACTGCCAGGGGGCGACCTCGAAGCTGGCGAAGTTGCCGCCTGAGGCCGGTGCCTCGACGGCGAGGATCAAGGAGGGCATGGCGTCGAGTCTGCCCTAGCGGGTGTCGCCGGAACCGGACGCGCCGAGCACCGCCTGGGCGGCGGCCAGGCGGGCGATGGGGACGCGGTAGGGGGAGCACGAGACGTAGTCGAGGCCGGCGTCGAAGAACAGTGCGATCGACTCCGGGTCGCCGCCGTGCTCCCCGCACACCCCGAGCTTGAGGGCGGGCCGGGCCGAGCGGCCCCGGGCGGCGGCCAGGCGCACCAGCTCGCCCACCCCGGCGGCGTCGATGGTCTCGAAGGGGTTGCGGGCCAGCAGGCCCTGCTCCAGGTAGGGCGCCATCACCCGGCCCTCGATGTCGTCGCGGCTGAAGCCCAGGGCCATCTGGGTGAGGTCGTTGGTCCCGAAGGAGAAGAAGTCGGCGGCCTCGGCCACCTCGGCGGCCAGCAGGGCAGCCCGGGGGGTCTCGATCATGGTGCCGATGGTGACGTCGACGGCCCCGGCACTGGCGGCGGCCTCGGCCATGGCGGCCTCGACCCAGCCTCGGGCCAGGGCCAGCTCCTCCCGGCTGATGGTGAGGGGAATCATGATCTCGACCACCGGCGTGCCCCCGGCGGCCAAGCGCTCGGCGGCGGCCTCCATGAGCGCCCGCACCTGCATGGCGTAGAGGCCGGGCTTGACCACGCCGAGGCGCACGCCCCGGGTGCCGAGCATGGGGTTGACCTCCTGCCACCACCGGGCGGCGGCCAGGAGCTGGACCTCCTCGACCGACAGGCCGGTGGTGGCCGCCTTGACCGCCAGCTCCTCGACGTCGGGGAGGAACTCGTGCAGGGGCGGATCGAGCAGGCGCACGGTGACGGGCAGCCCGTCCATGGCCTCGAGCACCTCGAGGAAGTCGGTCTTCTGCACGGCCCGCAGCTTCTCCAGGGCGACCGCTTCGGCTTCGGGGGTGGCGGCCAGGATCATCTCGCGCACCACGGGGAGGCGGTCCTCGCCGAGGAACATGTGCTCCGTGCGGCACAGGCCGATGCCCTCGGCCCCGAAGGCCCGGGCCCGGGCGGCGTCGGTCCCGGTGTCGGCGTTGGCCCGCACGGCCAGGCGACCGGACCGGATCTCGTCGGCCCAGGACAGGACGGTGGTGAGCTCGTCGGGGACGTGGCCCACCGAGAGCGCCACCGCCCCGAGCACGACCTCGCCCGTGGTCCCGTCCAGTGAGATGACGTCGCCTTCGGACACCACCACGTCGCCCACGGAGAACGACGTCCGCGAGATGCGGACCTGCTCGGCTCCGCACACGGCGGGCTTGCCCCATCCCCGGGCCACCACGGCAGCGTGGCTGACCAGGCCTCCCCGGGCGGTGAGGATGCCCTCCGCCGCGGCCATGCCGTGGATGTCCTCGGGCGAGGTCTCGTTGCGCACCAGCACGACCTGCTCCGCCCGGCCGGCGGCGGCCGCGGCGTCGTCGGCGCTGAAGTAGGCCCGGCCCACGGCGGCGCCGGGAGAAGCAGCGAGGCCCCTGGTCAGCACGGTCCGGGGACCGGGGGCGAACTGGGGGTGCAGGACGGAGTCGAGGTGCTCGGCGGTGATCCTCCCCACCGCCTCGGCCCGCGACAGCTCGATCCCCGGGTCGGTGGTCATCTCCACCGCCATGCGCAGGGCGGCGGCCCCGGTGCGCTTGCCCACCCGGGTCTGGAGCATCCACAGCTTGCCCGACTCGATGGTGAACTCGGTGTCGAGCATGTCCCGGTAGTGCGCCTCCAGGTCCTCGAAGATCTCCAGGAGCTGGGCGTGGATGGCGGGGAAGTGCACGGCCAGGTCGGACAGGGGCTGGGTGGTGCGAGTACCCGCCACCACGTCCTCGCCCTGGGCGTTGACCAGGAAGTCGCCGTAGGCCCCCTTGGCCCCGGTGCTGGGGTCGCGGGTGAAGCCGACGCCGGTCCCCGAGTCCTCGCCCCGGTTGCCGAAGACCATGGCCTGGACGTTCACCGCGGTGCCGAGGTCGTGGCTGATCTTCTCCCTCGTGCGGTAGGCGATGGCCCGGGGAGAGCCCCAGGACGAGAACACGGCCTCGATCGCCGCCCGGAGCTGGAGGTCGGGGTCCTGGGGGAACGGGGCCCGGGTGTGGGACTGGACGATCTCCTTGAAGCCCCGCACCACCATGGCCAGCACGTCGGCCCCGATGTCGGCGTCGGTCCGGGCCGCCGAGAGCTTGCGGGCCCCCTCGAAGAGCTCGTCGAACTCCTCACCGGGGATGCCGAGCACGATCTTGCCGAACATCTGGATGAACCGCCGGTAGGAGTCGTAGGCGAAGCGATCGTCGCCGGTCTGCTTGGCCAGGCCCTCGACCGACTCGTCGTTGAGGCCCAGGTTGAGCACCGTGTCCATCATCCCGGGCATGGAGAACTTGGCGCCCGAGCGCACGGAGACCAGGAGCGGATCGCAAGGATCGCCCAGGCGCTTGCCCATGGCCCGCTCGAGCGCCCGGCGGTGCTCGGCCACCTCGGCGTCGAGACCCTCGGGCCACCCGCCATGCAGGTAGGCCCGGCACGCCTCGGTGGAGATGGTGAAACCCGGAGGTACGGGAAGGCCCAGCACCGACGTCATCTCCGCCAGGTTGGCGCCCTTGCCCCCCAGCAGGTCCTTGAGGGACATGGGGGCCTGGAGGTGCTCGTGGTCGAAGGCGTAGACGAAGGTCACGCGTCGAGGTTAGGGGATGCGCCTCGACGCCTGACACCCGCGCCCCCACCCCAACGGAGGAGGCGGACCACCAGGAGTGGCCGGTCAGGGCGAGCCCAGGCGGTCGGCCAGCTCGTCGACGAGGGCGCCGATGGGGACCCGCACCTGGTCGAGGGTGTCCCGCTCCCGGATGGTCACCGCCTTGTCCTCCAGGCTGTCGAAGTCGACGGTGACGCACCACGGCGTGCCGATCTCGTCCTGGCGCCGGTAGCGCCGGCCGATGGCCTGGGTCTCGTCGTAGTCGCACATCCAGCGCTGCTGGACCGAGGCCAGCACCTCGCCGGCCAGGGGGGTGAGGCTCTCCTTGCGGGACAGGGGCAGGACGGCCACCTGGTAGGGGGCCAGGGCCGGGTGCAGCCGCAGCACGGTGCGGGGCTCGCCGTTGACCTCGTCGGTGTCGTAAGCGGCCAGCAGGAAGGCCATCATGGCCCTGGTGGCCCCCGCCGCCGGCTCGATCACGTGGGGCACGTAGCGGGTCCCGCTGGCCTGGTCGAAGTACTCCAGCTTCTCGCCCGACGCAGCCGCGTGCTGGGTCAGGTCGTAGTCGCCCCGGTTGGCGATCCCCTCCAGCTCGCCCCAGCCCCAGGGGTAGAGGAACTCCACGTCGGAGGTGGCGCTGGAGTAGTGGCTGAGCTCGTCGGGGTCGTGGGGGCGCAGGCGCAGGCGCTCGGCGGGGATGCCGAGGTCGCGGTACCAGCGCAGGCGCTCCTCGCACCAGTACTCGAACCACCGGGACGCCTCGTCGGGCGGCACGAAGTACTCCAGCTCCATCTGCTCGAACTCGCGGGTCCGGAAGATGAAGTTGCCCGGGGTGATCTCGTTGCGGAACGACTTGCCCACCTGGGCGATGCCGAAGGGAGGCCGCTTGCGGGAGGTCTCCAGCACGTTCTTGAAGTTGACGAACATGCCCTGGGCCGTCTCGGGCCGCAGGTAGGCCACCGCGTTGTCGCTCTCCACCGGCCCGGCGTGGGTCTTGAACATGAGGTTGAACTGGCGGGCCTCGGTGAAGCTGTCGGAGGCGCCGCAGTTGGGGCAGCGGGAAGAGTCCTCGAGCTGGTCGAGCCGGAAGCGCTCCCGGCAGCGCCGGCAGTCGACCAGGGGGTCGGTGAAGTTGCGCAGGTGTCCCGACGCCTCCCAGATGGCCGGGGGCGAGAGGATGGCGGCGTCGAGGCCGACCACGTCGGAGCGGAGCTGGACCATCGAGCGCCACCACGCCTGCTTGACGTTGCGCAAGGCCAGGACGCCCACGGGCCCGTAGTCGTAGGTGGAGCGGAACCCCCCGTAGATCTCGGCCGACGGGAAGACGAAGCCCCGGCGCTTGCAGAGGTTCACCACCTGGTCGAACTCGTCGGGCATGATGGTCGACTGTAGTGGCGGGAGCCCCCCGTGCCCGGGGCGTTCCCGCCCGGGATCGGAGGAGGCGACGGGCGTGCACGGCCCCCTGAGGCGCACCGCAGTGGTCGTGCTCTTCGCCCTCCTCCTCGGCGCCTGCAGCGAAGCGCCCGACGCGGCGGCACCGTCCTCCTCGGCTCCCACCACCACCTCGGCCCCGCCGTCGTCCACGTCGACGTCGTCCTCGTCGACGTCGTCGAGCGCAGCGGCGGAGCCGACCACGTCCACCTCGTCCCCGGCGGCTGCCGGCGGGTGCCCGTCGGACGAGGAGGCGGTCCCGCCTCCGGGGGCGAGCGACGTGAGCGAGGTGCGGGCCGACGTCGACGGCGACGGTGCCCCCGACCGGGTGGTGGCCTACCGGGAGGCCGACGGCAACCGGCGGGTGGCCGTGGAGCTGGCCGGCGGCGGCAGCGCCGCGATCGACGCCAGCGAGAGCTCCGTGGACGGGCCGGCGCCGCTGTCGGTCCTCGGCGGGGCCGACCTCGGCGGCGAGGGCTCGACCGTCGTCGCCGTCACCGGCGGCGGGGCATCGGTCGTGGTGGTCGGCCTGTTCCAGTTCGTGGAGTGCGCCCTCACCCGGGTCAGCTTCGAGTCGGGGTCGGCCGCCGAGCTGCCGGTGGGCGGGAGCGTCACCCATGCCGACGGCCTGGCCTGCACCGGCGACCGCCTCGTCCGCCTCAGCGCCACCAGTGACGACGGCGAGACCTTCGCGGCCACCGCCACCCGCTACCGCGTCGACGGCAACACCCTGGTCGAGCTGGGCGCCGAACAGACCACCCTCACCCGGGGCGTCGACGACGCCGAGATCGAGCGCTACTACGACATCGACTGCCCCGGCCTCGAGCGCACCCCCGGTTCACCCTGACCACGAACCGTCGTGGTGGTGAAAACGGGACCACGGTGGTACCGGTTCCACCACCAGAAGGCAGCTCAGGCGGGGTCGAGGAGCCCGGGGGCGCGCAGGCGGCGCTCGAGGTGGTGCTCGATGGCCCGGGTGGCCAGGTGCTCGAGCTCGGCCCCGCCGGGCGAGGCCCCCTCGGCCAGCACCCCGACCAGGTCGCCGCCGAGGATGCGGCGCAGCAGGCCCAGGGCCTCGGGGGTGATGCGGGTCCCCCGCCGGCACGACCGGCACAGGGCACCTCCCTCACCCGGATCGAAGGCCTCCAGGGCCTCGACCTCCCCGCCGGTCCCGCAGGTGGCGCAGGCCTCGAGCGAGGGCCGGAAGCCCTGCTGGGCCAGCAGCTTCCAGAAGAAGGCGGGCACCACCAGGGGGGCATCGCCGGCGGCCAGGGTGCGCAGGGCGCCGAGCAGCATCTGGTAGAGGCGGGGGTCGTCGTCACCCTCCTGGACCACGGCGTCGACCACCTCCAGCAGCGACAGCGCCCGCCCCAGGCGCCCCAGGTCCTCGCGCACGGGCCGGAAGGCCTCGAGGGCCTCGGCCTGGGTGATGGTGTCGAGGCTGCGGCCCTCGTAGGCGAGCAGGGCCACGTGGCTCAGGGGCTCCAGCCGACCCCCGAAGCGGCTCTTGGTCCGGCGCACCCCCTTGGCCACCGCCCGCAGCTTGCCGTGGCCCTCGGTCACCAGGGTGACGATGCGGTCGGCCTCACCCAGCTTGAGGGTGCGCAGCACGACGCCCCGCTCCCGGTACAGGCCCACGGCGGGGCCTACTCGACCCCGCCGTAGCGACGGTCGCGGCGCTGGAACTCGCGCACCGCCTCGACCAGGTGCTGGCGGCGGAAGTCGGGCCAGAGCACGTCGGTGAACACCAGCTCGCTGTAGGCCAGCTCCCAGAGCAGGAAGTTGGAGATGCGGTACTCCCCCGACGTGCGCACCACCAGGTCGGGGTCGGGCATGGTCGGGTCGTAGAGGTGGCGACGGACGGCCCGCTCGTCGATCCTGTCCGCCGGGGTCCCCGCCGCCACCAGGGCGCGCACGGCGTCGACGATCTCGGCCCGCCCGCCGTAGTTGAAGGCGATGGTCAGGGTCATGGTCGTGTTGGCCGCGGTCAGCTCCAGGGACTCGTCCATGCGCCGCAGCAGGCGCTTGGGCACCCGCCAGTCCCGCCGGCCCACGAAGCGGATGCGCACCCCCCGCTCGTGCAGCTCGTCCCGCCGGCGGGTGAGGATGCCCTCGTTGAACTGCATCAGGTAGCGGACCTCGTCGACCGGCCGCTTCCAGTTCTCCGTGGAGAAGGCGTAGACGGTGAGCCAGCGCACGCCCAGCTCGAGGGCACCCTCCACCGCGTCGAAGAGGGCCTCCTCCCCGGCGGCGTGGCCCTCGGTGCGGGGCAGGCCCCGCTTCTGGGCCCACCGTCCGTTGCCGTCCATGACGCAGGCCACGTGGGCGGGCACCCGCAGGGGGTCGATCCCGTCGAGGTCCACCGCCCGAAACTACTGCCTGTGGACGAGAACCAGAGGGTGCTGGAACGGCTGCGACCGTGGGCCGAGGACCGCCCGTGGCTGGCCGTGGTCCTCGACGTGCAGCAGCGCTTCGACGAGGTGCACGGGGGCTCCCTGGCCTCGGCGGTCACCCTGGCCGCCTTCCTGTCGCTGTTCCCCCTGGCCCTGGTGGCCATCGCCGTGGTGGGGTTCTTCGCCTCCACCACCCCCGACCTGTCCGGGCAGGTGGCCGAGGTCTTCGGCTTGGGCGGCACCGCGGCCGCCCGGAAGTCGATCGCCACCGCCATCGCCACCGCCGAGCAGAGCCGGGCGGGGGCCTCGCTCGTGGGCTTCACCGGCCTGCTGTGGTCGGCTCTCGGGCTGGTCTCGGCCCTCGAGTACGCCTACGACGCGGTGTGGCAGGTGCCGGGCCGGGGCCTGAAGGACAAGGTCGTCGCCCTGGGCTGGCTGGTGGAGCGGCCCTGCTGTTCGTCGCGTCCTTCTCGGTCACGGCCGTCCTCGGCTTCCTGCCGGCGGTCGTCGCCCCCCTCAACCTGCTCGTGGGGCTGGGCGTGAGCTTCGGGTTGTTCCTGTGGACGGCCAAGGTGCTGTGCAACCGGGAGGTCGGCTGGCGCCCCCTGGTCCCCGGTGCCGTCCTCGGCGCCGTGGGCCTGGAGGTGCTCAAGGTGGTGGGCGGCATCTACGTGCCCCGGGCCGTCGCCTCGTCCTCGGCCCTCTACGGCTCACTCGGGATCGTCTTCGCCATCCTGGCCTGGCTGGTCTTCTTCGGCCGCCTCGTCGTCTACACGGCCACGCTCAACGTGGTGCTGTGGGAGCGCCGGCACGGCACCGTGGCGGTCGAGCTCCTGGGGCCGAGCCTGCCCGGGCGGCCGCCCTCGGGCCCCACCCGGGCCGGGGAGATGACCACGTCCGCGGGGTAGCGTCCGGCCGGTGGCCCCCCTCAGCGCCCTCACCGCGCTCGCCACCCCGGCGCTGGCGCTGTTCGACTGGGTCCCCCGCAGCGCCACTGCAGTGGGCGTCCTGGCCGGGCCGCTCGTGGTCCTCGGCTACCTGGCCGGGTCGGTGCCCTTCGCCTACCTGCTCTCCCGCCGCCGCCTCCGCCGCCAGCTCGCCGATCCCGCGCCCGATCGCCACTACGCCTCGCCGGGCCGGGGCCCACGCTCGGAGCGGCGCGAGGCCGACGCCACCGCCGCCCTGCCGGTGGCGGCCACGCTGGCCGCCACCACCCTGGCCTGGCACCTCACCCTCGCCGCCACCCCGGGGGCCAACACCTTCAGCGGCGTGGGCGTATTCTCCAACCAGGCCATCGGCGCCTGGGTGTCGGTGGCGCTGTGGACCGGCGCCGCCGCCGTCGCCGGGCACGTCGCGCCGGTGTGGACGGGCTTCCGGGGCGGCAGCGGCATCCCCCCGGCCCTCGCCCTGGGCGTGGTGTACGTCCCCCTCCTCACCCTGGTGGCCGCCGGCGCCTTCCTGGTCGCCTACGGCGTGACCCGCCGCCCTCTCCCCTCGCTGCTGCGGGCCCTGCCCGTCGTGGTGACGGTCGCCTACCTCACCTGGCTGGCCGATCTCCAGGCCGGCTGGGGCGTCACCAACGGCCCCGAGGTGACGCTGTGGACCACGGCCGTGTCGGCCACCCTCTTCGCCCGCAACCTGGCCCCGGCCCGGGCCGGGAGCGGCTCAGGGACGTGAGGGGGCGGGGCGGACCTCGGCCCGGCGCAGCACGCTGTCCTGGGTGTCGGTGAGGCCCGTGCCGAGGCGCGAGTCGCTCCAGACCACAAAGGCGGCGCCCGGGGCCGAGGCCACGTCGGGGCCGTAGGAGTCTCCCACCTCCGCGGTGTAGCCCACCTCCCGGTCGATGCTCCCGTCGTTGAGCTGCAGGCCACGCGAGAACCGGACCCCGCCGTCGGTCGAGTAGGTCCAGATGACGTCGTTCACGTTCTCACGGCTCTGTTGGTAGAAGACCACGTCGATGCGGCCTTGCGGTCCGACCGAGAGGTTGGGGAGGAACGCCCCTCCGCCGCTCAGGTCGTTGAGCAGCACGGCCTGGCTCCACGTGTCGCCACCATCGAGCGAGCTGCGCAGGAACACATCGGGCCGGCCCTGGCGGTTGTCGCTGAACACCGTGTGCAGGCTCCTCCCGTCCGGGCTCACCGCCAGCTCGGCGGCGTCGTAGGTGCGCCCGATCGAGGGTTGCCGGTCGATGGCGCTGTTGGTGAAGCTGGCCCCGCCGTCGTCGGAGCGGGCCAACGCCAGCTCGACGGTGTCGGTGGCGCTGTCGCGGCGCAGGAAGGTGACGTGCACGGTGCCGTCGGCATCGACGACCGGGACCGACGGGCTGTTCCCACCGGGGGCCTGGCTGACCAGGACCGGTGACGAGTAGGTCGCCCCTGCGTCGAGGGACTGGACGAAGTGGGCCCGCGGGCAGCCCTGCTGGTCGCACTCCCAGAACGAGAGCAGCACCCGGTCGGCGCCCCCGGGACCGGCCACGACGCCGATCGACGGTCGCAGGTAGTTCACCTCGCTGGACCCTCCGGGCACGGCCACGGTGGCGGGGTCGAAGGTGCGACCGCCGTCGCGGGAGCGGGCCACCAGCACGCTCTCGCCCTCCAGGGGGCGCTTGGCCTGGTCGACCCGGGCCGAGGAGAGCACGTAGTACAGGTCGCCCGAGGGCCCCCGGGCCACGTTGCCGGCCGACAGGAAGCCGGCCGAGTCGAGCTGGCAGTTCTTGAAGCCGGCCGGCAGCTCGAAGACCCCGTCCTCCCACGTCTCCCCGCCGTCGAAGCTCACGTGCCAGCCGCACACGCCGCCCACCAGGTTGACGTCGGCCACCACCACGTGGGCGGGGTCGTCGGGGTCCACGACCACCGAGGGGACCTCGTAGCCCCGGGCCGGGCGGACGTCGCCGTTGGCCCGACAGCCCCCCACGTCGCACGAGGCCAGGGGACCCTCGTCGGGCGCGCCCCCGGCGTCGGCGTCGCCGCCACCGAGCAGGCGGGCCCCGGCGATCCCGAGGACGACGACGCCCACCACCATGAGCACGACCGGCCAGGACGAGCGCCCCGCCCTTCGCCGCCGGCCCGGTCCCATCGGAGCGCAGCCTACGCCACCGCTGGCGCACGCTCTCTAGATGCGAGGGACAGCTACCAGGGAGGGACACCGGCCAGGTCGGCCCGGCGGGGCCAGTCCCGGTCGACCTTGACCACCAGCTCCAGGTAGGCCCCGGGCTCGAGCTGGCGGCGCACCGCCCCGCCCACCGCCTTGAGCACCTCGCCCCCCCGGCCGATGACGATGCCCTTCTGGGACTCCCGGCGCACGAGGATCTCACAGCGCACCCGGGGCCACTCCCACTCGGTCACCCGGGTGGCGACGGCATGGGGGAGCTCCTCGCGCAGGACGGCCAGGAGCTGCTCGCGCACCAGCTCGGCCACCCAGACGGCCTCGGGGCTGTCCCGTGTCGTCTCGGGCGGGTAGTGACGCGGACCCTCGGGGAGGCGGGCGACCAGGCCGTCGACCAGCGCCTCGACGCCGGCACCGGTCAGGGCCGAGACCGGGAAGTACTCGCTGCACCCCAGCGCTGCCGCCGCCTGCAGGCGCTCCAGCACGGTGGCCCGCGGCAGCCCGTCGACCTTGTTGAGGACCACCACGGCATCGGCCGGTGCCTGGTCGGCGACCGCCCGGTCGCCCCCACCGAGGGGGCTGCGGGCGTCGAGCACCACGCAGGCGACGTCGACGCCGCGCAGGGACTCGGTCGTCGCCTCCTGCAGCCGCCGGCCGAGGGGGCCGCGCGGCCGGTGCAGGCCCGGCGTGTCGACGAAGACGACCTGGGCGTCGTCGCGGGTCAGCACTCCTCTGACCGGGAAGCGCGTCGTCTGCACCTTGTCCGACACGATGCTGACCTTGGTGCCCACCATGCGGTTGAGCAGCGTCGACTTGCCCACGTTGGGTCGCCCCACCAGGGTCACGAAGCCCGAGCGCACGGGCTAGGAGGCGGCGGCGTCGGGCGCAGTCGCCTCCTCGGCCCTGGTGATGCGCACCCGGCCGATGCGCCGGCCCTGCACCCGCTCGGCTCGCAGCACGTGCCCGTCGACCGCCACCGTCTCCCCCTCGTTGGGCACGTGGCCGAGCAGGTCGAACACCAGCCCGCCCACGGTGTCCCAGTTGCCCTCGGGCAGGTCGAGGTGGAGCAGGTCGTTGAGCTCGTCGAGGGGCATGCGGGCGGCCACCCGCACGTCGCCGCCGGGGAGCGGCTCGAGCAGGGGGTCCTCCACGTCGAACTCGTCGACGATCTCGCCCACCAGCTCCTCGATGAGGTCCTCGAGGGTCACCACGCCGGCGGTGCTGCCGTACTCGTCGATCACGATGGCCATGTGGAACTTCTCGGCCTGCATCTCCCGCATCAGCTCGGCCACCCGCTTGGACTCGGGCACGAAGTGGGCCTCGCGCAACAGGGTGCGCACAATGGCCGAGGTGCGCCCCTCCCGCGAGGCCCGCATCAGGTCCTTGGCGTAGACCAGGCCCACGATGTCGTCGATCCCCTCGTCGCGAAGGGGGATGCGACTGTAGCCGTTGGCGATGACCGTCTCCATGGCCTGGGCCACGGTGGCCCCGGCCGCCACCGTGACCATGTCGGGGCGGGGGACCATGACCTCCCGGGCCACGGTGTCGCCGAAGTCGATGATGGAGCGGATCAGGGCCCGCTCCTCGACCTCGATGACGTCGGCCTCCACGGCCACGTCGGCCAGGGCCAGCAGCTCCTCCTCGGAGACCACCGGCCCGGCCCGGCGCCCCTTGCCCGGCAGCACCAGGTTGGACAGCCCGATGAGGGCCCGGGTGAGCAGGCGCACGGGAGGGAAGCGGGCCAGGATGCTGACCACCGGGGCCACCAGCAGGGCCGAGCGCTCGGTGTGCTGGAGGGCGTAGGTCTTGGGGGCGGCCTCGGCCAGCACGAAGATGACCACGGCCAGCAGCCCGGTGGCCACGGCGATGCCGACCGCCCCGAAGTACGACTGGGCCAGCAGGCCGACCAGGGTGCCGGCGGCCAGGTGGCACACCAGCACCAGCAGCAGCACGGGGTTGAGCACCTGCTCCCGATGGGCCAGCAGCCGGGCCAGGCTGGCCGCCCCCCGCCGGCCCTCCTCCTCCAGGGCCAGGGCCTTGGAGCTTCCCAGATGGGTCAGGCTGGTCTCGGCCAGGGCCAAGACGGCGCTCGAGGCCACCAGCACCACCACGGCGACGACGGCCGCCACCTCGGGGGTGCTCACCCGGCCCCCGGGCCCGGCCGTCGCCGGCACCGGCACCTCACGCCGGCCCGCTCAACCACCGGTGTGCCACCGGGCCAGGAGCCGGCGCTCGGCGGCCTGCATGGCCGCCGCCTCGCCCGGCTCGGCGTGGTCCATCCCGAGCACGTGGAGCACGCCGTGGACGACCAGCAGGGCCAGCTCGTCGCCGGTCGCCGACGAGCGGGTGAGGGCGTTGCGCTCGGCCACCGCCGGGCACACGACCACGTCACCCAGCAGGAGCGGGACCTCCGGATCAGACAGCTCGTGCGGGTCGTCGGGGCAGGCGTCGAGGGGAAAGGCGAGCACGTCGGTGGCACCGGCCTCGCCCAGGTGGCGCCCGTTCAGCTCGGCCATGGCCTCCTCCTCGACGAAGGTCAGCGCCAGCTCCCCCCCGCCCGCCCCCTGGTCGACGAGCACGGCTCGGGCCAGCGCGCCCAGGTGGGCGGCGTCGACGGGGACGGCGCGCTGCTCGTCGGCCACGGCCACGGTGGGACCGAGGCTGGGCTGCGGGAGAGGCCCGGGCGCTGGCCCGGGCCAGGGTGTCGAGGGGGTCGACGGGGACGACGGGGCGGGCCTCATGGCCGGCCGTCCGCCCCGCCGGCCGACTCCGAGGCCCCCGCTCGCTCGTAGGCGTCGACGATGTCCTGGACGATGCGGTGGCGGACCACGTCGCGGTTGGTGAGGCGCACGAAGGCCAGCCCGGCGATGCCCGAGAGCACCTGCTCCAGGCCGACCAGCCCCGAGCGCCCGCTGGGCACGTCGACCTGGGTCACGTCACCGGTGATGACCGCCTTGGAGCCGAAGCCGATGCGGGTCAGGAACATCTTCATCTGCTCCCGGGTGCTGTTCTGGGCCTCGTCGAGGATGATGAAGCTGCCGTTGAGCGTGCGCCCCCGCATGAAGGCGAGCGGCGCCACCTCCACCGTGCCCCGGTCGAGCAGGCGCTGGGCCCCCTCGGGCTCGACCATGTCGTAGAGGGCGTCGAAGAGGGGGCGCAGGTAGGGGTCGATCTTGGCGTTGAGGTCGCCGGGCAGGAAGCCGAGGCGCTCGCCGGCCTCGACCGCCGGGCGGGTGAGGATGATGCGGTTGACCTGCTTGAGCTGGAGGGCCTGGACGGCCATGGCCACCGCCAGCCAGCTCTTGCCCGTGCCCGCGGGGCCGATCCCGAAGGTGACCACGTTGTCGCGGATGGCGTCGACGTAGCGCTTCTGGCCGCTGGTCTTGGGCCGCACCGTGCGGCCCTTGGCCGCCTTGAGCACCTCGGTGGTGAGCACGTCGGTGGGGCGCTCGTCGGCCTTGACCATCTCGATGGTGCGGTCGACCTTGGTCGGGTCGAGGTCCTGGCCCAGCTCGAGCAGGACCACCAGCTCCTCGAAGAGCTTGCCCACCCGCTCGGCCTCGGGGCCGCTGATGCTGATCTCGTTGCCCCGCACGTGGATCTCGGCCTCGACGAAGGCGGCCTCGACGAGGCGGAGCAGCTCGTCGCGCTGACCGAGCAGGCCCCCCATGAGGTGGTTGCCGGGGACGAGGACCTTGACGTCGAGGGGAGACACGGGCGTGTCCCAGGGTACCGCTCCGCCGTTCGTGGCCGGCGCGAGCGGGCGCGGCCGCAACGGAGGCGCGCTACCCGGGGGGCCACTCCAACCGGCGGCCTCCGAGCACGTGGAGGTGCAGATGGGGCACGGTGTTGCCGGCGTCGTCGCCGACGTTGAGCACCAGGCGGTACCCCCGGTCGCGCACCCCCTCGGCCTCGGCCACCTCCCGGGCCGTCACGGCCAGCTCGGCCAACAGCGCGGCGTGCTCGGGCCCGAGGGCGGCGGCGTCGGCCACGTGCTCGGTGGGCACGACCAGCACGTGGGTGGGGGCCTGGGGATCGAGGTCGCGAAAAGCCAGGGTGTGCGGTGAGCGGGCCACCACCTCGGCCGGCAGCTCGCCGGCCACGATGCGACAGAAGATGCAGTCGCCCACCTCGGCCACGGTAGCGCCGAGGGTCAGGCGCCCGAGGTGAGGGCGCCGGGCTCGGGGACGGCCAGGACCTGGCCGGGGAAGACGAGGTCGGGGTTGGCCGGATCGGCCAGGCGGTCGAGGTTGACCTCGATGAGCCGGCGCCAGTAGGTGGCCACCTCGTGGTCGTGGGGAGGACGGCGGACGGCCGCCTCCACCACCTGGCTGGCCACCGACCACAGGTGGTCGCCGGGGCGCAGCTCCCACTTCCCTGCCGTCACCTCCCGGTCGACGGTGGGGAGCCGGCTCGGCGGTGCCTCGTCGGACGCGGTCCCGCCGGTCGCCGCTCCCGGGGTCGGCGCTTCGCTGGTCGGTGCTTCTCTGGCCGGCACTTCGCTGGTCGGCGCCTCGGCGGTCGGCGCCTCGCAGGTCGGCGTCTCGCCGCCCTCGGCCTCGCTGGGAGGCAGGCGTCGCATGGTGGGGGCCTGTGCGCCACCACCGGGACGCTCGGGCTCGCCGGCCCCGGCACCGGTGGACCCCCCGTCTCCGCCGGTCTCGTCGTCGAGAGGGAACGGCGCGCCGGCGGTGGCCACCACCAGTTCCACTCCGGTCGGCACGCGCCACGCCCGTGGCGGGGCCGGATCGACGGTGGCCGACGCAAGGCCGGCCGCGCTGCTGCCGGCCACGCTGAGCCCGAGCGCGGCGTGCACGGCCCGGCGCAGCACCGGGAGGGTGAGCACCTCTGCCACCGACACCAGCCGGCCCGCCCCCCGTCGCCGAGCGGCGGCGGCCAGCACCGTCGCCCCGAGCAGGTACCAGGCCAGGACCTCCACCACCAGCCCCAGCACCGCGAAGGCGGCCTCCAGGGGCGACCGCTCGGCCGCCCAACCGGCCCACGAGGCCGGATCGCCGAGCGACGGCGGGGCCAGCGGACCCCGGCTGACCAGGCGCGTGCCCAGGGCCACGACCAGGAGGAAGGCCATCCATCCGAGAAGGTGGGCCGCCGCCCGGGCTCGTCCAGTGCCTGAGGAGCGCTGACGTGTCATCACTACATATTCTGTGCTCTTCTTGTCCTTCGATGCAAGACCCGCCGCGCGGCTCACCCTCGCTCGGTGTCGGCGATGGCCCTGGCGGCCACCTCGGCGTGGTCGGAGCCTCCCGGGACAGCGCGGGCGAAGATGCGCTCCACCGTGGCCGTGATCGTGACCTCGACCACCCCGTCCCCGACCCGGACCGCCGGTCGCACCTGTCCGAGGTGGTCGAGATCGACCCGGCCGACGCTCTCCTCGGCCACCCGCTGGGCCTGGGCGGGCAGGAGCCGGAGCGACCCATCCTGGTAGAAGCGCTCGACGTCGACGGCGGCGGCGGCGTCGTTGGCCGCGGCCACGGCCGCGTTGGCCAGCTGGCGCTGGGCCAGGAACACCACTGCGGTGTCGACCGCCAGGGCTCCGAGGACCAGGAACACGAGGACCGCGGCGGGCATGAGGACCAGCACGCTGCCGCCCTGGCCTGCTCGACCCGGCACCCGGGTCCGCTCAGCCACGGCACACGGGCGTCGGGCCCACCGGGTCGGCCAGACCCTGGCGGTAGGGGTCGACCACCTCGCGGTGACGGCCGGTGGCGGTGATGACGCTTCCTCCGAAGCCGCCGATCCACGGCAGCCGCAAGGTGGGCACGTCGTAGGTGACCACGAAGGTGACCGGCGAGCACCGCCGGAGCAGGAGCGGCCCCTCGGTGTGGACCTCCCAGCTCCCGGGCTCCGCCTTGTGTCCCTCGATGGCCTGTGCGGCCGCCTCCCGTGCCTCGGCCAGAGCGTCGGCGTCAGTCGGCCCGGCCGACTCCACGAACGCCCGGGCGGCCTCCCGGGCCGCCGCCGACGCCGCCAGCTTCGCGTCGATGACCCCCCAGGCACTGACCAGCAGGGAGAGGCCGACCACGAACACCAGGAAGCCGAACGGCAACGCCTCGAACCCGCCCACGAACCCGTCCTCGTTGCGCCAACGAGACGACCACGGCGTGCGACGGGCGCCTCCATCCCTCGGCCGGCTCACCGCAGCCGCTCCATGCGCACGGTGATCGTGCGATCCACCCGTTGGAGCGGCAGGTCAAGCCCGGCCACGAGGTTCGTGGGGTGTTCGGCCACCACCCGCAGGGCGACGACATCGGGCGCGCCGTCGCCGTCGGTATCGGGGTAGCGCCACGACAGCTCCAGGCGCCCGTCGGCCCGGTAGGCGCCGAGGAGCTCGAGGACGTGGCGCTCGGCCTCGCCCTCGCTGACCTCGGCGCCGGCACCGCCGGCACGCAGGCGCGCCGCGTCGAATGCGGCGGCGGTGACGACGGAGGTCCCGTAGAGGTTCAGGACCAGGTGGACGGCGAACAACAGCAGGACCAGGAACACCGTGACGCCGATGATCGGTCCCAGCAACCCGGCCCCGGCCTCGCCGCCACCGTCCCCGCCGACCTCCTCGGCGCCGCTACTGGATCTGCTCGACGTTGTCCTGGATGCGTTCGCCGGCATCGTCGAAGACCGCCTGGAACACCCCCCACATGGCGGCCCCGATGAGCGCCATGATGAGCACGGCGATGGCGGTGGAGATCACGCCCTCGCCGGCCTGTGTCGCCAGGCGGCGGGGAGCTCGTGCCCCCAACCACCGAGCGATCCGGGTGAGCGCGGCCCAGGCCACGAGGATGAGCTGCATGTCGGCTCCTTTGCTGGTGATCGTCGTGTCAGTGGTGTCGTTCGATCGCTGCTGGTGAGAGGGGTCCCTTCGGCTGCTCGGCATCCCTCAGCCCCCGAAGCGCTGCAGGGCCTCGACGAAGGGGATGCCCATGAAGATGACGCCGGGCACGAGCGTGGCCACCGTCACCGGGATCCAGACCTGCTGGCTGCGGCGCTCGGCGGCCTCGATGAGCTCACGGTGGACGTCACGGCGGATGGCCCTGGCCTCCTCGGCCATGAGCCGCCCGAGGTCGCTCGTCTCGCGGTTGAGGGCCAGCACCGGCACCAGGCGGTCGAGGGCAGCGACGTCGGCCACTGCCGCCCACTCCCGCAGCGCCTCGGTCTCCGACACGCCCTGGCGGAGCCGGGCGCAGACCCGGCGCAGGTCCGCACCGCACGCTCCCGAGCTGCGTTGGGCCGACCGGTTCAGCGCCGAGGTCAGCGAGTACCCGGCCGACAGCAGCAGGGCGAGCTGCTCGGCCACGACCGGCAACTCGAGGAACAACCGTCGCTGCCAGCGCTCGGAGGCGACGGCGATGCGCTGCTCCTGGACGAGGAAGGCCAGCGCCGGCCCGGCGACCACCAGCAGCAGGGCGAGGGGCACGGCCGGTCGCAGGGCGAGCACCACCAGCGCGGCCACGCCGAAGCCGGCCACGCTGGCACCGAGCTGGCGGACCCGAACCTCGGTCACGCCCAGCGGGGAGTGGATGCGGGCCAGGCGCACCGACAGCTCCTCGCTGACGCCGACGAGCTGGGCCAGGCGCTGCCCCACCGCTCGGGCGAGCGGACCGACGGCCTGGGTGAAGGACTCGACCGAGAACACCCCGGCAGGGGCGCCTCGACCCATCCCACCCGGCGAGTAGGGGCGCAGACGGTCGACGAGCGGACGCCGGGCGAACCAGCGGACCTCGGAGAGCACCAGGGTGGCACCCGCCCACAGCGCCAACCCCAGGGCCACCAGGCCGGGCATCATCGGCGACCTCCCTCCACGGGCCCGACCCCGGCGGAGCCTGGGAAGACCCGCTGCTCGCCCGGCAGGCGCATGATGTGGCCGGCCCACACCCAACACAGCGCCATGAGGCCCAGGGCGACCAGGACCAGCACCTGGCCTCCGGGCCCCTGGTAGGCCTCCCGGCCCTCCCCGATGCTCAGGCCCACCAGGGCCATTCCGAGGGGCACGACGAGGACGAAGCAGCGAGCGAAGCGGGCCCCTGCCTGGCGGGCATGAGCGTCCTTGCGACCTTGCTGGTCCATGATGCGGTCGTCGACCAGGGCGCTGAGGCAGCGGTCGATCTCGGTGCCGCCGATGTCGTGGGCCACCAGCAGGGTCTCGCACACCGTGTCCGCCGTGGCGTCGGCCAGCCGGTCCTGGAGCACGGCCAGGCTGCGCTCGAAGTCGGTGGAGATGAGCCACTCCCGGCGGGCGGCCTCGAACGCCGGGCGCATCTCCTCGGGCGCCCGGCGACCCAGTTCGAACAGCGCCTGGGGGATCGAACGGCCCAGCGCGGTGGTCTTGATGCGCAACTCCTCGATGAGCTGGGGCCAGGCCTCGCTGGCCGCGACCCGGCACCGGGCCCGCCGTCCCCGGGCGGCGGCGAGGGGGAACGAGGCCGCGAACAGTCCGGCGGCCATCGGGGGCAACACCCCGCCGAAGAGCGCCCAGGCCAGGACGGCTCCCACGCCGAACAGCGCCAGCAGGACTCCCACGAGCTCGGCAGGGCGGACCTGGTCGAGCCCGGCCTGCACCAGCCACTCGCGCAGGGGGCGATCCCGGCGTCCTCGGCCCTGGACGCGCGGTCCGGGCCCCACCCCGGTCCAACCCATGCCCAGGGCGGTGTAGAGGAGGAACACGCCGTAGCCGGCGGCCAGGGCCAGGAGCAGTGCGGTCAGGGGGTCGGCTCCCGGCTCGTCGTCGCCCGCACCGGACGGGTCCGAGGTCGCCGAGGGACCGGCGGGCGGGCCGGCATCGGCCCCGAGGCCGGGTCGGTCCCCGCGGCCTCGAGCAGGGCCCGCAGGTCGTAGCCGGCCTCCTCGAAGGCACGCCGGCAGCGCAAGGCGACGTTGCCCGTCCAGCGCAGGGGGGCGTCCCATGTGGGGCGGGCGAGCAGTTCGGTGACGGTGAAGGCGGTGCCCTCGGGTCCGGTCTGGAGATCCTCGACGGCCACGATCTCGGTCACCCGGGGCCGGCCCCGGACCCGGGCGCAGTGCACCACCAGGTCGACGGCCTCGCTCACCAGGCTGTTGAGAGCGCTCATGGGCAGCTCCGAGGAGGTGTCGGCCAGCTGGCACACGAAGCGGAGCCGGGTCAGGGCCTGGCGGGCCGACCCGGCGTGGATGGTCGTGAAGCCCTTGACCCCCGACGAGAGCGTGAGGAGCAGGGGGAGCGCCTCGCGGTCGCGGACCTCGCCCACGATGGCGACGTCGGGGGCC
>JADDRA010000103.1 GCA_016781105.1 Actinomycetota bacterium | reverse complement strand
GGCGCTGGCCGCCGTCGAGGCGTTCCTGGGCGCCGGGGCCGCCACCGGGCCCATCGAGCAGGGGACCGTCCGCGCGGCCTTCGCCGCCGTGCGGTCACCGGGCCGTCTGGAGCGGGTGCGCACCAGTCCGACCGTGCTCGTCGACGCCGCGCACAATCCGGCCGGCATGGCGGCCACCGTGGACGCGATCAAGGAGTCGTTCGACTTCACCCGGCTGATCGGGGTGGTCGGCTGCGTGAGCGGCAAGGACGTCGCCGGGATGCTCACCGCCCTCGAGGACGTCTGCGCCGAGGTCGTCGTCACCCAGAACAGCTCCTCGCGGGCGATGTCCGCCGACGAGCTGGGCGCGCTTGCCGTCGACGTGTTCGGCGCCGACCGGGTGAGCGTCTCGCCGCGGCTGCCCGAGGCGCTGACCGAGGCGATCGAGCTGGCCGAGGCCGGGCCGGACGACGCCCTCGGCGGCTTGGGGGTGCTGGTCACCGGCAGCGTGATCACGGCGGGGGAGGCCCGCACGCTGATGGCGCGGGCAACGCCGTGACCGCCCCCGACCCGGTCCGGGCGGGGCGGGCGCTGAACGGGGTCGCCGCCGGCATCCTGGTGCTCGAGGGCATCGCCACCCTCTTCGTGCCTCGCGGGATCGCCCAGACCGAAGGCGGGCTGACCGGTGCCCGGCTCACCTACCTGCTCGGCCTGGCGCTGGTGCTGATCCTCGCCTCCGGGCTGCAGCGTCGTCCGCAGGGCGTGCTGGTGGGCACGGCGCTGCAGGTGCCGCTGCTGCTGACCGGCCTGCTCAGCGGTGCGATGTGGTTCGTCGCCGGCGCCTTCGTGCTGATCTGGCTGTACCTCCTGCAGGTGCGCAAGGAGCTGCTCGGCTCGCCGTTCCGGCCGCCCCGGGTGCCGGTTCCGGACGACGGCGACGGGGGAGCGGCGCCCACCCCGTAGGCTGCCGCCCCGTGACCGAACGCACCCTCGTCCTCGTCAAGCCCGATGGCGTCGCCCGTGGCCTGGTCGGCGAGGTGATCACCCGGCTCGAGCGCAAGGGCCTCCGGCTGGCCGCCGCCGAGCTGCGCACCCTGGACCGCGAGACCGCCGAGACCCACTACGCCGAGCACCGCGAGCGGCCGTTCTTCGGCTCGCTCGTCGAGTTCATCACCGGCGGCCCGCTGATGGCGCTGGTCGTCGAGGGGCCGCGGGCCATCGAGGCGTTCCGCGGCCTGGCCGGGGCGACCGACCCGGTGAAGGCGGGCCCGGGCACGATCCGCGGTGACTTCGCGCTCGAGGTGCAGAACAACATCGTGCACGGCTCGGACTCGCCGGAGTCGGCCGAGCGCGAGGTCAAGCTCTTCTTCCCCGACCTCGGCTGAAGGGTTCGCTGAGGCAGCGGAAGCCGTACTGACCTTCTGGCGGCCCAGGCAGCGGCCACGCTCACAATGCCTCGACGGTGGTGTGCACCGCCTCGCTGATGCGGGATGCTGCACTCCGTGCCCCTGGCCGGCGATGGCCCGGGGCGGCCCACCGCGTCACGGGGATCGCTGATGACGTCGTCGCATACCGCGCAGCGTGGGGTGCTCGTCGGCCGGGATTCCGAGTTGCGTGTGCTCGACGAAGGGATGACCGAGGCCGTCGCCGGTCGCGGCGGTCTGGTGTTCGTCACCGGAGAGCCGGGCATCGGCAAGAGCCGGCTCGTGGAAGAGGCCGGCCGGCTGGCCCGACGGCGTGGGTGCCGGGTCGTCTGGGGGCGCTGCAGGGAGACCGAGGGGGCGCCGGCCTTCTGGCCGTGGACACAGATCCTGCAGGCCCTGCTGCCCGGGGGCAGCCAGGCAGTCCCGGATGAGCTCCGGCCGTTGATGGAGCGTCGCTCGCCGGCGCCTGGGCAAGCGGACCGCTTCCGGCTGTTCGACGCCGTCATGACCGTGCTGTGCGAGCGCGCGAGCTGCCAGCCACTGGTTCTGGTGCTCGACGACCTGCACCGCGCGGACGCAGCTTCGTTGTACCTCTTGGACTTCGTCGCCCCCGCCGTCCGGGACGCGGCGCTCCTCGTCATTGGGACGTTCCGGGACACCGAGGTCGCGCCGTCGCACCCGCTGTCCACCATCGTGGGGGAGCACGCTGGATCGCCGGGCGCGACGTGCCTGCGGCTGGCCGGTCTGACGAGGAACGCGACCGCTCAGCTGGTCGAGGCCATCGCCCCGACGGGTGCCCGGCTGCCGGTCGCGGAGCTGCAGAGGCGCAGCGACGGCAATCCGTTCTTCCTCACCGAGCTCCTTCGGCTGCACGACGAGGACGACGAGTCGGTTCCCACCACGGTCAGCGCCGCCATCGCCGCCCGGGTCCAGCGCTTACCCGCGCCGACCCGACGTCTGCTGGTGCCCGCCGCCGTGATGGGGCGCGACTTCTCCCTGAGCTCGCTCGGGCTCCTCGAGGGGGTGCCCGCCGCCGACGTCGAGGCGCAGCTGGGTCCCGCCGTGCTGGGCGGGTTGGTGCACCCGGGCATCCCTCCCGCCCTGGAATACCGGTTCACGCACGTACTCGTCCGGGACGCGCTCTATGCCACGATCCCGCCCGCGACGCGAGCGGCCCTGCACGGCCGGGTGCTCGACGTCCTCTCAGAGGCGCCGGATGAAGGCAGGGCCGGAGCCAGCGACCTCGCCAGCCACGCGGTTCGATCCGTGCGGACGGCGGAGGACAGGCGCCGGGCTCTGCACCTGGTCCGCCGGGCGGCCGCCGAGGCCAGGGACCGGCTCGCGCACGAGGAGGCCGCGGAATGGCTCGGTCGCGCCCTTCAGCTGGGCCCGCAGGATCCCGAGGAGCGCTTCGGCCTCCTCGTGGAGCTCGGCGCCAGCGCGGGGCGCGCATCACGGGTCGACCAGGCGCGCTCGGCTCTCGACGAGGCCTGGCAGATGGCGCTCGCATACGGCTGGAACACTCGCCTGGCCGAGGTGGCGCTCGGCCTGGGCGCGGTGGTGGACTCGGCCGGCACGGTCGACGCCGACCTGGTCGGCAAGCTGGAGCAGAGCCTCGAACGGGCCCATCCGGCCGACCGGTCGACCAGGATCCGGCTCACCGCCCGACTCGCCGTCGCCGTCTACTGGGGCCCCCGGCTGCCCGAGGCGCGCCGGCTGGCCGCCGACGCGGTCGCCGCGGCACGCAGGCTCGGTGACCGGAGCGGGCTCGCCGTCGCACTCACCGCACACCAGTACGCGCTGCGCGGCCCGGGACGTCTCGCCGAACGCGCTCGGCTCGGGGAGGAGCTGGTCTCGCATGCTCACGCCCTCGGAGACGAGCAGATGGAGATCCAAGCCCGCCGGATACTCCTCGCCGATCGCTGGCAGGCCGAACCGGCATCGGTGGCCGCAGATCTCGCGTCGCTCCACGTCCTGGCCGAGCGCACCCGACGCCCGATGGCGCGCTGGTACGTCATGGTCAACGAGGTGATCGGGGCCACGCTGGCGGGTCCTCCGGAGGAGGCGCTCGAACTGGTCGACCGGACCGAGGCGTTCGGCCGGCGGATCGGCGCACTCCCGGCCTCCATGTACGCGGTCGCGCAGCGGTTCTTCCTCCTCCGCGAGTGCGGACGCGCGGCGGAGGCCGAGCAGCAGCTGCGTGCCGTCGCCCTCGCCTATCCCCGAGTGGTGAGCTTCCGGTGCATGCTGGCGCTCCTGCTCGCCGAGGCCGGACGGCGCGACGAGGCGGAGGCACTGCTGAGCCAGCTCGTCGCGGAGGAGTGCCGGGCCATCCCGCCGGACACCCTGTGGCTGGACAGCCTTGCCCAGCTGGCGCTGGCGGCCGCCAGGCTCGGGAGGCCGGCGGAGGCCGCGACTCTCCATCGCCTGCTGCTGCCGCATGCCGGCGCTGTCGTGTTCCAAGGCGTGGTCGTGTGGTGGGGCGCCGTCGACCACTACCTGGGAGTGACGGCGGGGACCCTCGGCCATCTCGACGAGGCGGAGGAGTGGCTCCGCTCCGGGCTGCGGCAGCACGAGGCCTGGGCCGCCGTTCCGTGGGTCCGGGCCAGCCTCGAGGCGCTCGACCATGTGCGGCAGGGGACAGCCGTCCCTGTGGTCGCGCTGACCGGTCGGGAGCGCGAAGTCCTCCAGCTCTTGGCGGACGGGGCGGCCAACAAGCAGATCGGGCGCCGGCTGGGCATCAGCGTGCACACCGTGGAGCGGCACGTCACCAACCTCTACAACAAGATCGGCGCGCGTAACCGGGCGGAGGCCGCAGCCTTCGCCGTCCGGTGGTCCGGCTGAGGAGCCACCACTCGGCCGCTACGAGTTTTCCGCCATACCGCTGACGCGGCGGGGGTCGCACGCTGATCCGGTCCGGCGCGGACCGAGAGCCGGCCGATCCAGGAGGGGCGTCATGACGCGACTGCAGGACAAGGTGGCCGTCATCACCGGCGGTGAGAGCGGCATCGGGTTGGCCACGGCGAGGAGGTTCGTGGCCGAAGGGGCCAGGGTCTACGTGCTCGGCCTGGACGAGGGGCGGCTCAAGGACACCGAGCGCGAGCTCGGGGCGGCCTGCGGCTACTCGGTCGCCGACGTCACCGACGAGTCGGCCGTCCAGGAGGGCCTGCAGGCCGCGGTCGACCGCTTCGGAACCCTCGACGTCCTGTTCAGCAACGCCGGCATTAGTGGCGCCGTGTCCGGTGTCCTGGACTATCCCTCCGACGTCTTCACCCGGGTGCTGGCCGTGCACGTGACGGGAGCCTTCCACGTCGTCAAGCACGGCCTGCCCCGGATGCGGGACGGTGGCAGCGTCATCATCATGTCGAGCGTCGTGGGCGTGATGGGGTTCGCCGGCATCTGCGGCTACGTGGCGGCCAAGCACGGTCAGGTCGGGCTGATGCGAGCGGTGGCCACCGAGGTGGCGCCCCGGCGGATCAGGGTCAACACCCTGCACCCCGGGCCGACGTCGACGGCGTTCCAGGACGAGCTGGAGATGGCCGCGACCGGTCTGCCCCAGGCGCAGGCGGCGGCCGTGTTCGACGAGCTGCTGCCGCTCAAGAGGCACGCCACGCCGGAGGAGATCGCGGCCGCCGCACTGTTCCTGGCCAGCGACGAGAGCGCCTTCATGACCCGTAGCACCCTGGTCGTGGACGGGGGCATCGCCGGCTGAGAGCCCCGACGCGCAGGAGAAGCATCGCCGGCGTCCCGGCTGCCGAGGCGGCGCAGCGCTTCCATCGCCTCGACGGCGGGGGGCGTTCACCGGGCGGCGGCTACCCTGGTTCGGTCATGACTGGTGAGACCCTGTACCCCCGCCTCGAACCGCTGCTGGCCCAGATCCAGAAGCCGATCCAGTACGTCGGCGGTGAACTGAACTCCCAGGTCAAGCCGTGGGACGACGCCGCGGTGCACTGGGCGCTCATGTACCCCGACGCCTACGAGGTGGGGCTCCCCAACCAGGGCCTGATGATCCTGTACGAGGTGCTCAACGAGCGCCCGGACGCCCTCGCCGAGCGCACCTACGCCGTCTGGCCGGATCTCGCTGCGCTCATGCGCGAGAACGGCGTTCCCCAGTTCACCGTCGACGGGCACCGCTCGGTGCGCGACTTCGACCTGCTGGGCGTCAGCTTCGCCACCGAGCTCGGCTACACCAACCTGCTCGAGGCGCTCGACCTCGCCGGCGTCCCGCTGCACGGGGTCGACCGCGACGAGACCCACCCCGTCGTCGTCGCCGGCGGGCACGCCGCCTTCAACCCCGAGCCGGTCAGCGACTTCGTCGACTGCGCCGTCCTCGGCGACGGCGAGCAGGTGGTCGGCGACATCACCGACGTCGTCAAGGCGTGGAAGGAGCAGGGCCGCCCCGGGGGACGGGTCGAGCTGCTGGCCCGCCTGGCCCGCGTGGACGGCGTGTACGTCCCCCGCTTCTACGCGTTCTCCTACGGCCCGGACGGCGCCATCGCGGCCGTCACCCGCACCCGCGACGACGTCCCGGCCCGGGTCGGCAAGCGCACGGTCATGGACCTCGACGAGTGGCCCTATCCGAAGACGCCGCTGGTGCCGCTGGCCGAGAGCGTGCACGAGCGGATGAGCGTGGAGATCTTCCGCGGTTGCACGCGCGGCTGCCGCTTCTGCCAGGCCGGGATGATCACCCGGCCCGTGCGCGAGCGGACGATCACCGGCATCGGCTCCATGGTCGACCAGGGCCTCAAGGCGACCGGCTACGAGGAGGTCGGGCTGCTGTCGCTGTCCAGCGCCGACCACTCCGAGATCGGCTCGCTGGCCAAGGAGCTCGCCGACCGCTACGAGGGCACCAACACCAGCCTCAGCCTGCCCAGCACCCGGGTCGACGCCTTCAACGTCACCCTTGCCAACGAGCTGTCCCGCAACGGACGGCGCAGCGGGCTCACCTTCGCGCCGGAGGGCGGCAGCGAGCGGATCCGGCGGGTCATCAACAAGACGGTGTCCAAGGAGGACCTCGTCCGCACGGTGACGACGGCGTACGCCAACGGCTGGCGCCAGGTGAAGCTCTACTTCATGTGCGGTCTGCCCACCGAGACCGACGAGGACGTGCTGGAGATCGCCGAACTCGCGGTCGAGGTGATTCGTGCCGGCCGGGAGGCCAGCGGGCAGAAGGACGTCCGCTGCACCGTCTCGATCGGCGGCTTCGTGCCCAAGCCGCACACCCCGTTCCAATGGGCCGGGCAGGCCAGCGCGGAGACGATCGACTCCCGGCTCAAGCTCCTCCGGCAGGCGATCAACAGCGACCGTCGCATCGGCCGGTCGATCGGCCTGCGCTACCACGACGGCAAGCCCGGAGTGATCGAGGGCCTGCTCTCGCGGGGCGACCGCCGCGTGGGCCGGGTCATCGAACGGGTCTGGCGCGAGGGCGGCAAGTTCGACGGCTGGAGCGAGCACTTCTCCTACGACCGCTGGACCGCCGCGGCGGCCGAGGAGCTGGCGCCCTACGGCGTGGACCTCGACTGGTTCACCACCCGCGAGCGCACCGAGCACGAGATCCTGCCCTGGGACCACCTCGACTCGGGCCTGGACAAGGAGTGGCTCTGGGAGGACTGGCAGGAGGCGCTCTCGGAGGAGGAGGTCGCCGACTGCCGGTGGACCCCCTGCTACGACTGCGGCGTCTGCCCGACCATGGGCACCGAGATCCAGATCGGGCCCACCGGTCGGAGCCTGCTGCCCCTGACCGTCGTCTGATGGGGAGAGTCTGATGGCCCGCCAGCCCGACGGGCCGCCTCCGCCGCCGACCGTCCAGAAGCTGCGCATCCGCTACGCCAAGCGGGGGCGGCTGCGGTTCGCCTCGCATCGGGACCTGGCGCGGACTCTCGAGCGCGCGCTGCGTCGTGCGCAGGTGCCCATGGCGTTCTCCGCCGGCTTCAGCCCGCACCCGAAGATCTCCTACCTCGGAGCGGCTCCGACCGGAGCGGCGAGCGAGGCGGAGTACGTCGAGATCGGCCTGAGCGTCCGCTGCGACCCCGAGGCGGTGCGCGCCGCCCTGGACGCCGCGCTGCCGCAGGACGTCGCCGTCGTCGACTGCGTCGAGGCACAGGAGGGCACCGGCTCGCTGGCCGACCGGATCGACACCTCGGTCTGGCGGGTGGAGCTGCCCGGCGTGGCCCCCGGCGAGCTGCGCTCCGCGGTCGAGGCGTTCCTCGCCAGAGAGGTCGTCACCGTAGCGAAGCGGACCAAGAACGGGCTTCGGGACATCGATGCCCGCGCTCCGGTCACCAGCGCATTCGCGGCCGAGGAGGGCGGCTGTGCCATACTGCACGTGGTCGTCCGGCAGGGAACGCCCGCCGTACGACCGGACGACGTGTTGGCCGCCCTGGCTGCCGTCGCCGATCTGCGCCCGCCGTTGCCCCCACGGGCCGTGCGTGAGGCGCAAGGCCGGCTCGACGACACCGGGACCGTGGCCGATCCGCTCGGGCCGGACCGTGCGGCGAGCACCCGCTGCCAGGGGGAGCACGCGACGATCTGACCCGGCGGACCCCGGGGGCCTCGCGGCGTCGAGCGGCACGGCTGCCAGACGTGACGCAACCGCTCCGGACCAGCCGGCCCGGACGACGCAGACCCGCACCACTCAGGATTCCGCACCACCAGCAGTACGCAGCCGACCCGGTCGGATGCGGCACCACGAGCATTCCGGCTCCCGGCCGCGGCAACCGTCGCCCGGGAGGCGGCCCACCAGACTTCGCAGGCCGAGCCACTCCCCGCCATACCCCGTGCGGCGGCCCGGCCCGCCCGATCCGTGCTCCTGCGCGGCCGCCAGTCCTCCGATCGGCGCCCGGGAGCACTCGAGGAGACGACCTTCGTGGCCGACGACGACAGCACCACCTCCACCGACGACACCGGCACCACCCCTTACGAGACCAGCGCAGCGCCCGGGGAGCACGGCGGTCCGGCCACGCCCTCGACGCCCATGCCGGCCGAGGCAGAGGTGTCCGGGATGCCCGCCGTTCCCGAGGAGGGAGCGGCCGAGGACGACGCCACCGGGGACCACGCCACCGGGGACGACGCCACC
>JADDRA010000049.1:64900-68866 GCA_016781105.1 Actinomycetota bacterium | reverse complement strand
GGAGTTGGACCCTCGTAGGGCTGTTGACCACCGACCGTCGGATCGGATCCACGCCCGGGCGTGAACGGGCGTCGGGGGCCGTGAACCGCCAGTGGGTCAGCCGGCCAGCAGCGGCGCCAGGAAGCGTCCGGTGTGGCTGTCGGGATGCTTGGCCACCAGCTCGGGCGGGCCCTCGGCGATCACCCGGCCTCCCCCCGAGCCCCCTTCTGGGCCGAGGTCGACGATCCAGTCGGCCGTCTTGATCACGTCGAGGTTGTGCTCGATCACCAGGACGGTGTTGCCCTGGTCGACCAGGCGTCCCAGCACGTCGAGCAGCTTGCGGATGTCGTCGAAGTGGAGTCCGGTGGTGGGCTCGTCGAGCACGTACATCGTGTGGCCGGTCGAGCGCTTGGCCAGCTCGGTGGCCAGCTTCACCCGCTGGGCCTCACCGCCCGAGAGGGTGGGGGCGGGCTGGCCCAGGCGCACGTAGCCCAGCCCCACGTCGACGATGGTCTGGAGGTGGCGGGCGATCACCGGCTGGTTGGCGAAGAAGGCCAGGGCCTCCTCGCAGGGCATGTCGAGCACCTCGGCGATCGAGTGGCCCTTGAACAGCACCTCCAGGGTGTCCCGGTTGTAGCGGGCTCCCTTGCACACCTCGCAGGGGACGTAGACGTCGGGCAGGAAGTGCATCTCGATCTTGATGGTCCCGTCACCGGCACACGCCTCGCAGCGGCCACCCTTGACGTTGAAGGAGAACCGCCCGGGCTTGTAGCCCCGGACCTTGGCCTCGGGGGTCTGGGCGAACAGGGTGCGGATGCGGTCGAAGACGCCGGTGTAGGTGGCGGCGTTGGAGCGGGGGGTGCGACCGATGGGCGACTGGTCGATGGCGATCACCTTGTCGATCGACTCGATGCCGGTCACCGAGCGATGCCGGCCCGGCGCGGTGCGGGACTTGTAGACCCGTTGCATGAGCGCACGCAGCAGGATGTCGTTGACCAGCGTCGACTTGCCCGATCCCGAGACGCCGGTGACGGCGACGAAGCACCCGAGGGGCAGCTCGACGTCGATGTCCTTGAGGTTGTGCTCCCGGGCCCCCTTGACCACCACCCACTCGGCCCCGGGGGGCCGTCGCATCGCCGGGACGGGGATCGAGCGCCGCCCGGCCAGGTAGTCGCCGGTCACCGAGCCGGCGCTGGTGACCAGGCCGGCCACGTCACCGGAGTAGACGACCTGCCCCCCGTGCTCGCCGGCGCCGGGGCCGATGTCGACCACGTGGTCGGCCACCCGGATCGTGTCCTCGTCGTGCTCGACCACCATCACCGTGTTGCCCAGGTCGCGCAGGCGCAGCAGGGTGTCGACGAGCTTGTGGTTGTCGCGCTGGTGCAGCCCGATGGAGGGCTCGTCGAGCACGTAGAGCACGCCCACCAGGGCCGAGCCGATCTGGGAGGCCAGCCGGATGCGCTGGGCCTCGCCGCCGGCCAGCGTCCCCGCCGAGCGGTCCAGGGACAGGTACCCGAGCCCGACGTCGAGGAGGAAGCCCATCCGGGCGTTGATCTCCTTGACCACCCGCTCGGCGATCATGCGGTCGCGGTCGGACAGCTCCAGGGCCCGCAGGACGGCGGCGGCCTCGACGATGGGCAGCGACGACACCTCGTGGATGTTGCGCCCGTCGACGGTGACGGCCAGGGACTCGGGCCGCAGCCGGGAGCCGGCGCAGACCGGGCAGGGCACCTCCCGCATGTAGGACTCGGCCTGGCCCCGGCTCCAGTCGGACTCGGCGTCGGTGTGGCGGCGGGCCAGCCAGGGGACCACGCCCTCGAAGGCGGTCTGGTACGAGCGGGTCCGCCCGTAGCGGTTCTTGTACTCGACGTGGACCTTGCGGGTGCCCGATCCGTAGAGGATGACCTTCTGCTGGGACCGCTTCAGCCGGCACCACGCCGTGTGGAGGCCGAAGCCGTAGCTGTCGGCCAGGGCGGCCAGCATGCGCTCGAAGTACTGGGTGCGGGCGGTCCCGAAGGGGGCGATGGCCCCCTCGGCCAGGGAGAGGTCGGGGTTGGGCACGACCAGCTCGGGGTCGACCTCGTAGCGCGTGCCCAGGCCGTCGCAGTGGGGGCAGGCGCCGTAGGGCGAGTTGAAGGAGAAGTTTCGGGGGGCCAACTCGTCGAAGGACAGTCCGCAGTCGGCACAGGCCAGGTGCTGGCTGAAGGTCAGGATCTGGGCGCGTGCGCCGCCCTCGTCCTCGCCGCTGCCCGACGCCACCTCGCCGTCCCGGGGAACGAGCTCGACCTCGGCCACACCCTCGGCCAGCCGCAGCGCCGTCTCGAGGGAGTCGGTCAGCCGGCGCTCGATCCCGTCCCGCCGGACGAGGCGGTCGACGACGACCTCGATGGTGTGCTGCTCGTAGCGCTCCAGGCGGATCTGCTCACCCAGCTCCCGGACCTCGCCGTCGATCCGGGCCCGGGAGAATCCCTCGGAGGCCAGCTCGCCGAGCAGGCTCTCGTACTCCCCCTTGCGTCCCCGCACCACGGGGGCCAACACCTGGAAGCGGGTGCCCTCGGGGAGCTCGAGCACCCGGTCGACGATCTGCTGGGGCGTCTGGCGGGCGATGACCCGGCTGCAGCGCGGGCAGTGGGGCACCCCGATGCGGGCGTAGAGCAACCGCAGGTAGTCGTAGATCTCGGTGATGGTGCCCACGGTGGAGCGGGGGTTGCGCCCGGCCGACTTCTGGTCGATCGAGATGGCCGGCGACAGCCCTTCGATGAAGTCGACGTCGGGTTTGTCCATCTGGCCCAGGAACTGGCGGGCGTAGGACGACAGGGACTCGACGTAGCGGCGCTGCCCCTCGGCGTAGATGGTGTCGAAGGCGAGCGACGACTTGCCCGAGCCCGAGAGCCCGGTCAGGACGATCAGCTGGTCCCGGGGCAGCTCCAGGCTGATGTCGCGCAGGTTGTGCTCACGGGCGCCGCGCACGACGATCGTGTCTGCCACTCGCTGATCCTACCGGCGCCCCGGGGGCCCGACGGTGATGGGCCGGCGGGCTCCGGCGGCTCACTCCCGGGCCACGAGGACCGACAACCCGCCAGCGCTCGGTCTCCCAGGAACGGGTCCCGTCGACGGCGTAGTCCTCCAGGTAGGGCTCCGTGTCGTCGGGCTCCTGGCCGATGAAGACCAACTCCCGCACCCCGGCCTGGCGGAGCCGGGCGGCCAGGTCCCCGCCGAGGTCGTCGTCGGGGTTGTGCAGCCAGCGCTGCCGGTCGTAGGTCGGCCAGGCCAGCCGGGGGAGGTTGGGGTAGGCGCTGAGGATCACGGGCTCGGGCCGACCGTCGCCGGGCACCGTGCTCGCCGCGGTGGTGGCGATCCGCTGGAGCAGCCGGCCGGTGGCCTCGTGGACGTGGCGGAGGCTGGTCAGGGCGCCGAGGGCGAGCAGCAACGAGCAGGCCACCAGGCCGGCTGCCCCCCAGCGCCGGGAGACGCTGGGCAGCCGGGGGGCCAGCCGGGCCAGGGCGTCGACGGCGAGGACGGCGACGAGGGGGACGGCCAGGGCGAAGTAGCGCCCGCCCCACTCGGCGCTCCCGCCCTCCCGGTACTGGGTGGCCAAGGCGCCGGCCATGAACAGGCCGGCGGGGGCGCTCAGGACCAGGTGCCCGTCGGCCGCCACGACGTGCCGATCGACCAGGGCGATGGCGACGACGGCGAGGGGGAAGGCGACCAGCAGGCCGGGGACGACCCGGTCGACGTCGACCATCCAGGCCCAGGCCGAGAACCCGACGGCGGCGATCACCAGGGCCACCAGCGGCCGGTGCCGGTCGGGGCGGTGGCGGGCCACCACGCCAGCCGTGGCCACCAGGAGGACCACCAGGAGGAGGCCGAGGTCGCCCGACGAGACGCTGCCGGAGGTCGGGCGCAGCCAGGTGTTGAGGAACCCTTCGATCCTGGCCTCCAGGCCACTGCCCGTCACCGCGGGCGGCCGCACGCCGCCCGGGTCGG
>JADDRA010000049.1:40136-64824 GCA_016781105.1 Actinomycetota bacterium | reverse complement strand
GGCCACGACCGTCACCTGGCGGCGCACCAGGCCGGTGAGGGCGATGCTCGCGCCCAGGGCCACGGCGAGGATCAGGGCCTCGCTGCGCAGGAGGACGGCGCCGGCCGCGCACCCGGCCGCGGCGGCCACGCTCGCGCCCACCGGCGACGGTCCCGGGGGACGGTGCAGGGCCCGTAGGGCGAACAGCACGGACGCGGTGGCCAAGGCAGCGCCGAGGGCGTGGCCGATGAGGAGGTAGGCGTCGAAGAGCAGCGGGCTGCCCAGGCCCACCGCCCACAGGGCCGGGCGTTCGAGGCCTCCGGCGACCTCGCGGGCGACGAGGGCGGCCAGCCCCGCCGCGGCGAGGGTGCCCAGCACCGACAGGCCGACCATGGCGGGCGCTCCCCCGACCCGTTCGAGTCCGGCCAGCACCACCGGGTACACGGGGTGCTTGGCGAAGGGCGCGATGCCGTCGGTCCCAGGGGCGGCGGCGGCCAAGGGATAGAAGCGGTCGTCGGGGTCGATGCCGGCGAAGGGGTGCTCCACCGCCCACCCCCCGCCCCGGGCCAGGGACCGGGCCTGGATCACGGCGGCCCCCTCGTCGGGCGAGAACGACGTCGCCGTGCCCACGACGGGGACGAGGACGGCGAGGAGGGTGCCCAGGGCGGCGACGTGGGCCCACAGCGGCGCGTTCCAGAGCCGCCACCATGCGCCCACCTCCCATCGGCCCCCGTGGGCTGGGCCTTGAGCCCTCCCCGGTCAGGCCGCCGGTGTGGTCCCGTCGAGCAGGCCGGTGGCTTCGGCCAGCTCGACGCACCACGTCCACAACCCGGCGATGGGCGAGAGCCCGGCTCCGGAGGCGATCCGGGCCGGGCACCCCAGTGTGGTGTAGGTGGTGGCCTTTGCTCCGACGGCGCCCAGGGCCTCGTCGTGCAGGTCGATCCGGGGTGGTCCCTCGTCGGAGGTGACGAGGACGAAGCGCTCGGGGGCCATCCAGCCTGCTCGCCCGCCGCCGGCCTGCAACCCCTGGAAGGCACCGACCACCTCGTCGACGTTGAGGGCGGCCAGGCGCAGGGCGGGACGCAAGCTGCGCTGGAGCAGGGCCACCCGCTCGGCCGGGGGCACGGCGCCGTCGGCTTCGAGCACCCGGGCCATGGCCTCGACCAGCTGGACCGACACTCCCGTGCCGAAGTGCAGACCCCCGTAGAGGAAGCTGATGCCGTCGCGCATCCTGGCTTCACCGGCCGGTCCGGCCGCTTCCCGAAACAGCGAGAGCAGTGCCTCCAGGCGCTCGAGCACCCAGGCGGCCGAGTGGCGCTGGGCGTACCACTCCGCCCGCAGGTGGAAGATGGTGGTGTCGACGAAGGCCTTGCCCAGGGCATCCCAGGAGCGGATGGAGCCCTCGGCGAAGGGCTCGGGCTCGGCCACCACCAGGCGCGAGGCCGAGTAGCCCGACCGGGCCAGGCCGTAGGGGGGGTAGTCGGGCCTGCGGGCCCGGGCCCGCGCCACGGCGGCGTCGGCCACCAGGGCCGACAGGGCGTAGAGGTCGACCCGGAGCTCGTCGAGGATCTGACGGCGCCGGGGCAGCGCCTTTCGGGCGAGCTGCTCGGGCCGGGGCAGCGGGGCCAGGGCCTCCTCCCCGCCGTCGCGCAACTCCCGGACCCGGGTGGCGACGCTCCTTGCCGCCGGCGCCTCCATCCTCAGACCACCTCGCGCCGCTCCCGCTTCAGGTCGCCGATCTCGTCTCGTAGGCGGGCGGCGTACTCGAAGCGCAGGTCGGCGGCGGCGTCGCGCATCTCCTCCTCCAGTGTGTGGATGAGCCGGGCCAGCTCGTCGGCCGGCAGCTCGGCCAGATCGGCGCGGGCCCGGTCGTGGGCGCGCGACCGGCGGTCGCCGCCCGGCCTCGGCGCCGTGTCCTCCCCGTCGGCTCCCACGGCCGGGCGCAGGTAGACGAGGATGTCGCTGACCGCCTTGCGAATCGTCTGGGGATCGATCCCGTGCTCGGCGTTGTAGGCCTGCTGGAGGCCCCGCCGGCGCTGGGTCTCGGAGATTGCCCGGCGCATCGAGTCGGTGACCTGGTCGGCGTACATGACGACCTGGCCGTCGACGTTGCGCGCGGCGCGACCCATGGTCTGGATCAGCGAGGTCTCGCTGCGCAGGAACCCCTCCTTGTCGGCGTCGAGGATGGCGACGAGCGACACCTCCGGGAGATCGAGGCCCTCGCGAAGCAGGTTGATGCCGACCAGCACGTCGAACTCGCCCAGGCGCAGGTCGCGCAGGGTCTCGATCCGGGCGATGGTGTCGATGTTGGAGTGCAGGTAGCGCACGCGCAGACCCTGCTCGAGCAGGTACTCGGTCAGGTCCTCGGCCATCTTCTTGGTCAGGGTGGTCACCAGGGTGCGCTGCCCGGCGCCGGTGCAGCGCCCGATCTCCTCGATGAGGTCGTCGATCTGGCCCTTGGTGGGGCGCACCACCACCTCGGGGTCGATCAGGCCGGTGGGGCGCACCACCTGCTCGACGATCTGGGTGGAGTGTGAGCGCTCCCAGGGGCCGGGGGTGGCGGAGAGGAAGAGGACCTGGCCGACCCGCTCGAGGAACTCCTCGAAGCGCAGTGGCCGGTTGTCGGCGGCCGACGGCAGTCGGAAGCCGTGCTCGATGAGGGTCTCCTTGCGGGAGCGGTCCCCCTCGTACTGGCCGTGGAGCTGGGGCACGGCCACGTGGCTCTCGTCGAGCACCACGAGGAAGTCGTCGGGGAAGAAGTCGAGCAGGGTGTGGGGGGCCTCGCCGGGAGCTCGCCCGTCGATGGGGGCGGAGTAGTTCTCGATGCCGTTGCACACCCCCACCTCGGCCAGCATCTCCAGGTCGTAGTTGGTGCGCATGCGCAGGCGCTGGGCCTCCAGCAGCTTGCCGTGGGCCTCGAACCAGGCCAACCGGTCGGCCAGCTCGGCCTCGATGCGGCCCATGGCCGCCTTCAGGCGCTCGTCGCCGGCCACGTAGTGGGTAGCCGGGAACACCACCAGCTCGTCGAGGTCCTCCAGGCGCTCCCCGGTGAGCAGGTCGACCCGCGTGATCCGCTCGACCTCGTCGCCGAACAGCTCGATGCGCACCCCCGTCTCCTCGTAGGCGGGGTGGAGCTCGATGGTGTCGCCCCGCACCCGGAAGCTGCCCCGGGTGAGGTTCACGTCGTTGCGGTCGTACTGCATGTCGACCAGGCGCGAGAGGATCGCCCGCTGGTCGTGCTCCTCGCCGGTGCGGACCACGAGCAGGTTGGCCCGGTACTCCTCCGGGGAGCCCAGGCCGTAGATGCACGACACCGATGCCACCACGATGACGTCGCGCCGGGTGAGCAGGGCCGAGGTGGCCGAGTGGCGCAGCCGGTCGATCTCGTCGTTGATCGAGCTGTCCTTCTCGATGTAGGTGTCGCTCGAGGGGACGTAGGCCTCGGGCTGGTAGTAGTCGTAGTAGGACACGAAGTACTCGACCCGGTTGTGGGGGAAGAACTCCCGGAACTCGTTGGCCAGCTGGGCCGCCAGCGACTTGTTGGGGGCGATGATCAGCGTGGGCCGCTGGGCCGCCTCGATGGCCCAGGCCGTGGTGGCCGACTTGCCGCTCCCGGTGATGCCCAGCAGGGTCTGGAAGTGATCGCCCCGGGCCAGGCCCTCGGCCAGGGCGGCGACGGCCTGGGGCTGGTCGCCGGCGGGGGCGAACTCGGACACGACCTGGAACGGCGGCACCGCAGGGCAGGCTACCGAGGGGGTGGGACGCTCACCGAGGCGGTCGCTCAGCCACCTCGATCGTCGGGAGACCGCGACCGACCGGGGCCGCCGTTGGCTGGGGGGGCGCCGGCCAGGATCCACCGCCAGGCGGCGTCGACCTGGGGGTCCAGGTCCTCCAGCGGCCCGGCGTTGTCGATCACCAGGTCGGCCCGGGCCAGGCGCTCCTCCCGGGGGAGCTGGCGGGCCAGCCGGGCCTCGACCTCGGCTGCGTCCATCCCCCGCTGCGCAGCCAGGCGGCGCACGACCGTCTCCTCCGGGCAGTCCACGACCACCACGGCCGTCACGTCGTAGTGACCGACCTCGAGGAGCAGGGGGACGACCAGCACGATCCCGGGCGCCCTGGCGGCCGCCGCCCGCTCGACCATGGCCGCCTGGACTGCGGGGTGAGTGAGAGCCTCGAGCTCGGCCAGGGCGGCGGGATCGGCGAAGACGACCGCGGCCAGCGCCCCCCGGTCGAGGGTGCCGTCGGGGTTGACCACCCCCGGCCCGAAGCGGGCGACGGTGGCCTCGTACACCACCTCGCCCGGCCGCTGCAGCTCACGGGTCACCTCGTCAGCATCGACCACGGCCGCGCCGCGCCCGGCCAGCAGGCGGGCGACCGTCGACTTCCCCGAGCCGATGCTGCCGGTCAACCCCACCGTCGTCACCGCGGCCAACGCTATTGCGCCGCCCTTCCGCCGCTTTGTGAGCACTTGTGGCCCCTCTCGGTGCAGAACTGCCCACAAACGTGCGGGAGGGGCGGGAGGCGGGAGGCGGGCTGTTCCCCGAACGGGCCTCAAGTCCAGGCGGCGAGCGGACGACAAAGGACCAGGTCGGCCCCAGCGGTCGCGCCGCCGGCGAACCCGGAAGAGAACAAGGAGATCCAATGGCAAAGCGCAGCAACGTCCTGGTGGTCCTCGGGATCGCCTTCTTCGCCCTGGGGGCGGCGATCGTCCTCCTCCTGGTCCGGGACGACACCGCGTCGGTCCAGGCCGGCGCCGCCGGCTCCCCCAGCCAGGTGCTGGTGGCCACCGGCGACATCGCGGCCGGGACCACCGGCGACCAAGTGGTGGCCGAAGGTTTGGTCGAGGCCCGGGAGTTCGCCCCCGGCCAGATCGCCCCGGGCGCCATCACCTCCACGGCCCAGCTGGCCGGCCAGACCGTGGCCAGCGACATCGGCAAGGGCGCCCAGCTCACCACGTCGTCGCTGCGGCTGAGCCAGGTCCGGGGAGCCAGCGTGGCCATCCCCGAGGGGAAGCAGGGTGTGGCCGTCCAGCTCGACTTCGTGCCCGGCGTGGGGCGCTACGTCGGCGCCGGGGACCGGGTCAACATGTACTCCGTCGTCCGCAACGGGGTGCCCGACCCGCAGAACCCCAAGGACGCGCCCTGCAGCCCCCGGGTCCACCTCTTCCTCTCCAACGTCGAGGTGCTCGACGTGTCCTCCGAGGTCGCCCCCCGGCGGGCCGTGGCCGACCAGGAGCAGGAGCGGGTCACCGGCAACGCCATCACCTACCTGCTGGCGCTGGACCCCGTCGAGGCCGAGCGGGTCATCTTCATGACCAGCAACGAGGCCCTGTACCTGGCCCTGGCCGGCGCCGACGTCCCGCCGGTGGCCACCGAGGGCCCCGGCATGTGCTCGCCCGTCGCCGACCAGGTGGTCTGAGGTGCGCAACCCGACCATCCTCATCCTCGACCAGTCCGACGAGCTGGCCGACCAGGTCAGCGACGTGATCGACGACCTGCGCCCCCGCCCCCGGATCGTGGCCTGCCAGCGGATCGAGACGGTCTGCGACGTCCTGTCCGAGGACGGCCCCTTCGACGTGATGGTGGCCGGGCCCAGCCTGGGTGACCAGGCGGGGCTGGCCCGGCTGCGCCTCATCCACGACGAGCTCCCCGCCATGGCGATGGTGCTCGCCTTCGACCACCGGCCGGACGCCCACCTGCGCGACCTGGTGCGGGTGGGGGCGCTGGACCTGCTCCAGCTCCCCGTCCACGACAAGGAGGTCCTCGAGTGCCTGCAGCGGGCCGTGGAGACCGCCCGCAGGCTCGAGCCACCGGTTCCGGTGGTCGTGCCCTCCTCGGCGGTGGCGGCCGCGCCCTCGGCCGTGCCCGCTCGGGCGCTGGGCAAGGTTCTCACCGTGGCCTCGGCCACCGGGGGCTGCGGCAAGACCTTTCTGGCCACCAATCTGGCCTACTTCCTGGCCCGCCACTCCGGCGGCCGCGTCTGCGTGATCGACCTGGACCTCCAGTTCGGCGAGGTGTCCACCGCGCTGCGGCTCAAGCCCCGATTCACCATCTACGACGCGCTCCAGCGGGAGGACAACGACGAGGCCGACCTGGCCCGGCACTTCCCCGAGTACCTGGTCGCCCACTCCACCGGGGTCCACGTGCTCGCCGCTCCCAAGGACCCCTCCGAGGCCGACCGCATCAACCCGCCCGACGTCACCCGCATCATCGAGGCCGCCCGCCAGCACTTCGACCACGTAGTGGTGGACACCCCGTCGGCGCTGACCGAGATCGTGCTGGCCGCCTTCGAGGGTTCCGAGCGCCTCTTCGTCATGGCCACCCTCGACCTGCCCAGCGTCCGCAACCTCGGCGTCTTCCTCACCACGCTGGAGAAGCTCAAGGTCCCGACCGACGACGTCCGGCTCATCCTCAACAAGGCCGAGTCCGACGTCGGCATCGAGATCGCCCAGGTGGAGAAGCTCTTCCCCCAGGGCTTCGAGGCCGTGCTGCCCTACGCCAAGGAGGTCAGCCGCTCCATCAACCTGGGCATGCCCGTGCTGGCCGCCTCGCCCAACGCCGAGGTGAGCCGGGCCATGGTCCCGTCCCTGGCGGCGCTGTTGCCCGAAGGCCACCTGGCCCGAGTGGTCCCGCCGGCGCCCGTGACCAGCCCCGGCTTCTTGGCCCGGCTGTTCCACCGTCCGCAGTCCCGCACCTCGTCGCCGACCAGGAAGGCAGAGCAACCATGAAGCTGTCCGAGAAGCTGGCCATCCTCGAGGAGGAGGAGCGCCGTGCCTCCCAGGGGGACTCGATGGCCTCGATGCCCCCGGCCGCCAGGCGCCGCCCGGTCAAGGCCAGGACCAGGCGTGGCGCCGACCACTGGGATGCCAACAAGCGCAAGGTCCTCGACCTCGTGCGCGAGGAGATGGCTCCCCGCATGGCCGCGCTCTCGGGTCCCGCCCTGGCCGGCGAGGTCAAGGAGGCCCTCGACCGCATCCTCCAGCGCGAGGACGTGCAGGTCTCGCCCCTGGAGCGGCGCAAGTTCGTCCGGGAGCTGATCCAGGACGCCCTCGGCTACGGCCCCCTCGACCCCCTGCTGCAGGACCCGACCGTCACCGAGATCATGTGCAACGCCTTCGACGACATCTGGGTCGAGCGAGAGGGTCGGTTGCACCCCACCGACGGTGCCTTCACCGACGACGTCCAGTACCGCCAGGTCATCGAGAAGATCGTGTCGGCGGTGGGCCGCCGCATCGACGAGAGCTCCCCCATGGTCGACGCCCGCCTGCCCGACGGCTCCCGGGTCAACGCCATCATGCCCCCCCTGGCCCTGCACGGCTCGGTGCTCACCATCCGCAAGTTCGCCGCCGATCCCTTCGAGGCCAAGGATCTGGTCAACTTCGGCACCTGGACCATGGACCTGGCCCTGGTGCTGGAGGCCTGCGTGCGGGGCAAGCTCAACGTCCTGGTCAGCGGGGGCACCGGTACCGGCAAGACCACCAACCTCAACGTCTTGAGCTCGTTCATCCCCGAGGGTGAGCGAGTGATCACGATCGAGGACTCGGCCGAGCTCCAGCTCCAGCAGCCCCACGTGGTCAACCTGGAGGCCCGCCCGCCCAACGCCGAGGGCCAGGGGGAGGTCCGCATCCGAGACCTGGTCAAGAACAGCCTGCGCATGCGCCCCGACCGCATCATCGTGGGCGAGGTCCGGGGGGCCGAGGCCCTCGACATGCTCCAGGCCATGAACACCGGTCACGAGGGCTCCTTGACGACGGTGCACGCCAACAGCCCGAGGGATGCACTGTCCCGGCTGGAGACCATGGTGCTCATGGCCGGTTACGACCTGCCGGTGCGGGCGATCCGCGAGCAGATCGTGTCCGCCCTGCACCTCATCATGCAGGTCGACCGCATGCCCGACGGGCGCCGGGTGGTGACGGCCGTCACCGAGGTCCAGGGCCTGGAGGGTGACGTGGTTCTGCTCCAGGACGTGTTCCGCTACCGGATGCTCCCCGGCGAGGGGGGCAGGCCCGGCGGAGAGCTGGTGGCCACGGGGCTGCGGCCCAAGCTGGTCGACCGGCTGGAGAGCCTCGGGATCGAGGTCCCGGCCAAGGTGTTCCGGGCCCCGGTGGTCACCCCCGAGCCCTCCGAGCTTCGGGGCCGTCGGGCCCGGGTCCCCAGCCCCAGGGAGCTGGCCGAGCCGGAGAGGGCAAGGTGACCCGTCAACCGTCTCACCCGCCGGACGGGTCCTGTCACCGACGGGAGTCCTTCCCACCCGGGCTCCGCTTCGCTCCGCCGGGCGGGCCCCTTCCGTCGGCGCCACCCGTCCCTGCTCCCCTTCGGCGGCTCCCTGGTTGCCACCCTTGCTGCGCTGCAAAGAGAGGAGACCCCCGTGACCGGTACTGAGGCGCTGGCTGCCTGTGTTGTGGGGCTTGGGTTGGCCTTCATCGGGGTGGGGGTGCTGTCCCGGTTCCGGGCGAGGACCGAGTCGCTGGCCGAGATCCTCGACCTGCCCTACGGGGAACGGGACGTGGCCGTCGAGCCGGTGAGCGAGACCCGCAGCCCGCTGGTCAGCGACACCGTCGAGCTGGCGTCGAGGATGGTCGCGCAGTTCGACGCCCGGGGCTCGCTGCAGACCCGCCTCGAGCGGGCCCGCCTGCCCATCCGGGCCGGGGAGCTGGTCATCGTCACCCTCTGCGCGGGGCTGACCCTGGGCCTGCTCCTGGCCGCCGTCACCGACCAGTGGCTGTTCGGGGTGGCCGGGCTCGTCGCCACCCCGTTCCTGGCCAAGGCCTACGTCGAGCGCCGCATCAGCACCAGGCGCAAGGCGTTCGAGGAGCAGCTTCCCGAGGCCCTGTCGGTGATCGCCTCGTCCCTCTCGGCGGGCCACACCTTCCTCCGCTCGATCCAGATGATGTGCGAGGAGTCGGCCCCGCCGCTGTCGGAGGAGTTCCAGCGGGTGGTGGCCGAGACCCGCCTCGGGGGCAGCGTGGTCGATGCCCTCGACCGCATGGCCCACCGGCTCGACATCAAGGACCTGGTCTGGGTGGTGCAGGCCATACGCATCCAACAGCAGGTGGGCGGCCGGCTGGCCGACCTGCTGCACACCCTGGCCGACTTCATGCGGGCTCGGGAGGACATCCGCCGGGAGGTCGACGTGCTCACCGCCGAGGGCCGGATCTCGGCCTGGGTGCTCACCGCCCTGCCGGTGCTCATCATGCTCACCATCCAGGTCACCAACCCCGAGTACCTCCGGCCCTTCTACCAGGGCTGGGGGCTGCTGGTGCTGGGGTTGACCGCCGCCTCCATGCTCACCGGCTTCTTCATCATCCGGCGCATGGTCAAGATCGAGGTCTGAGGACAAGGAGCCGTTGCCGTGGAGATCATGGGTTTGCTCATCGCCGTCACCGTCGTGGTCTTCGGCGGGTTGCTGGTCGTCGCCGGGATGCGGGGTCGCCTGGCCCCGGCCGGTGACCCCGGCGAGTACCTGCGCAGCCTCGACGAGCGGGAGGAGCGGGGCGACGTCTACGACCAGGTCCTGGCCGAGCCCTTCTTGGGCCGCATCGTGCGCCCGCTCGGCAGCGGCCTCCTGCGCCGCGTCGCCTCGTTGACCCCGAGGAACCACCTCGACGGGGTGCACCGCCAGCTGGTGCTGGGCGGGATGGCGGGCTCGTTGCGGGCCGAGGAGCTCGTCAGCCTCCAGGTGCTGGCCGGCGGGCTGGCCGGGGTGGTCGCCGTGCTCTTCTCGATCTTCGCCGATCCCAGTCCGCGCATCGGCGTGCTGGCCCTGGTGGCCATGCCCCTGGTGGGCGTGCTGGCTCCCCGGGCGTGGCTGGCGCGCAAGGTGGCCGAACGGACCAAGGCCGTCCGCAACGACCTACCCGACACCATCGACTTGCTGGCCATCTCGGTGGAGGCCGGCCAGGGCCTGGAGGGGGCCATGCAGACGGTGTGCGCCCACTTCCACTCCCCCCTCTCGGAGGAGCTGGCCCGGACCCTCAAGGAGATGGAGCTGGGCCTGCCCCGGCGTGACGCGCTGCACAACCTCAAGCGCCGCACCGAGGTGCCCGAGCTGTCGAACTTCGTGCTCGTGCTCACCCAGGCCGACGCCCTCGGCATGCCCATCGGGCGGGTGCTGCGGACCCAGGCGTCGGAGATGCGGACCAAGCGCCGTCAGTGGGCCCGGGAGAAGGCAGCCAAGCTGCCGGTCAAGATCCTCTTCCCTCTGACGCTGTTCATCTTCCCGGCCATCATGGTGATCACCCTGGGGCCGGCGGTCCCGGGCATCGCCGGGGCCTTCTGACCTGCTCCCCAGCCCGAGCCCGGTCTCGCGACGCCGCGGTCCCACCATGAACCCATTCCGCCCGCCCATCACCGCCCTGCGCTGGGGGGCGCTGGCCATCGGCCTGGTGCTGGCTGCCTCGGCGGCCGACGGGCCGGGGCCTCGCGTCCTGGTCGGCGGGCTCGTCCTGGTGGCCTACGCCCTGTTCCGCACCCGCCGACCCGTCGCCCTGCAGGCCGGCATGCGAGTGGCCAGCCTGGTCGAGGCCACGCTGCACCTGGCCGTGGTGGCAGCCACCGGCTACTGGGAGTCCCCCTTCGTGGTGTCACTGCTCATCGCCGTCATCGTGGTCGGCTTCGCCCGGGGCATCCCGGCCGCCCTGGCGGTGGCGGCCGCCTCGGCCCTCGCCCTGGCCCTGCCCTACCACCTCACCACCACCGGCAGCTCGGCCGCCGGCCTGGCCCTGACCGTGCAGTGGAGCTCCGAGCTGCTCCTGGTCGGGGTGGTCTCCGGCTACGCCCGCCGCTTCTCGGTCGAGGCCGCGCAACGCCACCACCGCGACGTCGACCGCCTCGACCGCCTGGCCGAGGCCAACACCCTGCTCCACTCGCTCCACGACGTGGCCCAGTCGTTGCCCACCTCCCTCGACCTCGACGAGACGCTCGACTCGGTGGTGGCCCGCGTCCGGTCCCTGTGCGAGGCCCGCTCGCTCGTCATCCTCCTGCCCGAGGAGGCGGGCTCGGCGTGGGTGGTCGCCCGTCAATCGGGCAGCCGGCTCGGTGGCCGTCTCAGCGAGCTGCCCCCTGCCCTGGCCGAGGTGCACCAGGGTCCGACGCGGGCCCTGCGTCTCCAACTGGATCGGGGGGAGGGCCTCGCCGCCCGTTCCCGCTCGGCGCTCTACCTGGCCCTGGCCGCTCACGGCGAGGTCAGCGCCCTGGTGGCCCTGGAACACGACGACCCGAGGGCCTTCTCCCCCGCCGAGGTCGGCGTGGTCAGCGCCTTTGCCGCCGGCGCGGCCGCGCTGGCCATCGACAACGCCCGACGCTTCGGGCGGCTGCGCACCAGCAGCGCCGACGAGGAGCGCAGCCGCATCGCCGGCGAGCTGCACGACCGGGTCGGTCAGTCCCTGGCCTGCATGGCCTTCGACATCGACCACCTCGTCCGCCACCAGGCCGACGACGAGCTGCGCGCCGGCCTGGAGCGCCTCCGGACCGAGCTGCGGGCGGTGATCGGCGAGATCCGCGACACCCTGGCGGACCTTCGGGTCGAGGTGAGCGAGAGCCGGGGCCTGGTGGAGATCGCCGAATCCTTCCTCGATCGGATCAACGGGCGCAGCGGGCACAAGGCACTGTTCCACCACCGCTGTTCGGTGCGCCTCCCCCTGGTCCAGGAGCAGGCGCTGTGGCGGATCCTCTCCGGGTGGGTCAACCAGTCGCTGCGCCGGGGGGACGGCACCGTCGAGGTGTGGTGGTGCTGTGACGACGTCCACGCCGAGCTGGAGGTGACCGTCGACATCAGCGGTCTGGACCTCGACGCCGACGAGCCGCCCGGCCCCTGGGTGCACGACCTGCGCCATCAGGCCGCCCGCATCGGGGCCGCCCTGGAGGTCGAGTGCCTGGACGAAGGGGTGAGCCGGCTGCGCTGCTCGCTCGAGCGCTCGTGAGCGTTCTCCGGTGACCGTGCGCGTCCTCCTCGCCGACGACCACCGCATCCTGCGCGAGGGGCTGGCTCGGGCCCTGGAGGGACAGGGCATCGAGGTGGTGGGCGAGGCCGGCGACGGCGACGAGGCGGTGGAGCTGGCCGGGGTGCTCCAGCCCGACGTGGTGCTGATGGACGTGTCCATGCCGGTGCTCGACGGGGTGGAGGCCACCCGGCGGGTGCGCCGGGAGCAGCCCCGGGTGCGGGTGGTGATGCTCACCATGCACGCCGACGAGGCCACCATGGCCCGGGCCATCCGAGCCGGCGCCGACGGCTACCTGGTGAAGGACTGCTCCTCGGAGGAGATCGGCGACACGATCCACCTGGTGGCCGCCGGTCACACCGCCGTCTCGGCGCCCGTCGCCGCGTCGATGCTCCGGGAGGTGCAGGCCCTACCAGCGGGCAACGGCGAGGAGGTGGTGTCCAAGCGGGAGGAGGAGGTGCTCCAGCTCATCGCCGACGGCTGCTCCAGCGCCGAGGTGGCCGAGCGGCTGTTCATCAGCCAGAAGACGGTGAAGAACCACCTGGCGTCGATCTACCACAAGCTCGACGCCCGCGATCGCACCCAGGCCGTGTTGCGGGCCGTGCGCATGGGCATCGTCCGCCTCGACTGAGCGGACAGCTCGAGGAAGCGAGCAGCTCGAGTGAGCGAAGAGAAGGGGCCGTTCGGCCTATCCAGGGACGACGCCGGGGTGCCGATCATCGGGGTACCAACGAAAGGCCCCGCCGGGGCCACGACCCCAAGGAGACCCTTCCGATGATCACCCAGTTTCGTGTCCTGACCACCTGGCTCCAGGCCCGCTTCAACACCGACGAGCGGGGAGCGGCCCTGGTGGAGTACGCCCTCCTCGTCGCCCTCATCGCCGTGGTGAGCATCCTGGTGCTCACCAGCCTGGGCGAGGGCATCCGGGACAAGTTCACCGAGGTGGACAACAAGATCGGCGGCGCCGGAACCTCGACCACGCCGTAGCGCTCCCCACCGGCACCGAGGCGGGCCCTCCGGGGCCCGCCTCGCTCGCGTCCGGGCTCAGCCCGCGGCGGGCTCGCCTTCGTCGCCGCCTGGCCCGGGCGGTGCATCCTCGGGGGTCGACGCTCCTGCCCCCGAGCCGTCGCCGTACTCGGCGTAGTACTCGGCCCAGGCCTGCTCGGCGTCGACCACGTCGGGGGCGCCCACGTAGTTTCCGGCCTCGTCGTAGGCGTGCTCGCCGAAGTGCTGCTGGTACTCGGCGGCCACCACCCCGCCCTCGGCCGCCTGCTTGATCGACAGGCTGATGCGCCGGCGCTGCAGGTCGAGGTCGATGATCTTGACCCACAGCTCCTCGCCGGGGGTGACCACCTGCTCGGGCAGGTCGACGTGGTTCTCGCTCATCTCCGAGATGTGGACCAGGCCCTCGATGCCCTCGCCGACCTGGACGAAGGCGCCGAAGGGCACGAGCTTGGTGACCCGGCCGTAGACCAGCTCGCCCACCCGGTGGTTGGTGGCGAACTCCTGCCAGGGGTCCTGCTGGGTGGCCTTGAGCGACAGGCTGATGCGCTCCTTGTCGAGGTCGACGTCGAGCACCTGCACCTCGATCTCGTCGCCGACCTGGACGACCGAGCCCGGGTGGTCGACGTGCTTCCAGGACAGCTCGGAGACGTGCACGAGGCCGTCCATGCCCCCCAGGTCGACAAAGGCGCCGAAGTTGACCACCGACGACACCGTCCCCCGGCGCTTCTCGCCCGGCTTGAGGTTGGCCAGGAACTCCTCGCGCTGCTCCTTCTGGGTCTCCTCCAGCCAGGCCCGGCGGGAGAGCACCACGTTGTTGCGGTTGCGGTCGAGCTCGATGATCTTGGCCTCGATGGTCCGGCCCACGTAGGGCTGGAGGTCGCGCACCCGGCGCAGCTCCACCAGGGAGGCGGGCAGGAAGCCCCGCAGGCCGATGTCGAGGATGAGGCCGCCCTTGACGACCTCGATGACCGGGCCCCGCACGACCCCGTCGCGCTCCTTCTCCCGCTCGATCTCGCCCCAGGCCCGCTCGTACTGGGCCCGCTTCTTGGACAGGACCAGCCGGCCCTCCTTGTCCTCCTTCTGGAGCACGAGGGCCTCGATGACCTCGCCCAGGGAGACGATCTCGCCCGGCGCGACGTCGTTGCGGATCGACAGCTCCCGGGAGGGGATCACGCCCTCGGACTTGAAGCCGATGTCGAGCAGCACCTCGTCCTGGTCGACCTTGACGACCGTGCCGGTGACGATGTCGCCGTCCTCGAAGGCCACGATGGTGCCGGCAATGGCGTCGTCGAAGGACATCTCCCCCAGATCGTCGACCACCACCTGCCGGGGGGTGTACTCCTCGGGATCGGATCCACCGCCGGAGGCGGGATCGAGGGTGGTCGTGGTGGAGGTGTCGCCGGTCTGATCGGACATGGTGGTCGGGCCTTCTCGGACGGGGTCGGGTGGAAGGGAGACCGGCCGGAGCTCCGGCCGCATCCCCAGGTCATCCTCAGCCTACCAAGGCACCCGTCCCCCACCTTCTGGCCCCACGACATGCTGGAGCCTGGCGGGCTCCTGGGGCCAGAACGGCGTGTCAGCCCTTGGCGTCGGCCCAGCTGGCCCCGACGGACAGGTTGACCTCCAGGGGCACCGACAGCTCGCAGGCGCCGGACATGGCCTCGACCACCAGCTCGACCATGGGGTCGTGCTCCTCGGGGGGGACCTCGAGGATGACCTCGTCGTGGACCTGGAGCACCAGGCGGCTGCGCAGGCCCTCGGCCTCGATGCGACGGTCGAGGGCCACCAGGGCGACCTTGAAGATGTCGGCGGCCAGGCCCTGGATGCCGGCGTTCATGGCCTGGCGCTCGCCCGCCTGGCGGATGCGGTAGTTCGACGACGACAGCTCGGGGATGGGCCGGCGCCGCCCCATCAGGGTCTCGGTGTAGCCCCGCTGGCGGGCCTCGGCCACGGTGGCCTCCATGTAGGCCCGGACCCGGGGGAAGGCGACGAAGTAGGCGTCGAGGATCTCCTGGGCCTCGGCCACGGGGATGCTCAGGCGCTGGGCCAGCCCGTAGGACTCCATGCCGTAGGCCAGCCCGTAGGAGACCATCTTCGCCTTGGCCCGCTGAGCAGGGCTCACGTCGACATCGGCGACGCCGAAGACCCGGGCCGCGGTGGCGGTGTGGATGTCGCGGCCGGCCTCGAAGGCCTCCACCAGTCCCGGGTCCTGGGCCAGGTGGGCGATGACCCGCAGCTCGATCTGGTTGTAGTCGGCCACCATGAGCTCGCAGCCGGGGGCGGGGACGAAGGCCCGGCGGAACCGGCGGCCCTCGTCGGTGCGCACGGGGATGTTGTGGAGATTGGGACGGTCCGAGCTGAGGCGCCCGGTGCGGGCCACCGTCTGGTGGAAGGTGGCGTGGATGCGGCCGTCGTCGGCCACCTCGGCGACGAGGCCCTCGCCGTAGGTGGAGCGCAGCTTCTCCACCTCCCGGTAGCGCAGCAACAGCTCGACCACCGGGTGTTGGTCCCGGAGCTTCTCCAGAGAGGAGGCGTCGGTGGAGAAGCCGGTCTTGGTCCGCTTGCTCGGGGTGAGGCCGAGCTTGTCGAACAGCACCGCCCGGAGCTGGGGGGTGGAGTTGACGACGAAGACCTCGCCCGCCGCCTCGTGGATCTCCGCCTCCAGGCGGGCGGCCTCGCGCACCAGCCCGGCGTTGAGCTCGCGCAGGTACTCGACGTCGACGGCGACGCCGGCCGCCTCCATGCGGGCCAGGACGCGGACCAGCGGGCGCTCGACGTCCTCATAGAGGCGGCTGAGCCCCTGGTCGGCCAGGGCCTTGCCCACCGCCGGGGCCAAGCGGGCCACGGCCACGGCCGAGCGGGCCGTCTCCGCCGGCAGGTCGTCGCCGGCGGCGTCGAGGTCGAGGCGGCCCTCGGCCGCCGGCGACGTGGCCTCCTCCAGGCCCACCCCCACGTAGCGCAGAAGCAGGTCGGCCAGCCGGTAGGCCGCCTCGGCCGGGTCGAGGAGGTAGCCGGCCACCTCGGTGTCGAGGTCCAGGGTGCGCACGTCGACGCCGAGCGGGCGCAGCCCCCGCATGAGGGCCTTGGCCCCGTGGGTGACGAGGCGGGGGCCGCCGGCGCCGAGCAGGCGGGCCAGGGCGTGGCGCGCCGCCGGGTCCTCGCCGGCCAGGACGGCGGCCGGCACCCAGGCACCCTCCCCGGGGTCGACCTGGCTGGCCAGGGCCAGCCCGGCGAGGGGCGAGCGACCGGGCTCACCCTCGAAGCCGGCCACCAGCCCCAGGCGCTCGCTCCCCCCGTCGGCGCCGAGGCGCTCGAACAGGGCGACGGCCTCGGGGACCGAGCCCACCTCGACCACCCCGCACTCCAGGGTGGCCACCTTTTCGGCCGGGGGCAGGCCGGCCCCGGCCCCGGCCTCGCTCAGGCGCTGGTAGAGGGTGCGGAACTCGAGGAAGTTGAACAGCTCCCGCACGGTGTCGGCGTCGAAGGGGCGCCGGGCCAGGTCGTCGACGCCCACCTCCAGGGGTACGTCACGCAACAGCACCATGACCCGGGCGTTGCGCCGCACGTCCTCCTCGTGCTCGCCCAGGCTCTGGCGCAACTTCGGGGTGAGGGCGTCCAGGTGGGAGAAGACGCCGTCGAGCCCGCCGTGGGTGGTGATGAGCTTGGCCGCCGTCTTCTCGCCCACGCCGGGCACCCCGGGCAGGTTGTCCGAGGGGTCGCCCCGCAGGGCGGCGTACTCGGGGTAGGACGACGGGGGCACGCCGGTGCGCTCCCGTATCCCCGCCTCGTCGTAGAGGACGTAGTCGGACACCCCCCGGCGGTTGTAGAGGACCTTGACCAGCGGGTCCTCCACCAGCTGGTAGGTGTCCCGGTCGCCGGTGACGACGACCACCTCGTCGCCCTGGTCCCGGGCCTGGGTGGCCAGGGTGGCGATCACGTCGTCGGCCTCGTAGCCGGGCGCATCGATCATCGGGATGCCGAGGGCCTCGAGCACCTGGCGCACCAGCCCGAGCTGCTGGCGCAGGATGTCGGGCGCCTCCTCGCGCTGCGCCTTGTAGGTGGGCACGACCTCGTGGCGGAAGGTGGGCTCGGGCCGGTCGAAGGCCACCGCGACCCGATCGGGCTGGTGGTCGCGCAGCAGGTTGATCAGCATCGAGGTGAAGCCGAACACGGCGTTGGTGACCTGTCCGGAGGCGGTGGCCATGTCGGTGGGCAGGGCGAAAAAGGCGCGGTAGGTCAGCGAGTGCCCGTCGAGCAGCAGGAGCTTGGCCACCGAGTCCGGCGTCAGGGCGAGAGGGAGCCGTCGATGACCCGTTGGGCGGTCGCCTGCATGGTCGAGCGGGCGGCCATGGCCTGGCCCTGGATGAAGGCGAAGGCGTCGCGCTCCGACAGCCCGTGGTCGTCGGTGAGCATCCCCTTGGCCTGGTCGACCACCCGGCGGACTTCGAGCTCCTCCTCCAGGCCCCGGATCTCGGCTTCGAGCGCCCGCAGCTCCTTGAAGCGCCCGAGGGCGACCTCCACGGCCGGCACCAGCTCGGAGCGCTGGAAGGGCTTGACCAGGTAGGCCAGGGCGCCGGCCTCCCGGGCGCGGTCGACCAGGTCGCGCTGGGAGAAGGCGGTGAGGATCAACACGGCCGCCCGTCGCTCACCGGTGATCTCCCGCGCCGCCGACAACCCGTCGAGCCCGGGCATCTTGATGTCGAGGATGGCGAGGTCGGGCTCGTGCTCCTTGACCAGGGCGACGGCCTCGTCGCCCCGTCCCGTCTCCCCCACCACCTCGTAGCCCGCCTCCTCGAGGGTCTCCCGCAGGTCGAGGCGGATGATGGCCTCGTCCTCGGCGATGACCACCCGTGCGGCCACCTCAACGCGCCTCGGCGACCAGCCGGTCGAGCAGTTCGTCCTGGGCCCGCTCCAGCGCGTCGATGCGCACGACCAGGCCGCGCCGGTGGCGGGCCATCGCCTCGACGTGGCGCTGGGCGTCCTGGTGCTCCCGGCCGGCGAGGGGGGTCTCGGAGACGAGGGCCCGCAGGCGGCTGTCGTCGGCGGCCTCGGCCAGGGCGGCCAGTTGCTCGTCGACCACGGCCAGCTCGTGGCGCAACTCTCGCAACCTGCGCGCCGAGGAGGACAGCTTGCGCTCCAGGAGGGCCCTGCTCACGGCGGAGAGTGTAGGCCCGGCGACCCAGCGGGGCTGGATGGCGGACCTCCGAGGGCGGAGACCAGACTGGCCCATGCCCACGCTCCCGGGGCTCGCCCTGGCCGCCTTGCTCGGCGCCACGCTGGCTGCGTGCGGGACCGACCCCGGCGCCAGCGGGGCTCGCGCTGCGTGCGGACCCGTCGAGCGTGAGCGCGCCGATCCCAGCTCGGCGCTGCACCTGCTCCCCGGCGCACCCGAGCCCGCCTACCTGTCGGACCCACCCACGTCGGGACCCCACCGCAGCAGCCCTCCGCCCGAAGGCGTCCTGGCCCAGGCCCTGGACCGGCCCACCCAGGTGCTGATCCTCGAGGGCGGGGGCGTCCTCGTCCAGCACCGCGACCTGCCCGAGGAGGATCTGGCCCGGCTGTCCGCCCTGGCCGGTGACGAGGTGGTCGTGGCCCCCAACCCCGACCTGGACGCACCCGTCGTGGCCACCGCCTGGCTGGCCAAGCAACGCTGCCAGGCCGTCGACCTCGAGGCGCTGCGCCGTTTCGTCGACGACCACGTAGGGCGCGGACCCGGCGGCGCAGAGGCGGGCGAGCCACCGCATTGACCCGTTCTTGCGTCTGCAGGTCCCTGCAGGTGGGACTCAGGGACGCAAGAACGGATGGGCGGCGCGTGGGTACGGTGGCCCGATGGATCTGGACCCGGGGGCGTGGGGGATCGACACCGGGTACTGGGACGCCACCGGGTCCTGGCGCCAGCCCGACGCCGAGGGGATCGAGGCGCTGGCGCGGGCCATGGGCGCGACGCACGAGCAGCCTCGTCCGCCCGAGGACGCCCCGGTGTGGTGCGTGCGGCCGGGGCAGGGCCAGCCCCTGCAGGGTCGCTGCCAGCTCGTGCTCGAGGACGGCACCGACCTGGGGGCGGTCGAGCAGCTCCCGGCCGACCTGCCCCTCGGCTACCACCAGCTGCACCCCCTCGACGGAGGCCCGACGACGCGCCTGGTCTCCAGCCCCGGGCGCTGCCACCTGCCCCCCGACCTGCGCACATGGGGGTGGGCCGTCCAGCTCTACGCCGCCCGCTCCCGCCTGAGCTGGGGCATCGGTGACCTGGCTGACCTCGGTCGGCTCTGCCGGTGGAGCGCGGGGCAGGGCGCCGGCGTGGTCGCACTCAACCCGCTCCACGCCCCGGCTCCCGCCCTCCCCCAGGCGCCCAGCCCCTACTACCCGTCGAGCCGGCGCTATCGCAGCCCGCTGTACCTGTGCGTGGAGCAGGTCCCCGGCGCCCAGGGCCTGGGTCCCGAGCTCGATCACCTGGCCCGGGCGGGCCGGGCCCTCAACGACGACCGCCGGATCGACCGCGATCGGGTGTGGACGCTCAAGTCCGAGGCCCTGTCCCGGTGCTTCGACGCCTTCGAGGGCGACGGCGCCCTGGGCCGGGACCACTTCGAGAGGTACCTCGCCCACCAGGGCGACGCCCTGGCCCAGTTCGCCACCTACTGCGCCATTGCCGAGGTGCACGGCAACGGATGGCACGACTGGCCCGCCGAGCTGCGCCGGCCGGACGGCGCCGGCGTGGCCCGCCTCGCCGCCGAGCGGGCTGACCGGGTCCGCTTCCACGCGTGGCTCCAGTGGGTGCTCGACCGCCAGCTGGCCGGGGCCGCCACCCTCCCGGTGGTCGAGGACCTGGCCGTGGGCTTCGACCCCGGCGGCGCCGACGCCTGGGCCTGGCAGGACCTCCTCGCCCTCGACGTGCGCATCGGCGCCCCACCCGACGAGTTCAACACGCAGGGCCAGGACTGGGGCCTGCCGCCCTTCGTCCCCTGGAAGCTGCGGGCGGCGGGCTACGAGCCCTTCATCCACACGATCCGCACCGCCCTGGGCCACGCCGGCGGTCTGCGCGTCGACCACGTCATGGGGCTGTTCCGGCTGTTCTGGATCCCCCTCGACGGCGGCCAGGCGTCGGGCACCTACGTGCGCTACCCCGCCCGGGACCTGCTCGACATCCTCGCCCTGGAGAGCCACCGCGCCGGAGCCTTCGTGGTGGGTGAGGACCTGGGCACGGTCGAGGAGGACGTGCGGTCCGAGCTGGGCCGGCGCCAGGTTCTGTCCTACCGCCTGTTGTGGTTCGAGCCCGACCCGCCGGAGCGCTACCCGCGCCAGGCCCTGGCCGCGGTCACCACCCACGACCTGCCCACCATCGCCGGGGTCTGGTCGGGCGCCGACCTGTCGGCCCAGCGCGACATCGGCCTCGCCCCCAACGAGGACGGCCAGGCCGAGCTGCACCGCCGCCTGCGCGAGCGGGCCGGCGTAGACGCCGGCGCCTCGGTGGCCGAGGTCACCACCAGCGCCTACCGGGCCCTGGCCCGCGCCCCGAGCCAGGTCGTGGTGGCCACCCTCGACGACGCCCTGGGGGTGGCGGAGCGGCCCAACATGCCGGGCACCACCGACCAGTGGCCGAACTGGTCCCTGGCTCTGCCCGTTCCGCTGGAGCAGGTCGAGTCGGACGAGACGGTGACGGCCGTGGCCGAGGCGCTCAGCGGACCCAGGTAGCGTCGTCGGGGATGCTGGTCGAGGGGACGCCGCCGCGCCCCGTGGGCGATCCGTCCGGTCCCGGCGAGCGCGGCGAGCGCGGCGACGAGCAGCGCCGACCTCCGGGGGCCCGGCCTCCAGGCCTTCGGCCTCCTCTCACCCCGGGTTCGGGCAGCTCCCGCTCCCGGGCCCAGTCCCGCTCCCGGGGTTTGGCCGTGGCGCTCGTCCTGGCCGTGGTGGCGGTGGCGCTGGGAGCCTGGGCCCTCCAGCGCAGCGACCAGGCGCTGCGCCGAGCCGACGCCAGCGGGCGGGCGTTGGAGGTGTCCCGCCAGCAGGTGCGCACCCTCGAGGGCCGCCTGGCCGAGCTCGAGGCCGAGGTCGCTCGGCGACCGGACGCGGTGGCCACCTCGGAGCGGGTGCGACCGTCGGTCTTCACCATCGTGTCCACCACCGGGCGCGGCTCGGCCTGGGTGGCCGGGACCGAGGGCGGGCGCTCGCTGCTGGTCACCAACTTCCACGTGCTGGGGCCCGAGGCCGAACCGGGGACGAGGGTGGACGTGGTGCGAGAGCAGCTCAGGATCGACGGCGAGGTGGTGCAGGTCGACGAGGCCCGGGACCTGGCCGTGGTGGCCGTCGACCAGGCGCTCGCACCCCTGGCCATCGCCGAGGGCCTTCCCCGGGTGGGCGACCCGGTCCTCGTCGTCGGCTCGCCCCTCGGCCTCGAGCAGTCGGTGGTGACCGGCATCGTCTCCGCCCTGCGTGACGAGCACATCCAGATCTCGGCCCCCCTCAACCCCGGCAACAGCGGGGGCCCGGTCGTCGACGCCGAGGGCAAGGTGATCGGCGTGGCCGTGCTCAAGGTGGGCGACGAGAGCACCGAGGCGATCGGCCTGGCCATCCCCGCCGCCGAGGTCTGTGCCCTGGTGCCCTGCTGACCCGAGGGGACGAAGGGCCCGCCGCGGGGTGCCCGGGGCGGGATTCGAACCCGCACGCCCTCTCGGACAGTGGCTTTTGAGGCCACCATGTCTGCCATTCCATCACCCGGGCCCGGGGCGGAACATCGTAGCCCCGGCAGGCAGACCCCCCGCCGTTGGCCTCGCCGTGGCCCGGACGACACTCGCCGGCCCGGTGCCTGAAACCTCCGAGCCCTTCGCCTGGTCGGAACCCTTCACACCGAGCGGAGAGGGGCGAGAGTGCTCGCGTTCGTTTTTCCAGGCCAGGGCTCCCAGCGACCCGGGATGGGTCGGCCCTGGTCCGGCCACGTCTCGTGGTCGATCGTAGACGAAGCGTCGGACATCCTGGGCGCGGACCTGGCCCACCTGCTGGTCGACGCCGACGTCGACGAGCTGGTGGGCACCGCCCGCGCCCAGATGGCCACCTACGTGACCAGCCTGGTCGTCCTCGACGCGCTGCGCCGGGCCGGGGTGGTCCCGGCCGCGTGTGCCGGCCACAGCCTCGGGGAGTACACCGCCCTCACCGCCGCCGGCAGCCTCTCCCTGGCCGACGGCCTGGCGCTGGTGCAGGCCCGAGGTGCGGCCATGCAACGGGCAGCCGACGCCCGGCCGGGCACCATGGCCGCGGTGCTCGGCCTCGACGACGAGGCGGCCGAGCAGGCCTGCCGCCAGGCCGGCGGCGACGTGTGGATGGCCAACCTCAACGCCCCCGGGCAGGTCGTCCTCTCCGGCGCGCCCGAGGCGGTGGCCGCCGCCGGCGACGCCGCCCGGTCCCTCGGTGCCCGACGGGTGGTGCCCATCCCCGTGGGCGGAGCGTTCCACACCCCGCTGATGGCCCCGGCCGAGCACGACCTCGACGAGGCGCTCGGGGCGGCGGCGCTGGGGGCCCCCGAGGTCCCGGTGGTGGCCAACGTCGACGCGGCGCCCCACGATCAGGCCAGCGAGTGGCCCGGGCTCCTGCACGCCCAGCTCACCAGCCCCGTGCGCTGGCGCGGCTGCCTCGAGCGCCTCGCCCACGACGGGGCGACCACCCTGGTCGAGGTGGGCCCCGGTGGTGTGCTCTGCGGCCTGGTCCGCCGGACCCTCCCCGACGCCGGCACCGTGGCCGTGGCCGTGCCCGAGGAGGTCGACCGCCTGGCCGAGGCCGTGCCCCCGGCCCCCCCGCCCCCGCCTCCCCGGCCCGAGGGCGAGCACCTGCACATGGCCGAGCGCCTGGTGGTCAGCCCCGCCGCCGGGGTCTTCTCGCCGGCGGAGCGCTGGCGCGAGAACCTGGCCGGCAGCCGGGTCGAGGTGGGCGAGGTCCTGGGCACCGTCGGCACCGAGGAGATCCGCTCCCGCTTCTCCGGGGTGGTGATGGGCATCATCGCCCACGACGGGGAGCAGGTCCTGGCCAGCCAGCCCATCGCCTGGCTGCGCACCGCGTGACCCTTCCCGGACCGGCTGCGACCGGGGTGGCGGTGGTGGGCTGGGGCGTGGCCCTGCCCGACGCCACGGTCACCAACGCCGACCTCGAGGCCCGGCTCGACACCAGCGACCGCTGGATCACCGAGCGCACCGGCATCCGGGAGCGGCGGGTGGGGGGGACGACCGGGGAGCTGGCCACCGCGGCCGCCCGCCAGGCGCTGGTCGCCGCCGAGGCGTCGTCGGGCTCGGTGGAGCTGATGGTCCTGGCCACCTCCACCCCCGACCAGCAGCTGCCGGCGACGGCCTCGGCGGTCCAGGACGCCCTGGGCCTGGGTTGCGGTGCCTTCGACGTCAACGCCGCCTGCTCGGGCTTCGTCTACGCCCTGGTCGCCGGGGCCGGCATGGCCGCCATGGGGGCGCGCCGGGTGCTGGTGGTCGGGGCCGACGTGATGAGCCGGGTCACCGACCAGCAGGACCGCAGCACGGCCGTGCTCTTCGGCGACGGCGCCGGCGCCGTGGTCCTCGACGCCGTGGAGGGTCCGGGCCAGCTCCTGGGGTGGGACCTCGGCTCGGACGGGAGCCTGCGCCACCTGCTCCAGGCCGACGTGGGGGGCTACGTGCGCATGGAGGGCAAGGAGGTCTTCCGCCGGGCTGTGAGGGTCATGATCGACTCCTCCGAGGCGGCGCTGGCCCGGGCCGGGCTGAGCGCCGACGACGTCGACCTACTGGTGCCCCACCAGGCCAACACCCGCATCATCGAGGCGGCCTGTGAGCGCCTCGGGATCCCCATGGCCCGCACCGCGTCGGTCCTCGACCGCACCGGCAACACCTCGGCCGCCTCCATCCCCCTGGCCCTCGGCGACGCGGCCGCCGCCGGCCGGCTGTCGAAGGGCGACATCGTGCTCCTGGTCGGCTTCGGCGCGGGGATGACCTGGGCCAGCGCGGTCCTACGATGGGGTCCGTGACCGCCGACGGCGCCCGGGACGCGGGCCGCGTCGTCCTGGTCACCGGCGGCAACCGCGGCATCGGCCTCGCCTGCGCCCGCCACTTCGCCGACCTGGGTGGGCGAGTGGCCGTCACCCACCGGTCCTCCACCGCCGACGACGACCGCCTCCTCCACGTCCGCTGCGACGTGACGTCGACCAAGGAGGTCGACGCCGCCTTCTCCGAGGTGGAGGAGCGCCTCGGTCCCGTCGAGGTGCTCGTGGCCAACGCCGGCACCACCCGGGACACCCTGCTCGCACGCATGAGCGAGGAGGCTTTCAACGAGGTGATCGACACCAACCTGGCCGGCGCCTTCCGGGTGGCCAAGCGGGCCGCTGGGAACATGCTGCGGGCCCGGCGGGGCCGGCTGATCTTCGTATCGTCGGTGGTGGGCCTGAGCGGCGCCGCCGGCCAAGCCAACTACGCCGCGTCCAAGGCCGGCCTGGTGGGCCTGGCCCGCTCCCTGGCGCGCGAGCTGGGTTCCCGGAGCATCACCGCCAACGTGGTGGCACCCGGCTTCATCGAGACCGACATGACCGCCGGGCTCACCGACACCCGCCGGGCCGAGCTGCTGGCCGCGGTCCCCCTCGGGCACTTCGCCTCCCCCGACCAGGTGGCCGGCGTGGTCGCCTTCCTCGCCTCCGACCAGGCCTCCTACGTCACCGGGGCCGTGCTCCCGGTGGACGGCGGGCTGGGCATGGGGCATTGACCAGGCATGGGGCATGACCAGGCATGGGGCATTGACCAGGCATGGGGT
>JADDRA010000049.1:33846-40024 GCA_016781105.1 Actinomycetota bacterium | reverse complement strand
CATGGGGCATGACCAGGCATGGGGCATTGACCAGGCATGGGGTATTGACGGTGAGTGCCCGCGATACTCGACCCTCCGATCCAGCGACCAGGGAGAGCCACATGGCCGATGACACGTTCGACAAGTTCCGCGAGTGCGCCGTGGAGGTGCTGCAGGTCACGCCCGAGCAGGTGACCATGGAGGCCAGCTTCAGCGACGACCTCGACGCCGACAGCCTCGATCTGGTCGAGCTGGTCATGGCCCTCGAGGAGGCCTTCGACATCGAGGTGCCCGAGGAGGACCTCGAGGGCATCGAGACCGTGGGCCAAGCCTACCAGATGGTCGAGTCCAAGGTGGCCACGTGATGGGCGCGAGGAGGGAGCGACCATGAGGGGCCGGCGCGTCGCCGTCACTGGCATCGGGGTCCTGGCGAGCTGTGGTGTGGGGCCCGACTCGTTCTGGGACGGGCTGTTGGCCGACGCGCCCCGGGGCGAGCGCCGCATCACCGACTTCGACCCCAGCCCGTGGTTCGGGACCAAGGAGGCCCGGCGCACCGACCGCTTCGCCCAGTTCGCGGTGGCGGCAGCGGCCATGGCCCTCGACGACGCCGGGCCGGTGGACGTCGATCCCGACCGGCGCGGCGTGGTGATCGGCAGCGGGGTCGGGGGGCTGGAGACCCTGGAGAAGCAGATCGTGATCTGCCACACCAAGGGCCCCGACCGGGTGTCGCCGTTCCTGGTACCGATGATGATGGCCAACGCCGGCGCGGCCAGCGTCTCCATGCGCTTTGGCTGGCGGGGCCCGTGCGAGACGCCGGTCACGGCCTGCGCAGCCGGCACCCACGCCATCGGCAACGCCGCCCGGATGGTGGCCTCGGGGCTGATCGACGCCGCCCTCACGGGCGGCAGCGAAGCGGCGCTGACGCCGGCCGGGATCGCCGGGTTCACCAACATGACCGCCCTGTCCGGCTCGGGGCTGTCGCGTCCCTACGATGTCGATCGGGACGGCTTCGTGATCGCCGAGGGCGGCGCCGTGCTCGTCATCGAGGCCCTGGACGCGGCCCGGGCCCGGGGGGCGCGCATCTACGGCGAGATCCTGGGCTCGGCCAGCACCGCCGACGCCCACCACATCACCGCCCCCGACCCCGACGGGGGTGGGGCGGTGCGCTGCATGGAGCTGGCCCTGGCCGACGCCGATCTGGCGCCGCCGGCCATCCGCCACATCAACGGCCACGGCACCTCGACGCCGCTCAACGACGCGGCCGAGGCCGAGGCCATCGCCAAGGTGTTCGGCACGCCCGGGCCGCCGGTCACCTCGACCAAGGGGGTCACCGGCCACGCCCTCGGTGCCGCCGGCGCCCTGGAGGCCACCGCCGTCCTGCTCTCGATCGACCGTCGCCTGATCCCACCCACCGCCGGCCTGGCCACGCTCGATCCCGACATGACCATCGACGTGGTGACCGGCGGGCCCCGCCCCTGGGAGCCCGGCCCCACCCTGTCGAACAGCTTCGGCTTCGGCGGCCACAACGGCTGCCTGGTCCTGGCCCCCGACGACTGATCCACCGGGGGACGCGCCGCCGGGTCGCCGCCAGCGACCGGCTCAGCAGTCGGGGACCAGGATGAAGAGCAGGTCGGCCTCGCAGGCCAGCTCCCCGCCGAGGGTGGCCCGGCCCCTCCCCCGCCCGGCCCGGGCCGACATCCGCCCCAGCTCGACGCCGAGCTCGAGGGTGTCGCCTGGCTCGACCTGCCGGCGGAAGCGGGCCGAGTCGATCCCGCCGAAGAGGACCAGGCGCCCGGCGAAGCGGTCGTCGGCCAGCACGGCACAGGCGCCCACCTGGGCCAGCGACTCGATCATGAGCACCCCCGGCAGCGTCGGTCGCCCCGGGAAGTGCCCGGCGAAGAACGGCTCCTCCCCGCTCAGGTACCAGCTCCCCCGGGCCGAGCGCCCCGGCTCGAGGTCGTCGATCCGGTCGACGAGCAGGAAGGGGGGCCGGTGGGGCAGCCAGGTGGTGGGATCGGCCACGTCGCCCTCAGCCCTCCAGGGCCTTCAGCAGCTTCTTGGGAGTGTCCTTGGGCGAGATCTTGGGCCAGGCCTGGGCGATCCTGCCCTTCTCGTCGATGAGGAAGGCGGAGCGGATGACGCCCTCGTAGGTCCGCCCGTACATGCTCTTCTCCCCCCAGGCGCCGTACTTGTCGGCCACCATGTGCTTGGGGTCCGACAGCAGCGGGAAGCCCAACCCGAACTTGTCGTCGAAGGCGGCCTGGTCGGCCGGCGGGTCGGGGCTGACGCCGAGCACGACCGTGTCCCCGAGGTCGGGGCGGGCGTCGCGCAAGCCGCACGCCTGGGTGGTGCAGCCCGAGGTGTCGGCCTTGGGATAGAAGTAGACGAACACCTTGCGGCCCTTGAAGCTGGTGAGGGCCACCTTGTTGCCGTGCTGGTCGGGCAAGGTGAAGGCGGGGGCGCGGTCTCCGGGTTCGAGCATGCCCGGGACACTACCGGCGGCCGACCATCCAGGCCGCGGTGCGTCGTGGGCTAGGCCGGCCGGCGGCGCAGGCGGGCCAACCGCAGGCCGAACCAGACGAGGAGGCCGACGACCAGGAACGGCACGGCGTAGCCCAGCACCACGATCATGCCGCCGACCACGGCCACGGAGGCGTCGAGCGCCCGGGCCAGGCTGCGGGCCAGGCCGGCGGCCGGCTCGGGGTCGCCGATCGCCCCGGCACCGGGGGCCGCCAGCGTCACCCGCAGGGTGGCGAAGCTGGCCCGGTCGTCGAGCGACGCCTGCAGCGCGGCCAGGCGCTCGATCTCCGACCTGGTGGCCGAGAGCTGCTCGCGCACGGCCAGCACCTCGCCCACGTCGCCCGCCTCGGCCAGCAGGGTGCGCAGCGCGTCCTCCTCGGCCCGCAGCGCCCGGAGCCGGGCGTCGAGGTCGACGAGCTGGGCGGAGACGTCCTCGCCCCCCACCTGCACCGACGTGACCCGGCCCACCCCGGCCAGCTCGGACCGGGCCGCGTCGAAGCGCTCGGCCGGGACCCGCAGGACCAGCTCGGCCCGCACCGGTCCGTCTTCGGCGCCCGACGTCGACGAGCTGATGACGAACCCGCCGTGGCCCCGGGCCAGCCCGCTGACCCGCTCGAAGGCCTGGCTGACCGACCCATCGATCTCCAGGGCCAGCTCCGCGTGCTTGACGATGCGAGGCTCGGCCCCCGACACCGCCGGCGGGAGGCCGGCCACCCCGGCCGGGGCCGCCGGCCCCGGCACGACCTCGGCGTCCTGCCCGGCGCCCTGCTCGCTGGTCGTCCGGGCGGCCTGTCCCCGGTCGGGGACAGCGTGGTCGGGGACGGCGTGGTCGGGGGCCGGCGCCATCAGGCCCTGGCCGGCCGGCCCGGCGTCGGCCAAGGCCACCACCGCCCCGCTGGCGACCAGGGCGGCGAGGGCCAGGCCCGTTACCCACCGTCGCCGCCGGCCCCGGCTCATGCCCGGCCACCCTCCGACAGTGAGTTCCATCGAGCCACGTCCTTCCCCTCGCGCGTCGTCGAGAGGTTGGACGACGGAGACGGCGGCCCCGGTTCCCCCGTCGCGCTCGTCAGGCGCCCTCAGGCACCTCCACCCGGGCCCGGGACCTCCTCGCTGCGTTCGCTGCGGTCGGCCTGCACGAGGATCCCCCGACCGGCGGGCACCGGCCCGGCGTGGAACACCGGCAACGGGACCTCGACGGCGGTGTGGCCCTTGTGGGCGGCGCTGGCCATCTCGTGGTAGCGCTGGGCCTGCTCGGCGAACTCGGCGGTGTGGTAGACGCGCCCGTCGACCACCGGCCCCGGCCGGCCTTCGAGCACGGCGATCACGTCCTCGCCCGAGAGGGTCTTGTAGGTCTCCAGGGCGTGGGCCACGGCGAGCACCGGGACCCGGTTGTCGGCCAGCAGAGCCTCGGTGCGCTCGAGCAGCTCGGCCAGCTTCTCCTCGATGCGCTCGCCCAGGCTGCCCTTGAGCAGGTCGCGCTCGTGCTCCTCGGGCCCGACGGGCTTGCCCCCACCCCCACCGATGCCAACCTTGTGGGTGACGCCGTGGGAGGCGACGGTCCGGCCCATGCCCCAGTAGCCCTCCATGAGGGTGGCCACGGTGGTGGCGTTCTCCAGGTCGCCGGAGACGCCCGAGGAGTTGTCGCCCTCGAAGAACAGCCGCTCGCCGGCCAGGGAGGCCAGGGCGACCATGATGTCGGCCTCGTACTCCGACCTCCAGTGGGTGAACTGGTCCTCGGGCTTGATGGAGCTGACCATGCCCAGGTAGGTGCCACCCTTCTCGATGGTGGCCAGGTCGATGGTGAGGTGGTGGCGGACCCGGTAGGCGACAACCGCGTGGCACGCCTCGTGCACGGCCACGGCGTGGCGCTCGCGCTCGATGTACTCGACGTCCTCGGGCGGGCCCAGCTCCTTGAGCTGCTTGGAGCGCAGGACGTCGGGCCAGGTGATGACCTCCCGCCCGTCGCGGATGGCGGTGATGAGGGCCTCGTTGACGAGGTCCTTGATGGTGGCGCCGGTGGCGTAGGGCGTGATGGTGGCCAGCTTGTCGATCTGGTCGTCGGTGAGCTCGTGGCGGACCTTCTCGAGGTAGCCCCGGTAGGTGCGGGTGCGGCCCTCCTTGGAGGGGTAGCCGACCTTGTAGATGCGGTCGATGCGCCCCGGGCGCAGCATGGCCTCGTCGAGGGCCTCGGGCATGTTGGTGGCCATCATGACCAGGATCCGGTACCGGGGCGGCGGCTTGGGGGTGAGGCCCAGCCAGCGGCGCACCACTCTGTTGAGGAAGCCGCGCGGCTTCTTGAGGCCCGACAGCTCGGTGAGCAGGGCCTGCAGGGTGCCCCCACCACCGCCACCCATGCCCATGATCATCCGGTCCCTGACCCGGGCGGGAGCCTCGGGGCCGGCCGAGGGCAGCACGTGGCGCGCCAGCTCCTGTTGCACCGGCGGTGAGAGCCAGCGGGCGTGGTCGCCGGAGGCGCTGGCGCCCGACCAGGCCCGGGCCGCCGCCTGGCCGCCCGGGGTGCCGGCCAGCGAGCCCCGGTTGCCCAGGGCGTCGGCCTCGTCGAAGAACACGATGACCCCGCCGTAGCGCACGGCCAGCTTGCGAAGCTTGCGGAACAGGCTCTTGACCTTGAGGATCCCCACCCCCATGAACATGTTGATGAAGGCGCCGGGGTCCACGAAGACGAAGGGCTTCCCGGTCTCGCCGGCCACCGCCTCGGCCATGAGCGTCTTGCCCGTGCCCGGCGGGCCCCACAGCAGGATGCCGCCGGGGACGTAGCCACCGCGCTCCTCGATGCGCTCGGGGGCTTCGAGGAAGACCATGTTCTCCTTGACTCGCTCCACCACCGGGTCCTGGCCCCACACGTCGGTGAAGCGCGTCTTGATGTCGTCGGGGAAGTAGGTGTCGATGCCACCCTTGGACAGGAACCAGAACAGGCCGATGAACTGGAACATGACGAAGAAGAACCCGAAGGCGAGCTGCAGGATGAGGGGCAGGACCACGAAGGCTCGGGCCGGCAGCTCGAACAGTGCGGTGGCCGGGTCGACGTCGAACAGGGCGCCGAGGACGACGCTCGCCAGGGCGAGGAGCACCAGGAGCTTGGCCGTGCGGGCCACCCGGAAGCGGTTCCAGTCGTTCAGGCGGGCGGCCCGCCGATCGAAGCGCCGGAAGATCCCGGTCCAGGCCTGGTGGTAGCCGGCGCTGCGCTCGCTCACCAGGTAGTGGACCTGGCGCAGGAGCTCGACGCCGGCCAGGGCCAGGACCCACCACTTGGACGCCAGCGTCTGGTTCAGCGCGTCCTCGAAGGCCACGAGGGGGTTGTCGGCCAGGGCCGACCAGACGAAGAAGGCGAAGAGCAGGCCGCACAGGAAGAGGAACTTGGTGCGGTCCCACAGCGCCAGGCGCTTGCGGGTCCGGCGCTCGCCCCGCTCGGCCGCCCCGTGCTCGGGAGGCGGTGTGGGCCCGAGGTCGTGATCCGGCCAGGCCAGGGCGCCTGGCTGGCCCTCCGGCGCAGCGGGGAGCTGGGGGGGTGTCATGGTGCCTCCTCGACGGTCCATGAGTCGGCGATCTCCTTGATCGCCTCCTGGTTCTCGGCATAGCACCGGCTCGAACAGCCGACGACGAACAGGTAGAGCAGGCCCTCGGCGCTGTCGACCAGGGCGGTCTGGTCGATGATGGC
>JADDRA010000049.1:29251-33735 GCA_016781105.1 Actinomycetota bacterium | reverse complement strand
CTGCGTGGCGCCCGACGTGTCGAAGGCGACCACCATGCGCACGCCGTGCTGGCCCCCCTCGAGGGCGAGGTCCTCCTGGAAGAGGATCTCGACCGGGCCCTGGGGGTCCTCCCGCTTGACCTGGACGGGGTCGTAGCCGAGGTGGGCGGCCCGCAGGTCGGTGATGTCGAGCGACTCGCGCTCGGCCTCGGTCAGGACCTGGATGCGGGCGACCCCGTGGGGCTCGGGAGTGTTGTTGGTGAAGACGTTGGCCAACGCCGGGGGACGGGCCGCGTCGAAGCCGCGGATCCAGGTGGTGGCCAGGCGGCGCTGGCGCTCGAGGGGGTCGAGCTGGAGCGCCGGGCTGGCGAAGAAGTCCTGCTCGTCGAAGAGGGTCCAGTCGGCGTCGAGCTTGAAGTAGGCGTTGAAGTCCTTGTTCTGCACGTACTGGAAGCCCGACCCCTCACAGGCCAGCCCCAGCACCAGGGCCACGGCGGCGAGGGCAACGCCGCGCCGGTGCCGGGCCAGGACCATACCCCAGTCTCGCTCAGCCGCCCCCCGATTGCACCCGCGGGACCGCATCCGGAGGCGGGGCCGGCCCGGGAGGGTCTTCAGAGGTAGCCGTCCCCGTCACCCATGGGCGGGTCCTCGGTCGGGTGCACGGCCTCCTCCTCGGCGCTGCGGGGCTCCACCCGCTCGCTGGCCACGTCCCTGGTGGTGGTGTCACCGCTCGCGATGTCGCCGGCCTCCAGCTGGTCCGGGTCGGAGCCGGCGCCGACGGCGGAGGCGACCGTCTCCTTGGTCAGGTCCGGGCCCTCGTCCCCGCCGGGGGCCACCAGGGTCCCCACCGGCTCGTCGTCGTCTGCGGCCAGGACATCGGGCTCCTCGCGCTGCACCCGCTCCTCGAGGGGCTCGTCGCTCTGCTCCCCCCGCACCGTCAGCTCCTCCTCGTCGACACCGAGGGGCTCGTCGGGCGGGTACTCGGCCGGCAGCTTGTCATCGTCGAGCAGCTCGGACAGGTTGGCGTCGTCAGGCATGGCCGAGCCCTACCCTCACGGGCGAGGGCGCCTACCCGGCGACGGCGCCTACCCGGCGTCGAGGGCGGCCCGCATGCGGCCGACGAACTCGGCGGCGGCTTGCGGACCGCCGCCGTCGAGCAGCTCGCGCAGCAGCGCCGAGGCCACCACCACGCCGTCGGCCTCGGCGCAGACCTCCACCGCCTGGGCCGGGGTGGAGATGCCGAAGCCGATCAGCACCGGGGTGTCGGTGACCGCCTTGAGCCGCCTGGCCATGACCGCGGCCGACGCGGCCAGGCTGGCGCGCTCGCCGGTGATGCCCATGCGGCTGACCCCGTAGACGAAGCCCCGGGAGCGCCGGGCGATGGTGGCGAGGCGGTCGGGGGGGGTGACGGGCGCGGCCAGCAGGACGGTCTCCACCCCGGCCTCGGCCGCCTGGGCCTCCCAGGCGAGGGACTCCTCCAGGGGCAGGTCGGGCAGGATGGCGCCCGCCACGCCGGCGGCGGCGAGCGAGCGGGCGAAGCGCAGGTCGCCCATGCGGAAGGCCAGGTTGTAGTAGGTCATGGCCACCAGCGGGACCCCGGCGTCGACCCGGGCGAGCTCGGCCAGGACCGATGCCGGAGTCGTGCCCCGGTCCAGGGCCCGCACCGAGGCCTCCTGGATGGTCGGGCCGTCCATCACCGGGTCGGAGAAAGGGATGCCCACCTCGACGGCGTCGGCGCCGCCGGCGACCACGGCGGCGACCACGTCGGTCCAGTCGTCGCTCAGGCCACCGGTGACGTAGGGCACCAGCAGCTTGGCGCCCTCCGCCCGGCGGGCCCGCAGCGCCACCCCCAGGGCGCCAGGCACGGTCCGGGCCTCGGCCACGGCCCCGATCGCCGTTCCCGCGGCGGTCACGAAGGTGGGGCGTGCTCGGCGAGCAGGGTGGCCACCTGGGCCACGTCCTTGTCGCCCCGCCCGCACAGGTTGACCACCACGGTGGCTCCCTTCGGGATGGAGCGCCCGGCCTCGCGCACCACCCAGGCCAGGGCGTGGGCCGGCTCCAGGGCCGGGATGATGCCCTCGGTGCGGGCCAGGAGGGCGAAGGCCTCCAGCACCTCGGCGTCGGTGACGCTCGGGTACTCGGCTCGGCCCTCGGCCCCCAGGTGGGCGTGCTCGGGCCCCACGCCGGGGTAGTCCAGGCCGGCGGAGATCGAGCTGGCCTCCAGGACCTGGCCGTGCTCGTCCTGAAGCAGCATGCTCGCCGAGCCGTGGACCACGCCGGGAACCCCCCGGCCGATGGCGGCGCCGCCCTCGGGCTGGACGCCCACCAGCCGCACCGGGGCGTCGACGAAGCCGGCGAAGATCCCCGCCGCGTTGGAGCCCCCGCCCACGCACGCCACCACCACGTCGGGGAGGCCACCGTCGAGCATGCGCCGGCACTGCTCGGCGGCCTCCCGGCCGATCACCCGCTGCAGCTCCCGCACCATCCACGGGTAGGGATGGGGCCCCATCACCGAGCCGAGGCAGAAGTGGGTCGTCTCCACCGAGGAGACCCAGTCCCGCATGGCCTCGTTGACCGCGTCCTTGAGCGTGCGACTGCCGGTGGCCACCGGGCGCACCTCGGCCCCGAGCAGGTTCATGCGGAAGACGTTGAGGGCCTGGCGCTCGACGTCGACCGCGCCCATGTAGATGACGCAGTCGAAGCTGAACAGGGCGGCCGCCGTGGCCGTGGCGACGCCGTGCTGGCCGGCCCCCGTCTCGGCCACCAGCCGGCGCTTGCCCATGCGCCGGCTGAGCAGGGCCTGGCCGAGCACGTTGTTGATCTTGTGGGAACCGGTGTGGTTGAGCTCGTCGCGCTTGAGCAGGACCCGCACGCCGAGGCGCTCCGACAGGTTGACCGCCTCGGTCAGGGGCGAGGGGCGACCGGCGTAGTCGCGCAGCAAGGCGTCGAGCTCGCCCCGGAAGGCGGGGTCGGCCCAGGCCGTGCGGAAGGCCTCCTCCAGCTCCAGGCACGCGGGGACCAAGGCCTCGGGGACGAAGCGACCGCCGAAGTCGCCGAAGCGCCCGTCGGGCCCCGGCTCGACCATCGGTGCCCGGCGCCCGGCCGCCGGAGCGACGGGCGGGGTGGAGGGTGGGGCGCCCGACGGCGTGGTCGATGGCGTGGCCGGCGACGTGGGCGGTGACGTCACGGCTGGTCCCAGTCGTAGGGGGCGTCGGCGTCGGAGGTCCAGCCCTGGCGCCCGGCCTCCTTGGCCGCCCCGACGAAGGCCCGCACCAGGCGGGGGTCCTTGCGGCCGGGCTCGGCCTCCACGCCGCTCACCACGTCGACGCCGAAGGGCCGCACCCGGGCGATGGCCTCGGCCACGTTGTCGGGGGTGAGGCCTCCGGCCAGCACCAGGCGCTGGCCCGCTGGCGCGTCCTCGGCCAGGGACCAGTCGAACACCTTGCCCGAGCCCGGGCTGGCGCTGTCGATGAGCATCAGATCGGCGCCGAAGTCGGCCGCCCGGGCGATGGCGGGGTGGCCGGCGCTGAAGCTCTTGAGGACCACCGGCACCCGGGCCCGCACCCACTGGGTCTGCTGGGCCGTCTCCCGGCCGTGGAGCTGGGCCGCCCGCAGGCCGGTGGCGTGGACGACCTCGACCACGCGCTCGGGGGCGTCGTCGCGGAACACACCCACGGTGAGCACCTCGGGCGGCAGGCGGCGCACGATGTCGCGCACGAGCTGGCCCGGCACCTGGCGGGGCGAGGGGGCGAAGACGAAGCCCACGGCGTCGGCCCCCATGGCCACGGCCAGCAGGGCGTCCTCCTCACAGGTGGTGCCGCAGACCTTGACGAAGGTCACGCCCGGGCCCCCACGAGCAGGCCCAGCGCCGAGCCCGGGTCGTCGCTGGTCACCAGCCACTCCCCCACCAGCACGGCGTGGTAGCCGGCCTGGGCCAGCGCGCCCACGTCGTCCGGTCCGGTGATCCCCGACTCGGCCACCCGCACCTCCACCCCGGCCAGCCGGGGCGCCAGGGCGCCGGCCCGGGCCCGATCGACCGCGAAGGTGGTGAGGTCGCGCTGGTTCACCCCGACCAGCGTGGCCCCGGCGGCCAGGGCCCGCTCGACCTCGGCCTCGTCGTGCACCTCGACCAGGGCGTCCAGGCCGACCTCGCCGGCGAGGGCCAGCAGCGCGGCCAGCTCGGCGTCCTCGAGGGCGGCCACGATGAGCAGCACGGCGTCGGCGCCCATGGCCCGGGCATCGAGCACGTCCCGGGGACCGACGGTGAAGTCCTTGCGGAGCACCGGCAGCAAGCAGGCGGCCCGGGCCTCGGCCAGGTCGCTCGGCGACCCGGCGAAGAACTCGGCGTCGGTCAGCACGGACAGCGCGGTGGCGCCCCCCGCTTCGTAGCGGGCGGCCAGCTCGGCGGGCACGAGGTCGGGGGCGAGGTCGCCCCGGGACGGGGAGCGCCGCTTGATCTCGGCGATGACGGCCAGCGGGCCGGCCGCGGCCAGGGCGGCGGCGAA
>JADDRA010000049.1:17648-29243 GCA_016781105.1 Actinomycetota bacterium | reverse complement strand
GCGGGGGGGCGGCCAGGGCGGCGGCGCGCAGAGGGCCGAGGGGCCGGTGGTCGTCGGCGGCGGCGACGCGGTGGGCGGCCACGATGCGGTCGAGGTAGGTGGCCACCGGCGAATCCTACCGACGCCGCTCCGGGCGGCCTCCGGTGGGGGTGGTGAAGGGCCAGGCGGTCAGTCGTGCCGGCTGGCGCGCGACAGGGCGACGAGCGGGAGGACGATGAAGCCCAGGCAGGCGAGCAAAAAGGCGGCGGCGGCCAGGGCGAGCAGGGCGACCTGGCCCACCACCAGCCCCAGGGCGCCCAGGACGATCGACAGGCCGAAGGCCGCCACCGGGGCCAGGGTGCCTGCCCGGGCGGCCAGCGACTCCTGCGCCCGGCCACCGGCGTAGGGCTCGTCGGGCAGGTCCCGGGGGTCGACGTCGTCGTCGTCGCCGTCGAAGGGCCGAAAGCCGCGGGCGGCACCCGCCTCGGCCTCGGGGTCGTGGCGGCCCCGGCTCCGGTCGTACGCCCGTCGCCGCTCCTCGTCGCCGAGGACGCTCCAGGCCTCGTTTATGGCCTGCATCCGGCGCTCGGCCTCGGCACGCCGGGCCGGCGGGCTGCTCAGGTAGAAGTCGGGGTGGTGGCGCCGGGCGAGGGCGACGTAGGCCCGGCGGATGTCCTCGGCGGCGGCATCCTCGGCCACCCCCAGGACCTCGTAGGGGCTCATCCCGAGGTCGTCGGCCTCGGTGCCCCGGTCCGGGATCCCGGGGCGGGCGACGTGGGGGGACTCGGCGGCGACGGCGGCACCGGGGCCACGCAGTCGGGCGGCGCCAGGGGGAAGACCTCGGCGGGGGCCAGGGTGACGGTCAGGGGCTGGGGGCCGGGCCGGCCGCACACCAGGGTGAACGTGGCGCTGCCGGCCGGGCCGGTGGTGGCCACCTCCGACCCACGGACGCTCCAGGCCGCGGCGCTCGAGAGCGCCACCCCCACCCCGGGCAGGGGGACGGCCCGCACCACCCCGTCGTCATCGACCACCCGCGACGACACCCGCACGACCACGTTGGTCGGTTCGCCCACCGGCGGCGGGTCGGGGGCGACGGCGAGGTCGACCACGGTGGGACGGAAGCGCTCGACGACCAGGCCCACCGTGGTCGTCTCCCCCCCGGGCACGAAGAGGACCTGGGCCTCGACGGCCGCCAGATGCGGGGACCGCCAGGCCCGCATCCGGTAGCGGCCCCCGAGCACGCCCGGCGCCTGCCAGGTGCCGTCGTCGCCGGTGCTCACGTCGAGCACGGCGCTGGCGTCACCCACCAGGCGCTCGAGGCGGACGGTGGCCCCGGCCACGGGGCCGTCGGGGCCGTCGACCCGCCCGGCCACGGTGGCCGAGCCGGGCCCGACCACCACCTCGCTCGTGGTGGTCGTGCCCTCCACCGGCGCCAGGGCGACGCCGCGGTAGTCGGGCGGCGCGGTGGTCGTGGTGGTGACGTCGGGGTTGGGCGGGGGGACGACCAGGGGCTCGAAGGGGTCCCCGCCGACGCAGGCGGAGCCCACCAGGCTGACGGCCAGGGCGCCGACCAGGGCGGGGGCCGCGCCGGAGCTCCGGCGGCGCCGAGCCGGGTGCCTCACCGGACCAGGGGCAGCGCCTCGACCCGGGCCGGAGCCTCGCCGGCCTCCCAGCGCAGCCGGACCTCGGCGGGGACCTCGACCTCCCGGCGCACGTAGCCCAGGGCGACGGGAGCCCGGCGCTCGATGGACTCCCCCACGCTGGTGAGGGTGCCCACCTCACGACCGTCCAGCTCGAGCACTGCCCCCACGGGGGGCAGCACGCTGGCGCCCACCACCACGCCCCGCAGCCGGCGGGGCACGTTGCCCCCCCGGGAGTCGATGCGGGCCACCAGCTCCTGGCCCGTGTAGCAGCCCTTGGTGAAGCTCACCGTGCGTTCGACCACGCCGGCGGTGGCGGGGATCGTGCTCGAGTCCAGCTCGGCCCCCATGCGGGGCACGCCGGCCTCGATGCGAAGGGCCTCGTAGGCCTCGGGGCCAACCACCAGGGCGTCCGCCGGCACCTGGGGATCGGGGCCGAGGAGGTCGAAGCCGGCCACCCCCGGGGTGTCGGGGACGACCCGCCAGGTGCCCGCTGCAGGCTCGGCCACGCCGTCGCTGGCCGGGCCCCGCACCGCCACGCAGCGCCAGGCCAGGGGTTCGAGCTGGCAGCGCACCCGCAGCTTGAAGCGCTCCAGGCGCTCGACCACGGCGCCGCCCCACCCGGCGTCGGTGTCGAGCACGAAGGCCTCCTCGCCCACCCGGGACAGGCGCAGGAGGGCGTCGACCTTGCCCTGGGGCGAGAGCAGGAGGGAAAAGGCCGACTGGCCCACCTCCAGGTCGGTGACGTCCTGGCTGAGCTGGCCCTGCAGGAAGGTCACCGTGTCCGGGCCCTGCACCCCGAGGACGTCACGCGCCAGCGGGAACGCTCCCAGGCCCCGGCGCAGGGCGAGCGCCTCGTCGGTGGCGACCATCAGGCTCCCTCCCCTCCGCGAGGCACGCCCGACGCCGGCGCGGCCCGCCCTTCGGCCGTCCTGCGCTGGGCGGTCATGCGCCGGGCCGCGGGCACGGCCGCCAGCAGGGCGGCGGCCTTGGTGCGCGACTCCTGCTCCTCGGCCTCGGGGTCGCTGCCGGCGACGATCCCGGCCCCGGCCTGCACCGAGGCCCGGTCGCCGGCCACCACCATGGTGCGGATGGCGATGGCGGTGTCGAGGTTGCCGGAGAAGTCGAAGTAGCCGACCAGGCCGGCGTAGGGGCCACGCCGGGTGGGCTCGAGCTCGTCGATGATCTGCATGGCGCGCACCTTGGGCGCCCCCGACATGGTCCCCGCCGGGAGCGTGGCCCGCAGCACGTCGACGGGGCCCAGGCCCGGTCGCAGGCGGCCCGAGACCTGCGAGGTCAGGTGCATGACGTGGCTGTAGCGCTCCAGGGCCATCAGCTCGTCGACCGCGACCGTCCCCCAGGTGGCCACCCGGCCCACGTCGTTGCGGGCCAGGTCGACCAGCATGACGTGCTCGGCCACCTCCTTGGGGTGCTCCACCAGCTCGGCCGCCAGCCGCCGGTCGTCGATGTCGCCCTCGCCTCGCCGACGCGTCCCCGCGATGGGGCGGGACAGGATGCGCCCGTCGAGGAGTTGCACCATCTTCTCGGGCGATGAGCCCACCATGCTCACCTCGGGGTGGCGCAGGAAGTACATGTAGGGGCTGGGGTTGACCTGGCGCAGGACCCGGTAGACGTCGAAGGGCTCGGCGTCGAGGGTGAGGTCGAAGCGCTGCGAGAGCACGACCTGGAAGATGTCGCCGTCGAGGATGTGCTCCTTGGCCACCTCGACGGCCTTGACGAAGTCGCCCGGCCCCATCGTCGAGCGGACCTCGGGCAGGGGGTCGGCCGGGTCGGGAGGATCGACGACGGGCTCGGCGGTGGGCCGGGCGCCGGCGGTGGCCAGGTCGTCGAGGCGCTGGCGGGCGGCGTCGTAGGCGGCGTCGAGGTCGGCGTCGGTCGCCCCCGGAGCCACGATGACGTTGTCGATGAGCGTGACCCGCTGGCGCCAGTGGTCGAACACGGCCAGCTGGCCGATGACGCTGAGCAGCGCGTCGGGGACGCCCTGGTCGTCGACGGGGGCCTCGGGCAGGTGCTCGACCTCGCGCACCACGTCGTAGCCCAGGTAGCCCACCAGGCCACCGTGCAGGGGGGGCAGCTCGGGCAGCGCGGGTGAGCGGTAGGCGCCCAGGATGGCCTCGACGGCGGCCAGGACACCGCCGCCGAGGGGGATCGACGGCGCCAGGGCGCCCTCCACCTCGAGGTGGCCGTGGCGGGCCACGAGGGTGGCCAGCGGGTGGCGGCCCACGAAGGAGAAGCGGGACCAGCGCCGGCCCTGCTCCACCGACTCGAGCAGGAACCCCGGCCCGTCGCCCACCACCCGGGCGAAGGCGGCCACCGGCGTGATCAGGTCGCCCAGCACCTCGCGCCAGACCGGGACCACGCTGTGGGTGCCGGCCAGGGCCCGGAAGTCGTCCCGGCTCGGGTGCAGCACGGCTGGCGCTCAGCCGGCGCCGAAGCGGCGGGAGAAGCAGGTGCGGTCGCCGGTGTGGCACGCCCCGCTCCCCTCCTGCTCGACCACGAAGAGCAGGGTGTCGCCGTCGCAGTCGTAGTAGGCCCGCCGGATCCACTGCCGATCGCCCGACGTGTCGCCCTTGGCCCACTCCTCCTGGCGTGATCGGCTCCAGAACACGGTGCGCCCGCTCTCCAGGCTGCGGCGCAAGGTGGTGGCGTTCATCCACGCCATCATGAGCACGTCGCCGCTGGCCTCGTCCTGGACGATGGCCGGCACCAGCCCGGCGGCGTCGTAGCGCACCGCGGCGAGGTCGGCCTCCCTGGCCGTGATGGGGGTGGCGACGGGCACGGGCCCATCGTAGGCCCGCGCCCGCCCGTCGCTCCCTGCGTTCGGACAGAGGGGTGTCGCCGTAGCCTGGGCTCGTGCCCGCCACCAGCGAGGTCCTGCCCCCCAGCTTCGAGGACGAGGCGGCCGAGCGCCTGCACCGCAAGCAGCGACTGGCGGCGGCCTTCCGCGTCTTCTCCCGGCTGGGCTATGACGAGGGCGTCGCCGGCCACATCAGCGCCCGCGATCCGGGCCGGCCCGACCACTTCTGGGTGAACCCCTACGCCCGGTGGTTCGGGCGCCTGCGGGTGCGAGACCTGGTGCTGGTCGACGAGGCCGGCCGGGTGGTGGAGGGGGACGCTCCCGTCAACGTGGCCGCCTTCGCCATCCACTCCCAGGTGCACGCCGCCCGGCCCGACTGCGTGGCCGCCGCCCATGCCCACTCCCTGCACGGCAAGGCCTGGTCCTCGCTCGGGCGCCTGCTCGATCCCCTCACCCAGGACGCGTGCGCCTTCTTCGAGGACCATGCCCTGTTCGACGACTACACCGGGGTCGTCCTCGACGTCGAGGAGGGAAAGCGCATCGCCCACGCCCTCGGGGACACCAAAGCCGTCATCCTGCGCAACCACGGGCTGCTCACCGTCGGCCACAGCGTCGACGAGGCGGCGTGGTGGTTCATCACCATGGACCGCTCCTGCCGGGCCCAGCTCCTGGCCGAGGCGGCCGGTACGCCCGTCCCCATCGACCCCGACACCGCCCGCCTCGCGGCCGGCCAGGTGGGCGGCCACCGGGCCGGCTGGCTCGGCTTCCAGGGCCTCTACGAGTGGATCGTGGCCGAGGAGCCCGAGCTGTTGGAGTAGCCCGGCGCCGGCCGCTGCGCGGCGGCCATGCCGTTGGCGCCACCGCGCCCGGGAGGGCGGATCGGGAGGCGGAGGTCGGAACCCGGGGCTCGTTCGGCCTCGGCTCGGGCCTCGGCCTCGGCCACGATCTGGGCAGCCCGGGCCCGGGCCTCCTGCAGCAGGGCCCGGGCCGCCCGCTGGGCCAGGGGAAGGCGGTCGAGGTCGGCGTCGTGGTCGGCGGGGCGGGCGTGTGCCAGTCGCTGCTCGGCGGCGGCCAACTCCTGGTGCAGCGCCCCGACCTGGGCCTCGGCCTGCCGGCAGCGGGCCTCGGCCTCGGCCACCCGGCGCTCGGCGTCGGCAGCGTCCCCTTTCGCCGCCTCGTCGTCCTCGTCCGGCGCCGAGGACGCCTCGAGGGCCAGGGCCAGGCGAGCGGCCATCTCGTCACGCTCCCGCTCGGCCCGCTCGGCCCGGGCTCGGGCCTCCCCCGCCTCGGTGGTGGCCCGGTCGAGGGCATCGGCGTCGTGCTGCAGCCGGGCCTGCAGGCGCTGGAACGAGGTGATCACCGAGCCCAGGAGCTGGTCGACCTGGTCCCGGTCGTAGCCCCAGAGCCGGAGCCCGAAGCCGGGTCGACGGAGGTCGTCGAGGGTTGGGCCCACCAGCGCAGGTTACCCCCCGCCGGTCGGAGGGAGCCGGGCGTCGAAGGTGGCGACGAGGCGCCGGGCCGCCCGGACCTCGTCGACCCGCCCCACGGGCGTGGTGCGGGGGGCGTGGTGGTCCTGCACCGACGCGGCCTCGGCGATGCGGACCAGGGCGTCGGCCAGGGCGGCGAGGGTCTGGGGGCTCTCGGTCTCGGTCGGCTCGATCATGAGCGCCTCCTCCACCACCAGGGGGAAGGAGACCGTCGGCGCGTGGAAGCCCTCCTCCAGGAGGCGCTTGGCCACGTCGGCGGCCCGCACGCCCGTCCTGCGCTTGAGCCCGGCGGCCGACACCACGCACTCGTGCATGCACGTCCGGTCGTGGGGGACGTCGTAGTGGTCCCCCAGCCGCCGGCGCAGCCAGTTGGCGTTGAGCACGGCGATCTCGGCCACCCGCCGCAGCCCGTCACCCCCGAGGGCCAGCAGGTAGGCGTAGGCCCGGGCCAGGGCCAGGGCGTTGCCGTGCCAGGAGTGGACGCGGCCGATGGAGCGGGCCGGCGTGCGCCACCCGTAGGTCCCGTCGGGGGCCCGGGCCGGCAGGGGTCCGGGCAGGAACGGGGCCAGGGCCTCGGTGACGGCCACGGGACCGGCGCCGGGACCCCCTCCGCCGTGGGGCACGGCGAAGGTCTTGTGCAGGTTGAGGTGCACGATGTCGAAGCCCATGTCGCCAGGGCGGGTCACGCCCAGGATGGCGTTGAGGTTGGCGCCGTCGTAGTAGACCAGCCCGCCCACCTCGTGGACGGCCGCGGTGATCGCGGCGATGTCGTCCTCGAAGAGCCCGAGGGTGTTGGGGTTGGTCAGCATGATGCCGGCCACCTCGTCGTCGAGCACCGCACGGAGGGCGGCGAGGTCGACGCAGCCCCGGTGGTCGCTGGCCACGGTCAGCGCCTCGTAGCCCCCGAGGGTGACCGACGCGGGGTTCGTGCCATGGGCGGAGTCGGGGATGACGACCTTGGTCCGGCCGGTGTCGCCCTGCGAGGCGTGCCAGGCCCGCAGGAGGAGCAGCCCGGTGAGCTCGCCGGCGGCGCCGGCGGGAGGCTGGAGGGTCACCGCCGCCATCCCCGTGACCTCGGCCAGGGCCCGGCTGAGCTCGGACAGGAGCTCGAGCCACCCCTGGGTGCACGACGGCGGCGCGGCGGGGTGGACGCGGGCGAGGCCGGGGAGCGACGCCGCCACGTCGGCCAGCTTGGGGTTGTACTTCATGGTGCACGACCCGAGGGGGTAGGCCCCGAGGTCGACCGAGTACTGCCGGTGGGTCAGGCGGGTGTGGTGGGCGACCAGGTCGCGCTCGGACACCTCGGGCAGGGCGACGGGCTCGGGGGCCAGGTGCTCGGGGGGGACGAGGTCGGCCGCCGCCCACTCGGGGAGATCGGTCCGGGCGAAGGACCAGGCCCGGCGCCCCGGCGACGACAGCTCGAACACGGTGGGCTCCTCGGCCCGGCCCAACAGCGGCGCCGAGGCGGCCCGGCCGCCGGGGTTCGAGGCGCCCGAGGACCGGGGCGGGGACGGGGGCGGGGGTGCGGGCGGCGACGGGGTCAGCGGATCACCTTGTCCATGGCCGCCACGTAAGCGTCGATCTGGCTCCGGGTGCGTCGCTCGGTGGCGGCCACGAGCAGGCCGGGCCCGTTGCCCGCGCCACCGTCGGCGTCGAGGGCTATCCCGGCCAGGAACCCGTCCTCGAGCATCCGCTCCACCACCACCGCGGGGTCGGCGGGCAGGCGCAGCGCGAACTCGCGCAGCGTGGGTGCCCCCACCAGGGGCTCGACCCCGTCGAGGGCGAGGAGCGACTCGCGGGTGTAGCGGGTGGCCCGGGCACAGCGCAGGGCCAGCTCGCGCAGCCCGCTGGTCCCCAGCCAGGCCAGCTGCACGCCGCACGCCACCGCGATCAGGGTCTGGTTGGTGCAGACGTTGGAGGACGCCCGCTCCCGGCGGATGTCCTGCTCCCGGGTCCGCAGCGTGGAGACGTAGGCCCGCCGGCCCTCGGTGTCGACCGTCTCGCCCACCAGGCGCCCGGGCAGGCGCCGCACGTGCTCGAGACGGCAGGTGAACAGGCCCAGGTAGGGGCCGCCGAAGGACAGGGGTGTCCCGAGGGGCTGGCCCTCCCCCACCACCACGTCGGCACCCCACTCGCCCGGTGGGCGCAGGAGCCCGGCGGCGACCGGGTCGAGGGCGACCACGAGCAGCGCCCCGGTCGTGTCGGCCACCCGGCGGGCGAGCCCGAGGTCCTCCAGGCAGCCCAGGTGGTTGGGGTAGGCGACGACGAGGGCACCGGGAGGGTCGGGGGAGACACCGTCCGGAGCGACCTGCGGCCAGGCGGTCACGCCGTCGTCCAGGGGGACGTCGACCAGCTCGACGCCGCTGCCCGCCGCCAGGGTGGCCATGGTGGCCCGCCAGTGGGGGTGGACGCCGAGGCTCAGCCACACCCCGGGTCGGCCGGTGACCGCGGTGGCCAGGTTGGCGGCCTCCACGCAGGCGCTGGCCCCGTCGTAGAGCGAGGCGTTGGCCACGGCCAGCCCGGCCAGGCGGGCAACCATGGTCTGGTACTCGAACAGGGCCTGGAGCACGCCCTGGGCCACCTCGGGCTGGTAAGGCGTGTAGGCGGTGACGTACTCCGAGCGCGAGGCCAGGGCCCGCACCGCCTCGGGCACCTCGTGGTCGTAGGCACCACCCCCGGCGAAGCACACCAACCCGTGGCCGGCGCCCACGCCGGGGCCGGCGCAGGCGAGGTTGGCCCCGGCTAGGCGCTCCATCTCGGCCAGCACGTCGGGCTCAGCGGAGCCGTCGGGGAGATCGAGAAAGCGCCGCCGGCCGCTGGGGTCAGGACGCCCGGCCAGGCGCAGGGCGGCGGGCACGACCGAGAACAGCTCGTCGACCGAGGAGAGCCCGAGGAAGCCGAGCATGGACTCGACCTCGGCGTCGGTGTGGGGGACGTAGCCGGCCATCTCAGCGCGCCCCGCGCACGAAGGGCAGTTCGACCACCCGGCCGGCGACGGCGCCCGAGGCCAGGACCACCTTCACCTCGTCGCCCACGACCAGCTCGGCGGCCACGAGGGCAAGGGCGATGCCCCGGCCCAGGCTGGGCGAGTGGTTGCCGCTGGTGACCCGCCCCACCACCACCCCCTCGTGGCGGACCTCGTGGCCGGCCCGGGGCGCTCGCCGGCCCTCCACCTGGATGCCGCGCAGCCGGCGCCGGGGCCCCGCGGCCCGCTCGGCCATCAGGGCGTCGCGGCCGGGGAACGACGCCTTGTCCCATCCCACCGCCCAGGCCAGCCCGGCCTGGAGCGGAGTGATGCCGGGCCCCAGCTCGTGGCCGTGCAAGGGGAGGCCGGCCTCCAGGCGCAGCGTGTCCCGGGCGCCGAGCCCGGCCGGCACCACGCCGGCCCCCAGGAGGGCCTCCCACAGGGAGGCGGCGGCGGGGCGCGGCACGGCGATCTCCACCCCGTCCTCCCCGGTGTAGCCGGTGCCGGCCACCACGCACGCCACGCCCTGCCAGTCCAGCTCGGCCACCTCGAAGCGGGCCACCCCGGCCGCCTCGGGCCAGAGGCCGGCCAGGGTGGCCCGGGCCCGTGGCCCCTGCACGGCCAGCACCGCCCGGGTCGAGGTGACGTCGTCGCCCCCCAGGGCGGCGCGCACCCGCTCGATGTTGGAGGCGTTGGGCATCACGTCGAGGCGCTCGGGGGCGACCCACCACAAGATCACGTCGTCGAGCACCGAGGCGTCGACGGGGTCGAGCAGCAGGGAGTACTGGGCCCGGCCCGGGCGCACCCGGGCCAGGTCGTTGGTCAGGCACGACTGGACCACACCGGCGGCGCCCGGGCCGACGACCCGCACGCTGCCCAGGTGGCTCACGTCAAAGACCACCGCCCGGGTGCGGCAGGCGCGGTGCTCGGCCAGCGTGCCCGCCGGGTAGGCCAGCGGCATGCTCCAGCCGGCGAAGGGGACCATCTTGGCCCCGAGCGCCCGGTGCGACCCGTCGAGCGGCGACGTGGCCAGGTCCGTCACCGGCGCGAGGGTAGCCCCAGCCCGTCGGACGGAACGGACTACGAGGTCGGCCGGGGGGCGGCTACCGGGCGGCTACCGGGCGGCGGCGGCCGGACCCTCCTCGGCCCCGCCGTCGACCTCGGCCTCGGGCCTCGCGGTCTCGGCCGGCCGCAGCTCGAGGATGGCGGCGTCGACCTCGCCCTTGACCCCGGCCAGGGGCACGATGTTGAGCACGCCCTGGCCCTGGCGCAGCAGATCGACGATCTCCTCGCCGGTGCGGACCAGGACCGAGCTGGCGCCGTCGAGGACGAGGTTGGCGCTGGCGATGTCGGTGCCGACCTGGCTGCGGAGGTACTCGATGGCCTTGCGGGCCGAGCGCAGCGAGACGCCGGCGTCGAGCAGGTTCTTGATGACCCGCAGCTCGAGGAGGTCGCGGTAGGAGTAGCGACGCTGGGACCCGCTGCCGCTGGCGTCGGCGATGGAGGGGCGCAACAGGTCGGTGCGGGCCCAGTAGTCGAGCTGGCGGTAGGTGATCCCCACGATCGAACAGACCTGGGGACCTCGGTAGCCCTGCTCCGCCATCGGCGCACCTCTCCTCCGGCGCAGGCAACTGCACCACCGGAATTACGGACCTGTCATCCTACCCTGGCCCGGGGCCCGGTCAAGGACCGCGCCGCCGTCGTGGCCGCGGGGGCGTCACCGTCAGCCGCTGAAGTCCTCGGGGTTGACGTGCTCGATGAACTGGCGGAACTCGTCCACGATCTGGTCCTGCTCCTCGGGTGGCCCCCCCTCGCCGCTGGTGGCCCCGTCGTCGAGGACCTCGTCGGTGGCGAAGATGGCCGCCTCGACCCGCACGGCCAGGGCGATGGCGTCCGAGGGCCGACTCGAGACCCGGTGCACCCGACCGGCCAGGGCCAGCTCGACCTCGGCGAAGAAGGTGCTCTCCCGCAGCTCGGTCAACACGATGCGCTGCACCGACGCCCCGGTGGCCCCGAGCAGGTCGCGCATGAGGTCGTGGGTCATGGGCCGGGGGGTGGTGACCCCGTCGAGGGCCAGGGCGATGGCCTTGGCCTCCTCCTGGCCGATGTAGATGGGCAGCACCCGCCGATTGCCGCCGTGCTCCCGGAGCAGGACCACCGGGGTGTTCGCCGGCAGCTCCAGGCGCACCCCCAGGAGCTCCATCTGGACCACGGCAGGCACCTTACCGCCTGGCCCCGGGCCCAACACGGGCACCTCGGTGCTCACCGGGGGTCAGCTCCGGCGGGGTGGCGGGCGCTCCTGGCCCACCTCGCCCAGGGCCTGGCGCCGGAGGGCGCTGCGCAGCTCGTCACCCAGCCCGCTCAGGGCGTCGAGGGTGTCGAGGGCCTGCTGGCGGGCGGCCGGGTTGCGCTGCTTGAGGAGGGGCAGGACGATCTGCTCGTAGAAGCCCGCCTCCCGCTCGGCGGAGTTCTTGTACATGCGCAGGTGCCGGGGCTCGACCCCGTGGCGGGCGAAGGCGGCGGCCAGGCGGGCCACCTCCAGCGCCTCGCTGTCGTAGTAGAGCTGGCTGCCGATCGAGGACCCGGCCACCAGCCCGTGGCGCTCGAGCTGGGAGAGCTCGCTCGGGCTCAGTCCGCTGGCCCGGGCGAGCTCATCCCTGGTGAAGGTGCGTGGCCCCTCGGGCTGGGCCGGGGTGGGCTGGGCCG
>JADDRA010000049.1:0-17498 GCA_016781105.1 Actinomycetota bacterium | reverse complement strand
GGCCGGGGTGGTCTCGGCCGGCCCGGCCGGCGCGGGGACCTCGGCCGCTTCCGGTTCGGGCTCGCCGCCCCGGTCGTCGGGCGGGGAGGCCGCGGGATCCTCGCCCGACGCCCCGGGCTCGGGGGAGGCCTGGTGCTGGTCGCCCCCGGCCGTGCCGGCCAGGACGTTGCCCTCGGCCTCGAGGCGGCCCTTGATGACCTTGAGGGGCAGGAAGTTCTCCCGCTGCTGGCGCAGGATCCAGCGCAGGCGCTCCACGTCGGCCGGGTAGAACTTGCGGTACCCCGACGCCGTGCGCTCGGGGTCGAGCAGGCCCTGGCTCTCGAGGAAGCGGATCTTGGAGATGGTGACGTCGGGGAACTCCACCTTGAGCTGGTCGAGCATCTCCCCGATGGACAGCGACTCGGTCTCGGGCACGGGGGAGCTCACTCCGCCTCGGTCGGGGTCGAGGTGTCCAGGAACACCAGCTTGAAGCGGCCGATCTGGATCTCGTCGCCGTTGCTCACCGGCGCCTCCTCGATCCGCTCCCGGTTCAGGTAGGTTCCGTTGAGCGAGCCGGCGTCACGCAGGAGGTAGCCACCGGGGCGCGCCACCAGCTCGGCGTGGCGGCGGGAGACGGTCACGTCGTCGAGGAAGATGTCGCTGCGCGGATGGCGCCCGGCCGAGACCACCGCCTTGTCGAGCACGAACCTCGACCCCGCGCCCGGCCCCCGCTTGACCACGAGCATCCCCGATCCCTCGGGCAGCTCGTCGACGGCCACGCTGACCTCCTCCGAGGGTGGCCCGGATTCGGGGTCGACGGGGGCGAGGGTGATGGTGTGGTCCTGGCCCCGGACGTCGAGGGGGGCTCCGCACGAGGAGCAGAAGTTGGCGTCGTCGGGGTTGGCATGCCCGCACTGGTTGCAGAACACCTCGTCCATCTGCCCTCCTCGCCGCCGGACCCCGCCCTGGCGAGCTCAGCCGCCGATGAGCTCTCGATAGCCGTCGGCATCGAGGAGCCGGTCGAGCTCGTTCGGATCGGCCGGGTCGATCACGCAGATCCACCCTTCACCGTAGGGGTCGTGGTTGAGGCGCTCCGGGGCGTCACCCAGCTCGTCGTTGGCCTCGACCACCGTGCCCGTGACCGGGGCGTACACCTCCGAGACCGACTTGGTCGACTCCACCTCGCTCACCGACGAGCCGGCGGTCACGGCGACGCCGACCGAGGGGACCTGCACGAACACCACGTCGCCCAGGGCGTCCTGGGCGTAGTCGGTGATGCCCATCCGCACCCCGCCCTCCTCGACCCTGACCCACTCGTGATCGGTCGAGTAGCGCAGCTCGCCGGGAACCTTCACCGGCCCGACGTTACCGGATGCGGGCATCCACCTCGGGACCCGTCGGCGAGCCCGCCCGGCGCGCTCAGGCGAGCATGGCCCCGATGCGCTCGGCGTAGCGGTCGGCCCGGCGCTCGGCCTCGGCCCCCGTGGCCGCCTCGGCCCAGACGTGGGTGAGGGGCTCCTCGGGGTCGGGCAGGGCCAGGGCCCAGCCGTCGTCGTGGAGGACCTTCACCCCGTCGAGCAGCACCACCGGGTGGTCGGCCTCCTCCACCAGGGTGCGCATCACCGCCCCCTTGTGCTCCCAGGGCGTGCGCACCGCCCGGCGCACCACGTGGGTGGGCGGCAGCATGGCCACCACCTTGGAGAGCCGGGTCCCGGTGCGGGCGAGCAGCTCGAGCATCTTGGCAAAGGCGGCCACGGCGTCGAAGGCGGGGAGGAAGGCGGGGACGACGAAGCCCCCGTCGAGGCTGGCGGCCAGGCTCAGCCCGCCGTCGAGGGCTGCCTCCATCAGGGCCGAGGAGGCCACCTTGGTCCACACCACCTCGGCCCCGTGGCTGCGGGCGATGCGCTCGGCCTCGGCGCTGACGGTCAGCGGCAGGGCGATGCGGCACCCGTCATCGGCGGTGGCGGCCACCAGCTCGACCATGGCCAGGGTGGCCTCCAGGTCGGTGAGGACGTGGCCGGTGTCGTCGATGAAGCTGACGTGCTCGCCGTCGGGGTCGATGACCACGCCCAGCTCCGAGCCCGACGAGCGCACCAGGGCGCCCACCCCGGCGGCGTGGGTGTCGCGGTCGAAGGCGATGGCGCCGGGCGTCGAGGCGTAGGGGTTGACGGCCAGCACCTCGGTCCCCAGCTTGGCCAGCACGTTGGGCATGACGAAGGAGGTGGTGCCGTAGGCGTAGTCGGCCACCACCTTGAAGCCATGGGCCCGCACCCGGGCGGCGTCGAAGGAGGCCATCAGGGAGGCGGTGTAGAACTCGAGAGAGCGGGGCGGGAAGTCGATGTCGCCGATCTCGCCGGGGAACACCCGCCGGAAGTCCTCCCGGTAGTAGAGGCGCTCGATCTTGCGGGAGAGGTCGGTGGAGATGTCGATGCCGTCGTCGTCGAAGAAGCGCAGCACCACCGACTGGGCGTCGCCGGCCACCAGGCGCACGCTGATGCCGCCCTGGGAGCGCTGGGAGCGGACCTGGAACCGGGTGACGGGCACCGGGGCCACCTCCAGGTCGTCGACGTTGATCCCGGCCGCGTTGAGCCCGGCCATGACCGCCCGCTTGAGCATGCGGGCCGACCGGCTGGAGTCGCGCGAGGTGGTGACGGTGGCACCCTTGCGGAGGGTGGTGGCGTAGGCCATGGCCACCCGGCTGGCCAGCTCGGGGGTGACGTCGACGTTGGCCAGCCCGGCCACCCCGTGGCGCCCGAAGAGGCTGCGGGTCCCCCGGCTCTCCCACACCAGCGACGAGTTGACGACCGCCCCGGCCTCGACGGTCTTGTGGGGGTAGACCTTGACCCCGGCGGTGAGCACGGCCTGCTCGCCCACGAAGGTCTCGTCGCCGAGGACCACGCCGTCCTCGCAGCGCACGCCGGCCCGCAGGTCCGACGAGCGCCCCACGACGGTGCCCCGGGCCTGCACGCCCACGCCCACGTAGGCCTTGTCGTGCACCACCACCCGCTCGAGGTCGGCCTCGGCCCGCACCATCACGTTGGCGCCGAGCACGGTGTGGCGCCCCAGCCGGGCGCCGGCCTGGACCCGGGAGTTCCCTCCGACCAGGGCGGGGCCCACGATCTCCGCCCCGGGGTCGACCACCGCTCCCTCGCCCAGCCACACCCCGCCCTCGAGGCGGAAGCCGGGGACGTCGACGTCGACCTTGCCGTCGAGGGCGTCGGCGTGGGCCCGCATGTAGGCGTCGAGGGTGCCGACGTCCTCCCAGTAGCCGTCGCAGACGTAGCCGTAGAGCGGCTTGCGCTCGGCCAGCAGGGCGGGGAACACCTCGGCGGAGAAGTCGACCGGGCGTCCCGGAGGGATGTAGTCGAAGACCTCGGGCTCGAGGACGAAGATCCCGTTGTTGACGGTGTCGCTGAAGACCTGGCCCCAGGTGGGCTTCTCCAGGAAGCGCTCGATGGAGCCGTCCTCGGCGGTGATGACGATGCCGAACTCGAGGGGGTTGTCGACCGCGGTCAGCCCGATGGTGGCCAGCGCCCCGCGCTCGTGGTGGAACGCCATGACCTCGGAGACGTCGATGTCGGTGAGCACATCGCCGGAGATCACGAGGAAGCGCTCGTCGAGCTCGTCCATGGCGTTGCGGACCGAGCCGGCGGTGCCGAGGGGGGTCTCCTCGGTGGCGTAGACCATGCGGACGCCGAACTCCGAGCCGTCCCCGAAGTAGGAGCGGATGTTGTTGGCCAGGAAGGCCACGGTGACCACGATGTCGTCGAAGCCGTGGCGCTGGAGCAGGGTGACGATGTGCTCCATCATCGGCCGGTTGACCAGGGGCATCATGGGCTTGGGCTGGTTGGAGGTGAGCGGCCGCAGGCGGGTGCCCTCGCCCCCGGCCATGATCACCGCCTTCACCGGCGCACACCCCGTCGCGCCTGCGCCGCGGCCCCGGTCACGAGGGCGAACCTACCTCACGCTCGGCCAGGGCCTTCCGGGCAAGGGGGAGGTAGCCGGCCAGCGACACGTAGCCCAGCACCAGGCCGGGCACCACGAAGGCCCAGGCGGCCACCTCGGCGCCCTCGGCCCAGGAGAAGGTCGAGGCCGCGGCCAGGAACAGCGGGAAGGAGGTCAACAGGCAGAAGGTACCGGCCTTGCCCACGAGGGTGACGTCGATGCGCCGGGCGCCCAGCGCGGCCAGGCCCACGGCGGCCAGGGCGACCACGGACTCCCGCACCAGGGCGGCCACGGCCACGAACAGCGGGACCGAGCCGTCGATCAGGATGCTGACCACGGCCACGGCCAGCAGCAGCCGGTCGGCCACCGGGTCGAGGATCTTCCCCACCTCGGTGACCTGGTCGTAGCGTCGGGCCACGAAGCCGTCGACCCAGTCGGTGGCCCCGAGCACGGCGAGCAGCACGGCGGCCGCGGCCCGGTTGTCCCGGGCGAACAGGAGCCACACGAACACGGGGATGGCCAGCAGGCGCACCGTGGTGATGAGGTTGGGAACCGTCAGGATCCGATCCTCCCCCGTTCTCCGGCGCACCTCACGACCGGGGGGCGCGCCCACGGCTCGAGGTTACCCCTCACCTGCTGGCGGTTCGGGGAGGGGCTCGACCAGGGCCGGGCCGTCGTTGGCCACCCGGTTGACGAGGGACGACACGGCCAGGGCCTCGAGGAGGTGGTCGGGCGCGGGGACCAGCAGCGACGACAGGGCGTCGAGATCATCGTTGGCCGGGTCGAGCCAGTCGTCCCAGGCCCCGGGGGCCAGGACCACGGGCATGCGGTCGTGGAGGGGGGCCAGTCGCTCGTTGGCCGAGGTGGTGACCACGGCCGCGGTGACGAGGGGCGGCCCGTCGCTTCCCCGCGGGCGCCACCGCTCCCACACCCCGGCCAGGGCCAGCGGCTCACCGTCGGGGCGCCGCACGTACCAGGGCCGGCTCGCGCCCCCTCCGCCACGGTCGCCACCGCTGGCGGTGGCCCCGTCGAGGTGTTGCCACTCGTAGAACCCGTCGGCGGGAAGGAGGCAGCGGCGGTGGCCGAAGGCAGGCCGGAACGCCGGCTTGTCGGCCAGGGACTCGGCCCGGGCATTGATCATGCGGGCGCCCACCTTGGGATCCTCGGCCCAGGGGGGCACCAGGCCCCAGCGCAGCGTGCCCAGTCGCCGGCCCCCGCCGGCTAGGACGACCGCGTAGACCTCGTCGGTGGGAGCGACGTTGTAGCGGGGGCCCAGGTCGTCGGCCACCACGTCGTCGGCCCCGAAGTACGCGGCCAGCTCGGCCACGCTCGTGACCGAGGTGTAGCGCCCGCACACGACGGCCGACGGTAGCTGCGACGCGCCCGTCCCGGTGCCCGCCGTGAGCCTCGACCCCTACGCTGGTCGCCCGTGGGGGTCGAAGGGGTCTCGATGGTGCTGCGGAACCTGCGGAGCCGCCTCGACCTCGACGCCGCCGTGGAGGCCGGAGGGCGCGAGTCGTCCTGCCCCGGCTTCGGGCGGGAGTGCGTGGCCGACCTCGACGCCTACGACCAGGCGCTGGTGAGCGCCGCCCTCGCGCTCGGCGTGGCCCTCCCGTCCCCGCCCCCAGGGGAACGCCGCTTCGACCCGGCTCAACGCCGGGCGGTGGAGGCGGGGCTGGCCGGGGCTGGCCTCGACGTCGGGGCGCCGGGCCGGTCATGAGCGGCGCAGGCGATCCCCCGGCTCGCTCCGCCGGCGAGGCGGCCGACGACCTGCGCCGGCTCCTCGGGGTGCCCGAGCCCGAGGAGTGCCCGACGGACACCCCGCCGGGGCCGCCGCTGCCCCCGCCCGCCGCCGGCTTGGTCAACGGGAGGGCGGTCTGGGGCTGCGAGCACTGCGACTGGGAGGGTGAGGCGTGGGTCCGGCCCCAGTGCCCCCGCTGCTACACCATGTCAACCCAGGCTCGACGCTGGGCGGAGCGGTGAGCGGCGAGTCGTCGTCGTACCGCTACTACCGCTGGGCCGGGTTCCTGCTGCGCCACCCCGAGGGCGACCCCGGCGCCAGCGAGATCCTCAAGCGCCTGGAGTGGTCCCCGGCGCCCGCCGAGGCGGTGGCCGACATCACCGCCCTGCCCGAGCCCCACCCGCCCGGGGGCTGGTGCAGCCGGCTCAGCCCGGCCGAGGCGGCCCGCATGGCCGCCGGATTCGGCGTCACCCTGTAAGTAAGGGGAAGCGCACGACTGCGAAGCCCCACTGATTTGATGCCCAGGCGTCGGGGTTCGCTCAGGCGCCTCGGCCGAGGAACCATATCCCACTGCCTCGCCGGGCCCCGCGCCTCACGACTCGACCCGCGGCGAGGCCGGCGGCGCCGAGCGCCAGCAGACCGATCGGGATGGGCAGGCAGCATCCGCCCACCCTGACCCGCGTGCCCCGCCGAGTACGCCAGGACCCGTACGGGATGGGACCCCACATTCCAAACCCGCCACTGCCGAAGTAGCCACCGGGAAAGGGCTCGGAAAGGTCGAGCTCCGGGGGACGAGGTCGATCAAGGATCCGCCGCCGCAGGGGCCGGTCGGGCGAAATCGTCCTCCTCGACGAGGGCCCAGCCCCGACGTCGGGCATCGGCGCCGCAGGGGGCACAGCCTCTCCAGGGGGGATGACGGCGCCGCAGATGCTGCACGTCCTTGCGCCCTGATTGACGCCTTCGCAGACCCGGCACCGCCAGACCGTGCTCACGGCCGCCCCGCCCGCCGCTGCGCCAGCTTCCCGAGGAGTGCAGAGCCGGCCGGGCGGGCTGCGGCTGCGCTTCTCTTGAGCGCCGTCTTGACGCCCTTGCCCCGTAGGATGCTGGGCGGGCCCAGCCCGGCTGACGTCGGTCCTTCACCAGGGGTGGGCCCCGATGGACGCACGGCCATCAGGGTGGCGTGGACCTCCCCGATGGTCGGCCTCCGCCTCGGGTCAGCGAGCAGCATACGGTCGACCAGGTCGGCCACCGCCGGGTCGAGACCCGCTCTGGGGACCCTGAGGGACTCCCCGCTTCGGACCGCCACGGCGGGCTCGTGGAACCGGGCCTCGAAGGGCGGCATCGCCCCGGTCAGGTACTCGCAGTAGATGAGACCCAAGGAGAAGATGTCCGACGCCAGGCCGAGATCGGCGGGCGCCACTCCTTCCTCTTGGATGTAGCCCAGGAGCTCCGGGGAGTAGTAGTTGATCGTGCCGACGATGTCCTCTGGCGGCGGCGGGCTGCCGGCGACGTAGGAGCTGTCGAAGTCGACGAGCTTCGTCGTGTAGCCGAGCTCGGTGCGCTTGACGAGGAGGTTGCTCGACTTCAAGTCGCTGTGGACGATCCGAAGGTCGTGGAGGATCTTCAGGCTGTGGGCCACGGTCTTGAGGAGCACGAGCTGGGCCCGGACATCCATGGCCGCGATGTCCTTGGGCCCGAGGCCCTCGGCATCAACCTTCTCTGTCACCTTGTAGTACTTGGCGCCCCAACGGAAGAAGTCGAGGGTGACGATGAGGTTGCCCCCGTAGGTCGAGATCGGCGCGAGTGCCTTCTGGATGCCCCGGTGGTGCGCCTCGAACCTGGCGCATCGGGCCCGCTTCTTGGCCTTCGTCTTCTCGCTCCCCGGTGCGTGCTCGTCCGGGTACGTCGGGCTGAGGAACTCCTTGATGAAGAACTCCCTGCCGCCTCGCTGGGCGAAGGTCCACTTGCTGAGCCCGGCGCCGACGACCTTGAAGTCCTCGAGGATGGTGTAGCCGTTGATGACTTCTCCGGCCTTCACGGCGCGTGGCCCCGATCCACCTCGGTCGTCTCGTCGTCGTCCTCGTCGTCCTCGTGCTCTTCCCCCGTGGGCGCCTGGTGGTCGTGCAGGTAGCGCTCGTAGCGCGCCTGGTACTCCCTCCAGAGCTTGGTGGCCTGGACCTCTCGGCGGCCACGGAGCGCCTCGAGTTCTTGCTCGGCCCGCGCGATCTCCTGATCGAGCTGGTCGAGAGGCGCCGTGAAGCGCTTCCCCAGCTTGTCGGTCCGGTCCTCGAACAGCGACTTGAACCCTTCGAAGCTGGCGCCGACCGCCAGGGCCGACATGGCCGCGTCGTCTCCGGTCATGGCCTCGATCTCCGCCTGCAACGCCGACGACCAGGACTCGGCGTCGCCAGCGCCTTGGAGCGTTCGCAGGAACATGTGCTCGAAGTGCATCGGCGTGCGGACGTAGCCGAAACAGCCGTCCGTTGCCGCCACGAGGATGAAGGGCGACCGCAGCTTGACCTTGCGGTAGTTGACGTGGAAGTCGGCGTCGGCGCACATGGCGTTGCCGACGATCGAGTCTTGGCGCAGGTTGGCCATGGCGTCGCTGCCGTCGCGGATGTCGTCGGTGGTCAGCTGGTGGGCACCGTCGGGCTCGAACACGTAGGCCCGAGAATCGCCCGCCCAGAACACGTGGCCCGCCCAGGTCGGACCTGCCGGCTCTTCCCGCTGGAGGGCGACGAGCGCCATCGTGGTGGGCAGCGCCCGCAAGAGCTTGGAGCGCAACGCGCTTGGTGCCGGCGAGAGCTCTTGCAGGCACTCGACGAGTGCCTTTTGCACCGAGCGTTGGAGATCCTCGGCCGCGGCCCGCCCGTTGAGGTTCCACTCCGGCTCCAGCAGGTCGAGCATCCGCCGCTCGACGACGTCGCGTGCCAAACGAGACGCCAGGTAGGCCCCGCTTCGGCGCCCGTCCGGGGTGTCGTACACGGTGCCTCCTGCGCCGCCCATCCCGTCGAAGACACCGATGAGGCCGAGATCGCGCCCGTCGCGCAGGATCGGGTCGGCGTCCTCGCCTTGTCCCGGGACTCGTTCCAGGTTGAACCCGAAGGAGACGGTGGGGCCGGTGAGCGCCGGGAACCGAGACGGTGCCGCAGCACGCTCGGGTTGGCTCACACCGAGTTGCCGATCGAGTCCACGATGGTCCCGTAGTCGACGTCAGACAGACCGCCGCCAGCCCGGGACGGGTGGTGGATGACGTTCTCCCAGACGCCGGAGATATCGGTCCAGCCCGGGCCGTCCGGGGCGAAGAGGATCAACCGCTTCGAGCTGGCGCCCATTGGCCCCTGCTCGTTCTCCCACAGGTCGGTGAGGGCACTGAAATCCGCCGGCACCCGACCGGCGAGCGCCGGCGGGAGCGTCGAGGGGTCAAGCGGCTGCGCCGGCTGGTCCGTCCAGACGACGATCACCTGGCGGCGGCGATCACCACTCGTCGCCCAAGGGGAGTTGATGGCAAGGGCCACCGCCTCGAGGCCTGACTCGGGTGCATCGCCGCCACCCTGGGCGAGGAGCCCGTGGACGAAGTCGGAGAAGTCGGCTTGTGCCTCCGGGAGCGTGAAGAACGCCGACTCCTGCAGGGCGGCCTCCCCGTCGGCGCTGAAGTCGCGAAAGGCCAGCACCCGCACGCGAAGCGAGTCGACGTTCTTGCCCTTCTCCGTGAGGTTGGCCTGCACGTCGTCGTAGAAGCGAAGTGCGTTGCCCTTCACCTGGTCGATGATCGGTGTCATGCTGCCTGTCACGTCGATGCAGAACACGATGTCGACGGCATAGGTCAAGCCCCGAGGTACCGAAGGCGTCGCGAGGCTCGACTGGGCCGGTGCTGGTGTGGGCGCCGCCGGTGCCGTGGCGGCCGGGCCCGCGGCTTGGGTGGGTCCAGTGCCCGCTCCGGTCGACCCGGAGGGGGCTACGACAGGCGGCGCCGGCTCCCTAGGCACAGAGCTCGCTTCGTCAGGCATGGTTCCTCCGATGTCCAGTTTTCGCGTCGACGGGTCGGTGCCGGCCGACGGCGATTGCTTCGCCGGCGTCGGGAAAGGGCCAGCCCGGCACGCGGTCGTCTACCCAGCCCGTCCAGCCGCATAACGGTTCCATCACGAAGGGGGACCGTGGCGGCGACCGGGGCGACGGGCTTGGCCGATCGTGGAGGCAATCGAGCGCCTCTGCCCAACACAACCTGACGCGCCTCCTCCCGAGCCGCGCCCCTTTCCCCCGGGCACCTAAGCCCGGTGGGCACGCGCCGGCCCGGGCTTGCCCGTGCCGGGTACGGGTAGAGCCGGGCGATGAGCGAGATCGGCTACTTCCTCTCCAGCGAGGAGCACACGCCCTCGGCCCTCGTCGACCAGGCCCGCCAGGCCGAGGAGGCGGGCTTCGCCTCGGTCTGGATCTCCGATCACTACCACCCCTGGACCGACCGCCAGGGCCAGTCCAGCTTCGTCTGGTCGGTCATCGGCGCCATCGCCGCCACCACCCGGCTCCGGGTCACCACCGCGGTGACCTGTCCCACGGTGCGCATCCACCCGGCGGTGGTGGCCCATGCCGCGGCCACCTCGGCGATGATGCTCGGCGGCCGCTTCCACCTCGGTGTGGGGACGGGCGAGAACCTCAACGAGCACATCCTGGGTGACCCCTGGCCCCCGACCGACATCCGCTTGGAGATGCTGGAGGAGGCCGTCGAGGTCATGCGCGCCTTGTGGGAAGGGGGCTCGCTCACCCACCGGGGGCGGCACTACCGGGTGGAGAACGCCCGGATCTACTCGCGGCCCGAGGCGCCCGTGCCCGTCTACGTGTCGGCCTTCGGGCCCAAGGCGCTGAGCGTGGCCGCCCGCATCGGGGACGGCTTCATCAGCACCTCGCCCGACGGGGAGATGGTGGCCCAGTACCGGTCCGAGGGGGGCCGGGGCCCCGCCCAGGCCGGCATGAAGGTGTGCTGGGCGGCCGACGAGGCCTCGGCCCGGCGCACGGCCACCGAGCTGTGGGCCCACACCGCCGTGCCCGGCGAGCTCTCCCAGGAGCTGCCCATGCCCGCCCACTTCGAGCAGGTGTCGGGCCTGGTGGGCGAGGACCAGGTGGCCGCCTCGATCGTGTGCGGTCCCGACCCCGAGCGCCACCTGGAGATGATCCAGAAGTACCTCGACGCCGGCTTCGACGAGGTGTACGTCAACCAGGTGGGCGAGGACCAGGCCGGCTTCTTCGAGTTCTACCGCCGGGAGCTGGCCCCCCGCCTGGGGTAGGCCGAGGGCAGGGGCGGGAGGCTCAGACCTCCCCCCGCCAGGCTCCGGTCTCCACCTGGCGTCCCTCGATGAAGGTCTTGAAGCTCTCGAGGTCGCCCTTGACCCGGCGGGAGATGATGCCGAGCTTGTCCCCGGCCTTCTCGGCCAGTCCCTCGGGCTCGTAGTCCATCTCCAGGGTGATGCGGGTGCCGCCGCTCTCGGTCGGCTCGAAGGTCACCACCCCGCCCTGATCGGGCCCGTCCACCGCCCGCCAGGCGATGAGCCGGTCGGGCACCTGCTCGGTGATCTCGGCGTGGAACTCCCGCTTCATCCCCCCGATGGCGGTCCGCCACAGGGTGCGGGCGGCGGTGATCTGGTGGACCTCTTCGACCCCCTCCATGAACTCGGGGAAGGACTCGAACTGCGTCCACTGGTCGTAAGCGGTGCGGACGGGGACGTCCACCTCGATGGTCGTGTCGATGGTGTCCACGGGGGGCTCCTCTTGTCGGCGTCACCTCGCGCCTACCCGTCCCCCAGGAAGGGCTACCCCTCCAGCACGCGGCGGTCAGTCGACGGGCAGGCGGGCGAGCAGCTCGATCTTGCGCTCCTCGAACTCCTCGAAGGTGATCTGCTCGGCGTCGAGCTGGCGGTGGATCTGCTCGATCAGCGAGAGCAGTTCGGGCGCCGACAGCTCCTCGGTCCCGCCGCCGAGATCCGGAGCGTCCCGGTCCTCACCAGGGGTGCTGGCCCGCTCCTGGCGCTCCTCACGCTTGGCCGCGGCCTTGGCTTTCTTGGCCCGATCACGCTGGAGCTTGGCGAAGCTGGTCCGTTGCGCGCCCATCTCGTCTCCTTCCTGTTGCCCTGCCTGTTGCCCAGTGAGCGGCTCCCGGTCCCGCCCCCGGGGCCCAGGGAGCGTGCCGCCGCGCGAAAGAGCCGCCGGCCAGGTGCCGGCGGCCCTGGCGGTTCGTCCGAGCTCAGATGGCTCGGACGTTCTGGGCTTCCTCGCCCTTGCGTCCGGGGGCCACGTCGAACTCGACGTGCTGGCCCTCCTCGAGGGACCGGTAGCCGGAGCCCTGGATGTTGGAGTAGTGGACGAACACGTCGTCGCCCTGCTCCCTCGAGATGAAGCCGTAGCCCTTCTCTGCGTTGAAGAACTTCACGGTCCCTGTTGCCATCGCCATCTCTCTCTCTTCTGGTCGCTCGCCGAGCAGGTCCCGTTGACCGCTCGGCCCGGCCACCCTAACGCCTCCCTGGGGAAATCGCCTCGCCGGCACCGAACCAGCGGGCCCTGCGCTGGTCGGCACCCTCACCCGCCGCACGTGGCCCCACCTGCCGACAGGGTGGCCACCGTGTCGGCGGCACCGGTCCCGGTCAGGGTCCCGCTGAGGCGCCCGGGCGCCCGTGCGCCCACCTCGAAGCCGGGGGCGAACGGGCCCTCGGTGAGGACGAGCCGGGAGCCGTAGGCCGCCCGAAGCTCGGCCAGGGTGGCCCCGATCCCGACGCCTTCGGCGGTGACGAGCGACGCCGCGGGACCCGAGCCCGGTTCGAGGTCCCACCCCACGAAGCGGGGCGCGCCGTCGGGCCCGCCGAGCAGCACGGTCAACCCACCGAACTGCACCAGCCGGTCGACCTCACCCGTCGGGCACGACGCGAGCGGCGCGTCGTCGACCGGTGGCCCCAGGAGGCGCGCCAGCTCGGCCACCACCTCCCCGGCAGGGTCCCCGAAGGCCACCGCGCCCAGGCCCTCGGGGCCGAGGACCAGCTCGGAGGCGACCGCCGGGGCGGCCGAAGAGGGCTCCTCTGTGCTGGTGGAGGTGCTGGTGGAGGTGCTGGTGGTGAGGGCGAAGGTTGAGGTCGGGCTCGCCCTGGCGGTGGAGGTGGTCGACGACGAGGCGGCGGCCCCATCGGATCCCGAGCCGTCACCGCTGCATGCGGGAGCGAGGACGGCCAGGATCAGGGCGACCACCGCGACCCGCGCCGGCGGGGCCACGCCGCTCAGCCCGGAGGCTCGTCGCTGCCGAGGCCGGGGTCGAGCTGGGCGAGGAACTGGCGGCAGCGCTCGGCCTCGTCCAGCTCGCCGATGGCGCTCGCCTGGCGGGCCAGGCCCTGGACCGAGCGCAGGAAGCCGCGGTTGGTGGGGTGGCGCCAGCGCACGTAGCCCGAACCCCGCCAGCCCGACTGGCGCAGGCGGTCGAGGCCCCGGTGGTAGCCCACCCGGAAGCAGGCGTAGGCCTCCACCTCGTCGCGCCCCAACCCGCCCAGCCGGGCCCACCCGTCGAGGAAGCGGGGGAAGCGGGCCACGACCGCGGCCACTGCCTCCCGGCGCCCGCTCGGGTCGGCGCCCAGGGCCTGGTCGAGGGCGGTGAGGGCCTCGTCGGGCTCGGGCGCCAGGATCGTCTCGGGTGGCCCCGAGGCGCTGAGGTTGACCGGCGAGTCGGTCACGACCTCACCCTACGGCGTCGCTGCCCAGCTCGTGGGCGCGCAGGTAGGCGGCAGCGGCGGCGTGGGAGCGGTCGACGATCTCCGAGGTGCGGCTGAAGCCGTCGTAGCGCAGGCGGGGCCAGGCCGGTGACGGCAGGACATGGGCCTCGATCCCGGCCGGGAGCCCGGCCAACTCGTGGACGAAGCGGAAGTTCCGGGAGATGGCGAAGGAACGGACGAGGACGTCGAGCGGTCGGCGGGGCCGGCGGGGGGTCACGTCGAGGTCCTTGAGCTGGAGGATGAACAGCCGGGTGGCCCCCATCTCCATGGCCTTGCCCAGGGGGACCACGTTGACCGTCGCCCCGTCGACGAAGGCCTCGCCGTCGATCTCGACGGGGGGGAGCAGCACGGGCAGCGCGGCCGAGGCCAGGACCGCCTCGGTCAGGGGCCCCTCGCAGAACCAACGCTCCCTTCCCGTGTCGAGCGACGTGGCCACGCAGGCGAAGGGCACGGCCAGGTCGGCGAAGGTGGCGCCGGGCAGGAAGCGCTCGACCACCCGGCGCAGCCCTTCGTTGCCGTTGAGGGCCGGGCCCGGGCGCAGCAGGCGCACGGCCCCGGCCAGCGTGCCGGTGGGCCACACGTCGGCCCGGGCCAGGTCGAGCCAGAGGGCCTCGAGGCGGGCCAGGGTGTCGAGCGTGGGCGCCGAGGCGATGGCACCCCCGTTGAGCGCACCCGCCGAGCAGCCCACGACCAGGTCGGGCCGGATCCCCCGCTCGAGCAGGGCCCGCAGCATGCCGAGGTGGATGGCGCCCATGTTGCCGGCCCCGCCCAGCACGAAGGCGGTGACGGGGGCGCTCACCGAGCGGCCGGCGCGGGCTGGAGGTCCCCCGCACCGGCGGTCAGGTCGAGGCGGGAGAGGACGGCCGCGGCCGCGACGGTGGCCACGCCCCCGAGGGCCAGGCCGACCCGGGGACCGAGGTGCTCGCCCACCCAGCCCACGAGGGGGCCGCCGATCGGGGTGGTGCCGAGGAAGGCGATCGACCACAGGGCCATCACCCGGCCCCGCATCTCGGGGGCGGCTGCCACCTGCAGGCTGGCGTTGCCCAGGGCCAAGAAGGCGATGCTGGCCCCGCCCACACCGACGAGGGCGACCATGGCCAGGGCCAGGGTGGGAGCCAGGGCCGTGGCCAGGATGAGGACCCCGAAGACGTAGGCGGCGTGCACCAGGGATCTCGGTCCGCTGCGGTTGCGCCCGGCGATCACCAGGCCGGCCACCACCGCGCCCAGGCCCATGCAGGCGGTCATGGCCCCGTAGGTGCCGGCCCCACCGTCGAAGACGAAGCGGGCCAGCAGGGGCAGGATGACCTGGAACTCGTAGGCCAGGGCGCCGACCACGGCCATGGTGAGCAGGGGGGCACGCAGGGCCTGCTCGCGCCACACGTAGGCCAGCCCCTCCCGGAGCTGACCGGGGCCCCGGACCACGGCGACCGACCGGTGGAGGTCGGCGCTGCGCATCCGGGCGAACGCGGCCACCACCACCAGGTAGGAGGCGGCGTTGAGCACGAAGCACACGGCCAGGCCGGTGGTGGCGATGAGGACGCCGGCCAGCGCGGGACCGAGCATGCGGGCCGCGTTGACCGTCACGCTGTTGAGGGTGACCGCGTTGGTGAGGTGGTCGGGGCCGACCATCTCGAAGACGAAGCTCTGGCGGGCGGGAACGTCGAGCAGGTGGGCGAAGCCCAGCCCGGCGGCCAGCAGCATCACCATCCACAGCCGGACGACCCCCGTGGCGGTGAGGATCCCGAGCACCAGGGCGAGGGCGCCCGAGGCCGACTGGGTGGCCACCAGGAGGCGACGCTTGTCGACCCGGTCGACCACCACGCCGCCCCAGGCGCCCAGCACCAGCAGGGGCAGGAACTGCAGCGCGGTGACCAGCCCCACGTCGGTGCCCGACCCGCCCAGCTCGAGCACGAGCCAGGCCTGGGCCACACGCTGCATCCAGGTCCCGCTGAGGGAGACGGCCTGGCCCAGGGCGTAGCGCCGGTAGTTGGCGATGCCCAGCGCGCTGAAGGTCCGCAGCAGGACGGGGGGCACGGCCGCGATCAGTTGAGGCGGGCCCGCAGCCGGTGCGCGGTGCGGGCATCGTGATCGGCCTCGGTGCCCCGGCCGCTCGCGGCCAGGCGCTCCAGCACGTCGGCGGCGTCGGCGAACCGGCACGAGGCGGCCAGCACCTCCGCCAGGCGGCGCGACAGCTCTGGGGGCGCGCCGGGCAGGGCCGCCCGGAGCCGCACGACCCAGCCGAGCATGGGCCGATCGGCCCGGGCGGTGGCGATGGCGTCGAGGTTGGCCAGCATGCGGGCGACGATCGCGGCCGTGCCCACCGGGGCCAGGAAGGCCGGGTCGAAGCGGGCCGCCGGTCCGTGCAGGGCACGGAAGCGCGCCGCGCAGGCGGCCTCGTCGAGGATCGCGCCGCGGTCGAAGGCGTCGATGAAGGACCCGGAGCCGTCGCTCGCGTACCCCACGCGAACCAGGAAGTGGCCGGGCATCGAGACCCCGGCCAGGCCGACCCCGACCCGGCGCCCCACCTCGAGCAGGAGCACGGCCAGCGAGATGGGGATCCCGACCCGGCGCTCGAGCACCTGGTCGAGGTAGGAGTTGCGAGGGTCGTAGTAGTCCTGGTGGTCGCCGACGTAGCCCTCGGCTATGAAGAGGTGGCGGCACAGCGCCTCCGCCGTCGGCTCGACGACACCCGCGGCCAGCTCGTCGAGCCGCTCCCGGGCGGCGGCCACGTCGAGGTCGGGACGGGCGTGGGCCGCCACCAGCAACGCCAGCTCGTCGAGCGGCATCGCCGCCTCTGGTCCCTGCATCAGATCGACGAAGCGGGCGGTCGGGTCCACCGGCGCCACGGTAGCGATGTCGCTCCGAGACGCAGCGGTAGCGTGACGCCGCCATGCCACCGTCGCCCTGGCCGTTCCTGGACCGCCCGGGGCCGCTCGCCTTCGCCCACCAGGGTGGAGGGGCCGAGCACCCCGAGAACACCATGGCGGCCTTCGAGCACGCGGTCTCCCTCGGCTTCGACTACCTCGAGACCGACCTCCACGCCACCGCCGACGGCGTGCTCGTGACCTTCCACGACGAAGACCTCGACCGTATGACCGACCACCACGGCCGCATCGAGGACCTGCCCTGGTCGGTGGTCCGGCGTGCCCGGGTGGCGGGGGAACACCCCGTCCCCCGCTTGGAGGAGGTGCTCGACGCCTGGCCGGAGGTAAGGGTCAACGTCGATCCCAAGCACGACGCCGCCGTCGCCCCCCTGGCCGACCTGCTGGGTCGGCCCGGCGCCACCTCCCGGGTGGGGGTGGGCTCGTTCTCCGACCGGCGGCTGTGCCGGCTGGTGCGGGCGGTGGGCGAGCAGCTGTGCACCTCCCTCGGGCCGGTCGGCGTCGCCCGGCTGATGGCGGCCTCCCGGGGGCTGCCGACCGGGCGGCTACGGGCCGCCTGCGTGCAGGTCCCGGTCGTCTCCCGCGGGATCCGCGTCACCGACGCCCGCCTGGTGGCGGAGGCCCACGAGCGTGGTCTGCAGGTCCACGTGTGGACCGTCGACGATCCCGCCGAGATGCGGCGCCTGCTCGACCTCGGCGTCGACGGGCTCATGACCGACCGGCCCAGCGTCCTCAAGGCCGTCCTCACCGACCGGGGAGTGTGGCCCTGAGCCGTCCAGGCGGTACCAGCGTGGATGGCAGACTGGAGCCGGGCGGAGGGGCGAGGAAGGAGGGGAGGCGTCACGAGCACGGGGAGCCCGACCGGGCCCGCCGCCGGCTGGGGCGGCGGTGAGCGCCGCGACCACGACCACCTCGACCACGACCGCGACCAGCTCGGGCACGGCGACCTCGACGAGCAGGACGAGCAGGATGAGCAGGACGAGCACGACGACCTCGACGAGCAGGACGACCAGGACGACGACCTGATCGGCGTCGCCTCTGCCCGCCTGCTCGGCACGGGGGTGAGCCGCCAGGACCGCCTCGAGGCCCTCGGTCTCCTCGGGCTCCTCGTCGAGCGTGCCGACGCCCGCGGAGCGGTGCCCCTGCCCGTCGCCACGCTCGCCGGCGCCCAGGGCGCCGGAGCCGCCCGGGCCGGCGAGCTCCTCGACG
>JADDRA010000026.1 GCA_016781105.1 Actinomycetota bacterium | reverse complement strand
CGAGCGCTGCCCGGCCCGCGCACCACCTGGTGGAGGAGGGCTTCGCTCGAGCGTCGGAAAGGTAGCGCTGGCGAGCCCCTTGCTCCTAGGAAAGCTCCGCCTCGACATCGACCCCGGGGGGCGGGGCGCCGGGGGCGGGTCTCTCGCCCCGGAGCGACAGCGCGCACGTGACCCCCGCCACGGTCCCCTTGGCCGCCGCTACCTGGACCAGCTGCATCCCGGGGGTCACGTCACCCGCGCTGTACACGCCGGCGACGCTGGTCAGGCCCTCGTGGTCCACCTCGATGCATCCCTCGCCGGTCAGGCGGCACCCAAGCTGCACGGCCAGCTCGTTGCGGGGATGGTGCGCTATGGAGAAGAACACCAGCTGGCACGCCAGCACCCCGCCGCCCCGCAGCCGCACCTCCCGCAGGTTGCCCCGAGTGCCCGTGAGCGCCACCGCCTCGTCCTCCAGGACCTCGACGCAGTGCCGATCGAGCGCGTCGCGGCAGACCTGGTCGCCTTCGAAGCGGCTCCCATCGGTGACCACCGTGACCCGCGCCGCCCACTCGAGCAGGCCGAGCGCAAACCCGGTCACCTCGCTGCTCCACCCGAACGCCACCACCTCGCAGCCCTCGGCCTCATAGCCGTCGCAGGTGGGACAGTGGAAAACAGAGGCACCGTAGTGCTCGAAGAACCCCTCGACCTCGGGGAACTCGTCGACCACCCCCGTGGCCAGCAACACCCGCTTGGCACGTAGAGAGCCGGAGTTGGTCTCGATGACGAACGTGCCGTCGTCCTCCCGCCGGGCGGTGGTGGCCGAGTCTTTCCGGAACTCGACCGTGCGATAGGCGTCGACCTGCCCCTGGGCCGCCCCCAGCAGCTCCTTCGGGTCGGCGTCGTCGTGAGTGAGGTAGCCATGGCTCTTGTCGGCCCACCGGTTGCGCTGCTCGCCACCATCAACCACGACGACCCGGCGCCTGTAGCGTCCCAGCCAGCCGGCCGCGCTCAGACCCGCGGGCCCCCCGCCCACCACCACGACGTCGTACACCTTTGCACCGTAACGGGCCCCGGCGTCATGCGCAGGCTGGGTCTGCTCGGCACCAATCTCGTACTCTCAAAATCACGTCCCCTTCACCCTCGCTGAGCGACGAAGGAGCGGTCGGCGCTCGTGGTGCCCGGCGTCGTCGGGCACCTGAGCCACGCGTCACCGAGCTCGGCTGGAGTCATCCCGGCTCGACTCCCCGGCCCGTTCCGAAGCGAGGAAGGCCTCGAGGAGCTCGCAGTCGCGCTCGTAGCTGAGCAGGGCACAGGCCTCCCCCACGGTGAGCCACCGGGCCTCGTCGACCTCGTCGTTGGCGACGAAGTCACGATCCTCGGCCAGGGTCATCACCCAGTATCGGACCTCCTTGGGCCGGCCCTTGCGGTCGACGTAGGTCACCGTGGGGAGCTCCGGTCCGGGGATGCAGCGCCACCCGGTCTCCTCCTCGACCTCCCGCAGGGCACAGGCTCCCCCATCCTCACCGGGTTCGCACTTGCCCTTGGGCAGGGACCAGTCGTCGTACTTGGGCCGATGCACCACCACAACCTCGGCCTGGCCCGAGGTGGCCAGGCGCCACACCACGCCGCCGGCCGCCCGCACCACCGCCGATGGATCCGACGCTTCCGCCTCGGGCATCAGCCGCCGAGCCAGGCCCGCAGCTTGCCCCGGTCGGCCCGGTCCCAGACCTTCCGCCACGACCGCCGGGTGCGTTCGGCGATCGTCCGCTGCCCGGCCAGGAGCTGGCCCGCCACCAGGGCCTCGGCCGGGTTGAGCTCGTGCGCCACCGACCGCAACCAGGCCTCGGCCACCATCGCGTCCTGGTGCTCGCCCAGCACGTCCTGGAGCTCGGCCAACGCCCGGGCCAGCCGCGTGGCGGGCTTGCCCACCGCCCCGGCCGCCACGTCGGCCGCGTAGCGACAGCGCTTGGCCCGGATGCGCACCCGGTGGAGCTCCTCGTCGGGGCCATCGGGCTCGACCGCCTCGGCTGCCCTGCGGAGCTGCTTCCAGGGCTTGCGTACCAGCGACGGCAGCAGCTCGGCCGCGGGCTCGCCGGCGCCCGAGCGCAGCCACCCCTCGCCGGAGGCGATGACGGCGGGGGCACCGGCGGGAACGGCGGGCACGGGATCGCTCCGGTGCTCGTCGACCGCGCTGACCAAGCGGTCGAGCAGGGCGAGGTAGCGCGGGTCGTCGAGCATTCCGAGCAGGCGCTCCCGGGCTGCGTCCCGCTCGCCCCGGAGCCGCCCGAGCAGGCGCTCGGACGCCTCGCCGTCGAGGGAGCTGAGGCCGGCCACGGTGACCTCGAAGCCCTCCAGGAGGACGTCGCAGTCCCGCACGTCGCCCAGGCCCTCGGCCAGCCACTTCAGCTCGGCCCGCAGCTCCTCGGCCCAAGCCTCGTCGAGCAAGGGCGCGAAGGTGCGCAGGTCGGACCGGATCCGGCGGGTGGCCACTCGGGCCTGGTGCACGTCCTCGGGATCGTCGCCCAGGCGCAGCCCGGGGTCGTGGGCGAGCAACCGGCGCAGCGACGAGCGCAGGCCGGCCCGCAGCACCTCGCCGGCCGTCCCCTCGCCCTCGCCTGGAGGATCGGCCAGCTCGGGCGGCTCCAGGGCCCGGGGGCCGAGCGCCCGCACGACCTTGGGGGTGGGGTCGGCAGGGCCGGCGCCGGCGGCCCGCAGGCGGGCGACGACGGCGTCGAGCAGCTCCGGGTCGGCCCGGGGGCCCAGCTCAACCTCCACCTCCCGGAAGCTGACCGCCTCCCGGGAGCTGACCGCCACCTGCCCGCCGTGCAGGACGGACACCTCGTCGTCGACGATCTCGGCCGCCACCAGGCCCAGGCCGTCGAGGAGGTCGACGTGGTGGCGCCGGGTGCGCAGGCGGGCCACGGGCCCGAGCGAGGACGTGCGCACCCGGGCCGCCACCAGCCGGGCCAGCTCGGCGGGGACGGCGGACGCGGCGTCCCCCAACCCCGAACCGGCGCGCAGCTCGCGACGCGCCATCAGCGCCTCGGGTGCCTCCTCGTCGGTGGGGAGCTTGAGCGTCCACCCCTCCTCTGACCGCCGCCGCAGGGTGACCCCGGAACGGGCCAGGCGCAGGTCGGGGGTGTCGTAGTAGGTGGCCTCGAGATCGCTGGCCGGTCGCTTCACGGCCTGTAGCCCGTCACCGAGGTCGTCGAGCTCGGGCAGGCGGAAGCCCGGCCACACCCCCAGCTTGACCTCGCGCTCGAGGTTGGACGACACCGGCAGGGAGACGGCCGTCACGCCTCAACCGCTCGCATCGAGCCCGACATCTCGCTGTCGCGGCGCCTAGCCCGTGCCCCAGCCCGTCGCCGGAGCTCGACGTGGGTGTCGACGCCGTCATCGCCAGCCACCTTCGTCCACTCCCCGTCGGGGCCCAGCACCCACGCCAGCCGGTCGTCGGCCAGGTTCACGTCGAGCACCTCTTGCAGGCGGGCCTGGAGCTCGGTTGCCTCGACGGGCACCACCGCCTCCACCCGCTTGTCGAGGTTGCGGGGCATGAGGTCGGCCGAGCCGATGTACCAGGCCGCCTGCTCGGGCCCCCACCCGTTGGCGAAGTAGAAGATGCGGGAGTGCTCCAGGAAGCGGCCGACGATGGAGCGCACCCGGATGTGCTCCGACAGCCCCGGCACCCCCGGGCGCAGGCAGCAGATCCCCCGCACGACGAGATCGATCTCCACTCCTGCCCGGGAGGCGGCATAGAGGGCGTCGATCATGTCCACGTCGACCAGGTTGTTCATCTTCATGGTGATGCGACCGGTGCCGGGAGCCGCCTCGGCCTCACCCCTGATGAGCTCGGCCAGGCGGGGGCGCAGGGGCCCGGGGGCGACCAGCAGCTTGCGGAACTGCTCCTGGCGCCCGTAGCCGGTCAGGTAGTTGAAGAGCTGGGACAGGTCGGCCCCGATGTCGGGGTCGCAGGTGAGCATGCCCAGGTCCTCGTAGAGGCGGGCCGTCTTCTCGTTGTAGTTGCCGGTGCCCACGTGGCAGTAGCGGCGCAGGTCGTCACCCTCCTGGCGTACCACCAGGCAGGTCTTGGTGTGGGTCTTGAGGCCAACCAGGCCGTAGACGACGTGGACCCCGGCCTTCTCCAGGGCCCGGGCCCACACCACGTTGGCCTGCTCGTCGAAGCGGGCCTTGAGCTCGACCAGGGCGGCCACCTGCTTGCCGGCCTCGGCGGCCCGGATGAGGGCCCGCACGATGGGGCTGTCCTCCGAGGTGCGGTAGAGGGTCTGCTTGATGGCGAGCACGTCGGGGTCGGCGGCGGCCTGGGCGACGAAGGCGGCGACCGAGGTGGTGAAGCTGTCGTAGGGATGGTGCACCAGGACGTCGCCGGCCCGGATGACGCCGAAGAGGTCGACTTCCTCGTCCTCGGTTCGGGTCAGGCGGCTCTGGGTCACCGACGAGAACGCGTCGTCCTTGAGGTCGGGCCGGGGCAGGTCCCGCACGCCCCACAGCCCCCCGAGGTCGAGTGGCCCGGCGCTGACGTAGACGTCGTCGGCGCTGAGGTCGAGCTCGTGGGTGAGCAGGGCGAGGATCTCCTCGTCGATGCCGTGGACCACGTCGAGGCGCACCGCCCGCCCGAAGCGACGCCGGCGCAGCTCCACCTCGACGGCGGCCAGCAGGTCGTCGGCCTCGTCCTCCTCCAGGGTGAGGTCGGCGTTGCGGGTGACCCGGAAGGCATGGTGGGACTCGACCACCATCCCGGGGAAGAGGGCGTGGAGGTGCTCGGCGATGACCTGCTCGAGGGGGACGTAGCGCTCGCCGTCGGGCATGACCACGAAGCGGGGCAGCAGGTTGGGGACCTTGACCCGGGCGAAGCGGCGCTCGCCGGTGTCGGGGTCGCGCACCATGACGGCCAGGTTCAGCGAGAGGTTGGAGATGTAGGGGAAGGGGTGGCCGGGGTCGACGGCGAGGGGTGTGAGCACCGGGAAGATCTGGCGCTCGAAGCGCTCGACCAGCTCCTTGCGGTCGTCGTCGTCGAGCTCGTCCCATTCGGACAGGTGGATGCCGACCTGGCCCAGGGCCGGGGCCACCTGCTCGAGGAAGATGCGCGACTGGCAGTCCAGGAGCTCGATGACCCGCTGGCGGATGGCGCGCAGCTGCTCCTCGGGCGTCAGCCCGTCGGGCGTGACCGCCCCCAGCCCGGCCGCCACCTGGTCCTTGAGCCCGGCGACCCGGACCTGGAAGAACTCGTCGAGGCCCTGGCTGAAGATGGCCAGGAACTTGGCCCGTTCGAGCAGGGGGACGTCGGGCGCCTCGGCCCGGGCCAACACCCGCTCCCCGAAGGCGAGCCACGACAGCTCCCGGTTGATGAAACGCGCCGGCTCGTCGGGCCCCGGTGCGGCCTCGGCGTCGACGTGGGCGTCAACGTCTACGTGGGCTCCGGCGTCGGCCTCGACGGTGTCCTCGGCGCCCTCCGACATGTCTCTCGACGCTAGCGCCGGCGCCACCCCGGACCCGGTCACGCGTCGAGCAGCAGCGCGGCGCCGAGGGCCCCGGCCAGGTCGCCCAGGGCGGCGGGCACGACCCGCAGGGCCGAGGTGGGCACGAACAGCCGGGTCCGCACCGCCTGCTCCACCCGGCCCACGAACTGGCTGCCGAGCTTGTCGGCCAAGCCCCCGCCCACCACGACCAGGTCGAGATCGACCAGGGCGGCGGCCGACGACAGCGCCGCGCCCAGGGCGGCGACGGCGTCGTCGAGGAGCTCGCCGGCGAGCTGGTCACCCGCGTCGAGCGCCTTGGCGAACACGCTCGACTTCATGCGCTTGCGACCGGCCAGCTCCACCAGGGCCGTGTGCTCGCCGGCCGCGTGGCGGCGGCGGGCCTCGTCCTCCATGGCGGCCCGCCCGGCGACCGCCTCGAGGTGGCCGAGCTGCCCACAGCCACAGCGCCGGTCGACGCCGGCGACCGTCGTGTGGCCGATCTCCCCGGCACCACCTCCCGGCCCCCGGCGCAGCCGCCCGTCGAGGACCAGGGCACCGCCGACACCGGTCCCCACCCACACGCCCAACACGTCGTTCGACGCCCGCCCCGCGCCCAGGCAATGCTCGGCCAGCAGGGCGGCGTTGACGTCGTTGTCGACCACCACGCGGGCGCCGTCGAGGGCCGCGGCCAGCATGGCGCCCAGGGGGACCCGGGCCTCGAAGCCGGCGAGGTTGGGTGCACGCACGACGTCGCCCGTGCCCGAGGCCACCACGCCCGGCGCCCCCACGCCCACGCCGGCCACCGCCGCCGGATCGCCCAAGCGCCGGGCGCACTCGGCCACGGCGGTGACGACCTGGTCAGCTCCTCCTCGGGGAGTGTCCAGCTTGGCCTGGGCGACCACCTCGCCCCCCTCGACCAGCACGCCCAGGACCTTGGTCCCGCCCAGGTCGACGCCGATGGCAGCCACGTCCAGGAGGAGGAGCGGAAGGGGCGAGGAGGGGAGAGGGCTAGGAGCGGTAGGCGGGGTCGGCCGGGGCCTGCTCGTCGGGCAGGCCCAGGTCCCACTGCAGGAGGAGACCCTCGCGCTCGGCGTCGCGCGCCACCCGCTCCCGGTTGCGGCGGAACTGGGGGTCGTGAGGCGGGAGCAGCACCAGGCGGGCCATGACTCGCTGACGGAAGGCCTCGACCAGGCGGGGGTCGCCGAAGTCGGAGTGGACCTCCCAGTGCGGAGCGACCGGGCCGAGGTACACGACGCGCACGTGGCCGACCGGGGCCTGAGGAGCGAGGTTCTCGGTGTAGGTCACCGGAGAAGCCTACTTCGGCCCCGCCCACCGGCCTCCCTACTGGGCGTTGGCCTCCCCGGTCAGGCCCCTCTCGATGAGCATGACCTGGTCGTTGCCGGCCAGCACGGCGGTGTTCAGCGGTGCCGCGAGGGCGATGATCACCGCGGCGGCGACCGAGGGCCGCCGCAGCGCTCGTGCCCACCCTTGCGCCTGCCCGGGCCGGACCGGCCGGGCCGGACGCGCCGGCGCGGCGGTGAGGCGCTCGATGAGCGGCACCAGGGCACAGGACACCGTCAGGCTCGACAGGATGGCCAGCTTGATGCCGAACTCGGTCGGCTGGAACGAGGTCAATCCGGCGGCGACCAGTGCCGTCAGCGTGCCGTAGGCCATGCGCCCTAGTGGCGAGCGCGGCGCGGTCTGGGGGTCGGAGATCATGAAGAACACGAAGACCAACAGCTCGGGGGACCAGGCGATGGTCCACCAGTACGACAACCCGGCGATCGGACCGTCGTGCCAGATGGCGACGAAGCGATGCCCGGTGGCGGCGAGGACGCCGATGAGCACGGCGAAGGGCACCAGGAAGGACGCGGCCATGGGCAGCATGCGCAGCGGGCGCAGGATCCACAGAGCGCCGACCAGGATGACCGCGTAGGCGAACGCCACGCCCCAGGCGTTGGGACCCCACCAGAGGTACTGGGGGAAGACCTGGCTGGGGCCGATCACCAGCAACGCCCACACCAAGCCGACGTTGGACGGGTTGAAGAGGTGGCGCCCGCCCGGGCGAACCAGGTGCTTGAAGGCGAGCGAGAGCGCCACCGCCACGACGAAGAACCCGATGCCGATGAGGCTCCACCAGTCCCCGTGGTCGGTGCCCGAGGCCCGCAGGATGAACGCGACCCCGCTGCCGGTGAGGATGCCGCTGGCCGGCCACACCAGCTGGTGCTGGCGGCGGTAGGTCACGGTCGCCTCGATGAGGGCGCCGGCGACGATCGACACGAGGATCTGGGCGATCGACACCTTGAAGTCCAAGACGGTCTGGCCCAGGACGTGCAGGGTCATGATGACCGCCGAGAGCTTCAGGCGGGGGTCGCCCCGGCGGGGCAGGACGACGGGGATCCGCTGGCCCCGCACGACGATCTCGGGCCGGCGGGGCCCGGGAGGCACCAGGGTGGCGGGGGCGGCGGTCACGATGCCCGGGTGAGCGAGGCGGCGGCGTAGGCGCTGTCGATCAGCGGGCACCAGATGACGACCGAGCGGTACTGGCCCGGGTCGACGTCGGGAGGCACGGCGAAGTTCATCGACCCCGCCGTCACATCCAGCGGGGCCACCCAGACCGAGGGTGCGCTCATGAACTCAGCCGTGCTCTGGGGCGCCTCGAGCGGGCTGAGCCGGATCTCGAGGTCGACGTTGGGGGTGACGAAGAAGTCGTCGAGGCGCACGGCGTGGGAACCGTCCTCGAGCCGGTAGATCGTCACCCTCCCGGTCTCGCGCTGGTCGAGGCGGTAGAACTCGCCGGTTGCCGCCGTCACCGTGCCCGGCGCCTGCATGGCCGGTGTGGGTGGCTCCACCAGCGGGAGGTCGACCTGCTGTTCGACCTGGAGCCGCCACGGCCCGTCGGCTCGCACCTCGACGACGGTGGAGCCGGTGTCGGTCCCGTAGCCGGCGTCGGTCTTCCCGCACGGGCCCTCGACCAGGGTCTCCTCCTGACCGGCGACGGCCACGGCTACGTCGCCCGTCTCGCAGGTCGCCGTGACCCTCCACTGGATAGCTTCGGCGCCGATCTCGAAGGGCTGGGTCGACCCCGTTCCCGTCCCCTCCAGCGTGGTCACCTCCTGCCACCAGGGCTGGGAGCGCAGCACGGTCTCGGTGGCCGGCACCGACGGGAGCGCGGTCGCACCCTCGCCCCCCCGGCTGACGGCGGCGGGCCGGGCCTCGGGGGTGACCGATCCCATCAGCCACTCGCGCGAGCCAAAGGCGTTGCCCCCGACCAGGGCCGACGCCGCCAGCGCCACCAGCCCCAGGGCGGACAGCGCCTGGCGTCCCGACGGCGGTCGTCGTGCTGGTATCGCCCCTGCTCCAGTAGCGACTGAACCCACGGGTTCGACTCTAGCCAGCGGGATCTGCGCCTCGACCCTCAGCCCAGCCTTCCCGCCGCACCGGCCCCGACCTCGGGCGACCGGGCGCCCCGCGCCAGCTGCCCGGCGGTGATCTCCTCGAGGCTCTGGTGGCGCGTCTCCACCCCGAACAGGGCCATGGCCAGGGCGCCGGCGGCGATGGGCACGGCGCCGATGAAGGCCGTGGCCGGGATCGAGGGCGCGGTGACACCGGCGACGACCAGCCCGATGACGAGGACCCCGCCGAACTTGCTGGCCCCGGCGGCCAGACCGGTCCCTCGGGAGCGGATGCCGGTGGGGAAGGTCTCCGAGGCGTAGGCGACGAGCACGGCGAGCAACGTGCTGATCCCGGTGATGGGGACGACGAGCAGGAGGTAGAGCAGAGTGCGATCGGCGACCAGCGCATCGCCCAGGACCACGGTGCCGGCGAGAGAGGCGGCCGTGACCAGGCCCAACAGGATCGTGGTGCGCCGGGCGCTCCACCAGCCGTAGAGCCAGGCCACCAGGAACGTCGAGGGGAACCCGAACAGCGCCGTGTCGCGCAGCACCGTGGCAGAGGTGACCTCGTCCATGCCGAGGCGCTGGAGGTTGGTCGGGATCCACAGTTGGAAGCCGAAGGTGACCAGGCCCACCCCGAGCCCGAGGAGGGCGACGACGCTGGTGATCCCCCGGAAGGGTGAGGCGAGGAGCTGGCGCCAGCCCCCGGCGCCCTGGCCCTCCAGCCCGGCCTGGTCCGAGCCGGACTGGTCCGAGCCGGCCTCCACGGCAGCGGCACCGTAGCGGGCCATCACGGCGCCGGCCTCTCGATGGAGACCCTGCTGGATCAAGAACCGGGGTGACTCGGGGATCCAACGGTTCAACAGCACCAGCAACAACCCGGTGGGGAGGCCGAGCAGCCAGAGGATCCGCCAGCCGTAGGTGGGAGTCAACTCGGCCGCCAACCAGCTGGTGATGATGTAGGCACCGGCCACGTCACCACCGATGAGCACCATCACCCACCCTCGATGGCGGGCGGGGATGACCTCGGCCATCAGGGTGAAGGCGATCGGGAGCATGCCGCCCACGCCGAGGCCCATGACGAAGCACATGAAGACGTTCCAGCCGAAGCTGGGCATCGCCCCGCAGACCGAGGTGGCGATGAAGACCGCGGCGGCGAAGAAGATCGACGCCCGGCGGCCGATGGCGTCGGCCATCCCGCCCCACAGGAAGGAGCCCACCACCGTGCCGACGATCCCGGCCAGGGGGAGGTAGGCAACGGGCGTGCCGCCGCCGGGAGCCAGCGCCGAGGCGAGCCCGTACTCCTGGGTCATGCCCGGGACCACGAAGCTGAGGGTGACCGGCTTCATCACGTCGATGGTCACGGCGGCGGCCATGACGAGCAGCAGGGCCACGTGCGCACCAGAGAAGCGGGCGTCGTCGAGCGCCCGGACCTGGGGCGGGCTCGAGCTGGCTCGCTGCGTCCGGGGCGGGACCAGGCCGTAGAGCGTGACGGCCAGACCGGCGACGATCAGCGCCATCCCGACCACCATGGGAGCGTCGAGCGGCATGCCGACGAGGCGGTAGCCCATGTCCCCGGCGCCGGCGTACATGGGCAGGTGCAGGACGACGCCGGTGGTGATGGCCGCCGCGCCGACCCAGAAGGCGGCCGGGCGGCCGAAGCGCAGCAGGGCACGCTCGGAGTCGGGGCCGAGCCGGGACGGCCCAAGCCCCGGCCCATCGGGGTCAGCAGGCACGTGCGCAGCGTAGCCGTTGCCGGAAGCGCGCTAGGTGAGCGACGCGACGGGAGCGGCGGACCGGGGCCGGGGCTATCCCCCTTGGATCCCGCGAGAGCCGAGGGTGACCTTGACCACCTGCTCCCCGCCCTCGCGCACGAAGCGGATCTCGACCTCGTCACCCGGTTCCCGGCTCACGATGGCCCCGCTCACCTCGGCGCTGGTGGTGATCGGTTCCCCGTCGATGGCCACGATCAGGTCCCCGGGGAGCAGGCCGGCGGCGTCGGCCGCCGTCCCCTGCTGCACCTCCACGATCAGGGCCCCTTCCTCCCGGTCGATCCCGAGGCGAGCCAGGGCCTCGGGGTTCACGTTGTCGACGTCGGAGCTGCTGATGCCGAGGAACGCGCCGCCCCGCACCTCCCCACCCCCCTCGCGGAGCTGGTCGATGAGGGGCTTGACCGAGTCGATGCTGAGGGCGAAGCCGATGTTCTCGGCCCCCCCGGCGACTGCCGTGTTGACGCCGATGACCTCCCCGAGGGCGTTGACCAGGGGACCGCCCGAGTTGCCCGGGTTGATGGCCGCGTCGGTCTGGAGGAGGCTCTCCAGGGTCTGCCCGTTGGGTTCGGTGATGGTGCGGTTGAGGGCGGAGACGATCCCGGTGGTGACCGTGGGGCTCGATCCCAGGTTCAAGGCGTTGCCCACCGCCACCACGTCGTCGCCCACCTGCATCGCCGAGCTCTCGCCCAGGGTGACGGTCTCCAGACCGCTCACGTCGCGGGCCTGCACCAGGGCCACGTCGGACGAGGGGATGCTCCCCACCAGGTCGGCCGGCACCTCACGGCCGTCGGCCAGCAGCACGCCGATGCTGCGGGCGCCGCTGATCACGTGGGCGTTGGTCAGGACCAGCCCGTCGGGCTCGATGATCATGCCGCTGCCCGCCCCCGAGACCAGCTGGGGCCCCACCCGGGAGGGGGCCACCCCCTCGACGGTGATCGAGACCACGCCGGGGCGCACGGCGTCGATGACACCCTGGATGTCGAGCTCCTCGCCGTCGAGTTGCAGGGCGGGACGTTCGAAGCCGGGGCTCGTGCCCTGCTCCCCGCCCCCGTCGACCAGGCCCGAGGCCACAGCGGCGACCAGCACCACGGCGGCCACCGCCGCCCCGGCGATGCCCCCGGCCAGCACCGGGCGCCAGCCCCGGCCGCCGGACCCGCTCGGGGCCCGCGACGGTGGAGGAGGTGGAGGCACGAAGCCGCCGGCCGGGCGAGGGGCGTCGGTGGGAGGCGAAGACGGCGCATCGAGCCACGGGGGCCGGGCGGGCGCCTCGGGGACCACCCGGGCCCAGGGGGGGCCGGCGCCCCCGGGACCGTCACCGCTGCGCTGATGGGTGCCGTGGTCGCTCATGGTCGTCTCCTCCCGAAGGGTCGTGGTGCAGGCAGCTCGCGCCGGCGCAGCGCTGGCGGACGGGCCTCGTGCCCGGCCCTCCGCCCCCCGGCGCCAGAGGTTTCGGGAACCAAATCGGCGCCGGCTCCGTAGAAGGGGTGGCAGGCGAACGGAGGCGTGATGGATACCTCATGGATGGCGAAGGGAAACTGCCGGGACGAACCAGCCTCCCGCTTCTTCCCGAGCGACGGTGTGGGCGTCGAGGCGGCCCGGCGCATCTGCGCCACCTGCCCGGTGAAGGACCCGTGCCTCGAGTACGCCCTCGACCAGCGAGTCGACCACGGCGTGTGGGGCGGCGCGTCGGAACGGGAGCGTCGCCGCATCCTCAAGCGCCGGCGGGCCGCGAGCGAGCGATCGGCACCGTCCCCCGGGTCGCCACCCACGCCCGTCGGCGCGTCGACGGCCCCGGTCCCCGGAGCCGTCACGGACTGAGGGCGTCCAGCGCCCCGGCGCCGGCCTCGGCCAGGCGCTGCACCATCGACGGCGGGCGGGGCTCGGGGACCGAGCGGGCGGCCCGGGTCACGGCGTCGCCGGGCTCGTCGCCGATCACGATGACCACCAGGCCCTCGCGCTCGAAGACCACCACCCGGCCGTCGACCTCCTCGGTCTCCCACCTCCACCCGGGCACCCCGCCCAGGTCGATGGGGCGCAGCCCGGCCGGCAGGCCGCCGGCGTCGAGGTGCCCGGGCGCCTCGAACACCGACAGGCCGTAGCGGCCCGACCGGTAGACCAGCTGCAACCCCTCACCCTTCCCGGTGGCGAAGGCGTCCACCAACCGGTAGCCCCCGTCGAGCTGGGCGGGTGCCAGGAACGGCGGGGCGAGCCGGGCCGGGTCGCGCCGGGGCTTGGTCGTGGCCGTGACCGGTAGCGGGGCGGACAACGGGTCGGAGCCTCCGTCGAGGGCGCCCAGGCCCCCGGCCTGCGAGAGCGCCGTCATCGAGGCCACGTGCTGGCTCACGGCGGCGTCGACCGCCGGACGGTAGGACCCGGGCTCGGAGCTCACGACGGCCAGGGCGAGCAACGCCAGCCCGGCCGCCACGCCGGCCGCCGGGGCGCTACGGGTCCACGACCGAGGCCGCCGAGGCAGTGGGCGTCGATGAGGCAGGGGGCGCACGGAAGCCCCGGCGTCGCCGCCCTGGGCGGGCGCGTCCGGGTCCGAGGCCGCCACCCAGGCGACGGCCGCATCGAGGGCACCGGGAGGAGGGTCGACCGGCGGAAGGTTCCGCAGCGACCACCGGGCGGCCCGGAGCCAGGCCAGCTCCTCGGCGCAGGGCCGGCAGGCGACCGCGTGGTCGTGGACGGCCCGGGCCAGCGACGGGTCCAACTCGCCGTCGAGCAGGCTCGAGAGGGCCTCGTCCGGGTGCCCACCGACGCGGCCCGGTCCAGCCCCGCCGGCGCTCATCCCAGCCGCTCCCGGAGGCTGCGGCGTCCCCGGTGGATGCGGCTGCGCACCGTGCCCACCGGGACCCCGAGGGCACTCGCGATCTCGTCGTAGGGCAGGCCCACCACGTCGCACAGCACCACGGCGACCCGGAAGTCCTCGGGCAGGGCGGCCAGGGCCCGCTGGATCTCCTCGGGGAGGGTGGTGGCGGCCAGCGTGGTCTCGACGTCTTCCGCCGTGGCCATCAGCGGGTGGGTGTCGTCGGGCAACGCCTCGGTGGGCCGGCGGCGCCGGCGACGCACCTCGTCGACAAAGGCGTTCGTGGTGATGCGGCTCAACCAGCCCTCCAGGGAGCCGGGCCGGTAGCCGGCCAGGCCCCGGCGGACCCTGAGCAACACCTCTTGGACCAGATCCTGGGCATCGGCGTGATTCCCTGTCAGTCGGTACGCCACCGTGTAGAGGAAGCGCCCGTGGTGACGGGCGATCTCCTCCCATGTGGGTGCTGCAGGGGGAACGTCGGGCGAGGGCAGTCAGTTCCCAGTGCTCGACGCGACCGGTGCCTGGTGGGCTATGCGGTGGGGCTGTCCTTCTGCGCCTCGGCCCGGTGGCCATCGGTGCGGGTCTCGACGGCTCGCGCCTGCTCCTCGCGCTCGACCTCGGTGGTCCCTTGCTTGAACTCCCGCTGGGCCTGGCCGAGCGATCGTGCCAGCTTGGGCAACTTGGCGCCGCCGAAGACCAGCAGGATGATGACCAGGACGATGAGGAGTTCCGGTGCTCCCAGGCTGCCCATGGGGATGAGCATAGCGACCGGTGGACCCGGAGCGGCCCAGCGGTCCGGATGAGCGTGCTCGTCTGCGCCCTCAACCTGAGCGAGGGACGGCGCCCCGAGGTCGTCGGCACGCTGGCCGCCGCCGCGGGCGACGACCTGCTCGACGTCCACCGCGACGCCCATCACCACCGCTCGGTGCTCACCCTGGTGGGCGAGGAGGCGGTGCGGGCGGTCAGCTGCCTGGCCGTGGAGCGCCTCGACCTGCGGACCCACCACGGTGTCCACCCACGCATGGGCGTGGTCGACGTGGTGCCCTTCGTGGCCCGGGGACGGCAGACGCCGGCCGACGCCGCCGCCGCTCGCGACCGCTTCTGCCGCTGGCTGGGCGACGAGCTGGCCGTGCCCGCCTTCGCCTACGGGAACGGCGCCGGGCCGGGAGGGGACCTCCCGAGCCTGCCCGAGGTCCGCCGCCGGGCGTTCGTCGACCTGGCGCCCGTCGCCGGACCGCCTCGGCCCCACCCGACGGCCGGGGCCACTGCGGTCGGCGCTCGCCCGGTGCTGGTGGCCTACAACCTGTGGCTGCGGGAACCCGACCTGGGCCTGGCCCGTGAGGTGGCGCGCTCCCTGCGCAGCCCCGCGGTGCGGGCCCTGGGGTTGGCCGTGGGCGACGCCGTGCAGGTCTCGTGCAACCTGGTGGACCCGCTGGCGGTGGGTCCGGCCACGGTGTACGACGCCGTGGCGGCGCGCACGACCGTGGCCCGAGCCGAGCTGGTGGGCCTGGCCCCCGAGGCGGTGGTGGCCGCCGTTTCGCCCCGGCGCTGGACCGAGCTCGACCTGTCGCCCGATCGCACCCTCGAAGCCCGCCTGGCCGAGCGGGCCAAACGGACCACCGGCTGAAGGACCAGGTCGAGGGGTCAGGTCGAGGGGTCAGGCCGACGCCGCCCCACCCCGACTCGCCCGGGCCGCCCGGGCTCGGCGCACGGTCCGGCGCTCCCGCTCGCTCAGGCCGCCCCAGATCCCGAACTTCTCCCCGTTGGCCAAGGCGTAGTCGAGGCACTCCGCACGCACGACGCAGCCTCGGCAGACCTCCTTGGCCTCCCGGGTCGAGACCCCCCGCTCGGGGAAGAAGAGGTCGGGATCAACTCCCAGGCAGTTGGCCAGGCGCTGCCAGCTCCGCTCGTCCTCGTCGGCACCGGCTCGGTGCTCCACGGTCGACCTCCCTCTTGGCGAGGCCCGGGCTCCACCCGAATCGCCAGCGCGGAATTACAACGCTGTCATCATCCTCCTCCGGGCGCCCGCGCGCAAGCCCATCTCCTCCGACGCCTCCGACGCCTCCGACGCCTCCGACGCCTCCGACGCCTCCGCCTCCGGGGCGCGACGGAGCTCGACCGGGCCGGGTTGGATGCTCAGCCGGCGGCGGGTTCGCCGGCCGTCAGCTCGTCGTCGCTCGGGGGCAGCACCCCCGGGCGGTAGTAGATGAAGAGGTCCTCGATCACCTTCTGCAGGCCGCTCGGGTCGGCCCCCGGGGCCAGGTCGACGGTGATCACGTTGGAGTACACGTGCACGGCGTCGACCCCGCCCCGCTCGAACAGCCGCCGGGCCAGCTCGTCGGGAGGACGGTGCCCGGTGGCCTCGGCGGCGCTGCGGTAGCGCTCGTGGCCCATCCCGGTGAGGCTCCGGTTGGTCTCGAAGCGCACCACCCCGGGCGTGGCGGTCGGCTTCTCCACGACGGTGATGGGTTGGCCCATGGCCGGGCGAGCCTACTCCTCGAGCCGGCCTGCCTCGGAGCCGCTGCCGGTTACCCCAGCGAGCGTGAAGGGGCAGGCCGGCGGGCGCCGGCGGCGCGCCAGGCGACCAGGGCCAGGGCGACCGAGACGGCGGCCAGGGCGCTGTGGACGGCCTTAAAGGCGAGGGGGTGCTCGGGGTCGAGCAGGATCAGTGGCGTGCGCAGCGCCCAGGTGACCACGGTGGCGACCACGGCCACGGCCAGGACCGGCGCCAGGCGCGGGCGCGCCCGCCAGGCGACGGCGCCCACGGCGACGCCGAGGACGGCCATGGACCCAGCCAGGGCGAGATCGAGGCCCGAGCCGCCGTCCCCGACGATGTTGCGCACCCGGGTGGTCCACACGAACGCCGTCCAGCCGGCGAAGAGGTAGACGGCCAGCACGGCCGCGACGTTACCGGCCACGCGGCTCAGCCCGGAGGGGCGATCGTCTGGTCGTCCTCGTCGCTCTGGTCTCCGCTCTGGTAGAAGCGGCGCTCGTCGGGGTCGATCAGGACGTCGGCGTCCTCGCCGGTCTTGCGGGCGTGGTCGATGTCGTCCTGGAGCTGCTCGAGGCGCTCCTCGGAGGGCTCGTCGTCCCGCTCGTCGGTGGGCTCCTCGGAGGGCTCCTCGGGGTCGGTCATGGGTCCGGGATAGCCGCCTCCGGGCGCCGCGTCAACGTGGCGCCGGGGGCGGTGCAGGGCCGTCCAGGGGAGGTGGTCCATGAAGACCCAGGCCCGGCGGTGGATCGCGCTGGGTCCCATGGCGGCCAGGGCCAACTTGTGGCGGGGGCAGGGGTAGCCCTTGTTGAGGTCGAAGTCGTACCCGGGGAAGTGCTCGGCCTCGGCGCGCATGATGCGGTCGCGGGCGACCTTGGCCAGGATGGAGGCGGCGGCGACGCTCAGGCACACGGCATCGGCCCGCACCAGGCGCTGGACCCTACCTCCACCAACGAAGTCCCACCGCCCGTCGACCACCACGTGGTCGGGTTCGAGCCCGAGCCCGTCGAGGGCGCGCCGGGCGGCCAGGCGCTGGGCGTCGGCCATCCCCAGCGCATCGCACTCCTCGTGGCTGGCGTGGCCCACGGCCCAGGCCCGGCACCACGAGGCGATGCGGTCGAACAGCGCCTCCCGCTCGGCCTCGGTGAGCAGCTTGGAGTCTCGGACCTTGTAGACCCGCCGGTCCCGTGGCAGCACGGCGGCCCCGACGCTCAGGGGACCGGCCCAGGCGCCCCGCCCTACCTCGTCCACGCCGACCACGACGTCGTGGCCCGAGGCCCACACGGCCCGCTCGATGTCGAGGGACGGCGCCTGGCGCTTGAGGGCACGGCGCAGGACCGGAGCGCTGACCGCCACCCGCGCGAGCGTAGGCCGCAGGCCGGCGCCCCGCCCCGCCCCCGGCACCACCGGCGATCAGGGCGAGAGGCGAACCGCCACCCGCTCGGCAACCCCGTGCACGTCGGCGACCGGCATGGGATCGGGGCTGTCGGCCAGGATGACGAGGGTCACGGCCCGCTCCTCCTGCAGGGCCAGGAGCTCGAGGTGGATCGACAGGATGCCGTCGGCGTCGGCCGCCGTCAGCCGGGCCTGGTGGACTGCAGCCCGGGCCCCGGCGTCGATCCCCCCGACGAGGTTGGCGACGTGGCCGAGCAGGGTGGCGGCACCGTGCTCGGGATCGACCTCGGCGGCCATACCGGTCACAAAGGCGGTGGCGAAGCGCTCGTGGGCCAGGGTGGCGAAGGCGATCTCGGCGGCCGCCTCCGACGAGAGGACCCAGGCCACCGAGTAGGCCAGGGCGTCCTTGCGGGTGAAGCGGTCGGACTCGGCCGAGGCGGTGACGTCGGGGTCGGGGAACCCGGCCAGGCAGGCGTCGAGGAGGTCGTCACCGTGGACCGCCTCGGCCGCCGTCATCGGCGCCGGCACCGCCTCCCACCCGGCCCCGGGCAGGTCGAAGCTCCGCAGCACGATCCGCTCGGCCCGCCCGGCATCGATCTCGTCCAGGGCCATGGCGGGCTCGCCGCGGGGTTCAGGCGGTGGCGGCCGGCACCGGCGCGGGCACCGGGGGAGGAAGGAGCCCGGGGCCGTCGACGGCGGTGGCCGGCCAGCGCTTGCGGCTCTTGACGCTGAGCTTGCGCAGCAGGGCGATGGCGCCGGGGTCGTCGTCGCCCGGTCGGCCGATGAGACTGCCGTCCTCGAGCATCTTGATGAGGATCTCCCGGCCGAGCTCGGTGCGCACGATGGTGAGCGTCCAGTCGTTGAACGCGCCGATGCCGCCGGTGGAGATGTCGGCGTGCTCGGCGGCGAAGTCGGGACAGGCCTTGCAGCCCTCCCGGGTCCAGGCGTGGCACTCCTTGAGGGGGATCTCGTGGTAGTCGCCGTTGCGCATCCAGATCTGGAAGACCCCCTTGATGTTCATCTTGACCATGTCCTGCTTGCGCAGGCCGTACCGGGCCTCGAACAGCTCGGGGAAGATGGCGTCGTCGAAGGTCTTGGAGCACAGCAGGCCGACGTTGAGGGCGAAGCGCCGGGCCGGCTTGCCCGCCTTGCGCACCTTCATCACCGGCGGCACCGAGCTGTGACAGCTCATGCCCACCAGGGCGAGCTTCTCCGCTCCCCCGGCCACGGCCTCGTCGTAGGCCAGGGGCGGGACGGAGTAGGTGTAGCGACTGCCGGCGGCGGCGAGCACCTCCTCGCGGGTGCGGGCGACGCCCGGAACCGCCTTCCACGTCGAGCCGTCGCCCTCGAGGTAGGAGACCAGGGCGGCGTCGATGTAGCCGTGCTCGAGGCACCAGATGAGCAGCGCCGACACCAGGCCGCCGTCCTGGCCCAGCTCGTGGACGTAGTCGTCGCTGGCCCGGGCCAGGATGATGTCCTTGGAGATGCCGTCGACCTCCTCGGGCCGGCGAACCCGTTCGAAGAGGTGGGTGTCGATCTCGCTCTCCCAGGTCCGAAAGCGCGGGCAGGCCCGGGTGCAGGACGTACACCCCCGCTCGCCGTGGACGCACCCTCCGGGCCCGGCCTCCTCCTCGAGGTGGAAGGGCTTGTACACGCCCTCGGTGTCGTCGTAGCCGAGCACGTCGAAGGGACAGGCCACCACGCACCCCGAGCACCCCGTGCACAGCCCCGACGTCACCACCTCGTCGAACAGCTGGGCCCAGTGCGGGGTCCAGCGGGGGCTTCCAGCGGCGTCGGTCATCGACCGAATCCTAGGAGCCACCGCCCCGGCACCCCACCCCGGGCGCTTCCCCGACACCCGTCGCATCACCTGTTGTCATGCTCGGCGGTAGCTCTGCGCCCTGGAGGCGCTGGTGCGGGGCCACGAGCGACAGCTCGTCGACGCCGCCTTCCGCCGCGGATTACACCAGGACCCCCGAAACCGACGAGGAGTTGGCCGACGCCACCCGGCTGGCCATCGAGGCGATCGAGGACGAGCCCTGGGCTCCGTGGTGGTAGCCCGGGTGAGCTCTGGTGGGGCGAGTCGCCCGACGAGAGGGGACGGCCGTTCCTGGTCGTGAGCCGGGACGCCGCAACGAAGGCCTGCCCCGGGCTTCGGTCGCCAGCTTCGACAACCTCCGGCCGTTCCCCAAGGCGCTGCTCGTCCGGCGCCTGGGAGCGTTGACGCCGGAGCGACGAGGCGAGCTGTGTGCCACTGCTGCCGCCAGCCTCGACTGTTGACCGAGGCTGAGGCATCGGCGGGCGCCCAGTAGGTGCTCCGACCACCTACTGATATCCCGAATGGCCGCTGGTAAGGTCAGCGCCCGCCACCGCCTGTGGTGGCATCGGGGGTCCGAAGGAGCGGTCATGGTGCACGAAGCTGTCCGAGGTCTCGTCGTCGCGCCCGCCAGGTGGCGGGACACCCGGCGGCGAGGCGTCGCCGTCGCCTGCCTGGCCGGCCTGCTGGCGGCGGCCTGCGGCGGTGGGGGCGGCGACGAAGAGGATGCCTCCGGGCAGCCGACGGCCGAGCCCACGCCCGCCGCGGTCCAGGAGCTGGTCGTGGGCTACGGGGGCGACCCCTGGGTCGACGCCTCCGAGGCCGACCAGAAGCGCAAGCCGAGCTACCCCCTCAACGCCGACGTATGCGAGACCCTGGTCCGCCTCACGCCCGAGTTCGAGGTCGCCGGCAGCCTGGCCTCGAGCTGGGAGCTGGTCGGCGACAACACCTTCCGCTTCACCCTCAAGGACGAGCCCACGTTCAACGACGGCAGCCCGCTCACCGCCGAGGCGGTCAAGTACACCCTCGACTACACCGTGGCCGAGCCGGCCACCAGCGGGTTCGCCTTCCTCGGCACCGAGTCGACCAAAGTGATCGACGACCGCACCGTCGAGGTGACCCCCACGCGACCCAACCTTCGCCTGATCGAGCAGATCAACCACCCCACCTACTCGGTCCTGGCCCCCGGGAGCGATCCGCTGAACAACCCCGAGCCCACCTGCACCGGCCCCTTCGAGGTCACCGAGTACGTCCCCAACGAGCAGCTGGTCGTCGAGCGCAACGAGGAGTACTGGGGGGAGCCGGCCAAGCTCGACAAGATCACGTTCCGCTTCATCCCCGACGACACCACCCGCACCCTGGCCCTCCAGAACGGCGAGGTCGACCTCATCACCGACGTCCCGAGAGGGGTGCTCTCCAGCATCGAGGGCCTGCCCGGCATCAAGATCGAGAACGCCCCGGTCGGCCAGGTCTTCCTCATGTACGTGGCCCGGCGCGACCTGGCCGGGACCGACAAGCCCCTGGCCGACCCGAACGTCCGCCGGGCGGTGGCGGCCGCAATGGACCAGTCCGCCTTCGTGGAGGGCGTGCTCGACGGCAACGCCGAGCAGGTCACCACCGTTGCCCCGCCCGAGGTGCTGGGCGAGCACGCCGACCTGGTGGAGGGGGTGCCCTTCGACCGGGCCGAGTCGGCGCGCCTGCTCGACGAAGCCGGGTGGACGACGGGCCCCGACGGGGTGCGCCAGAAGGACGGGCGGCCGCTCGAGCTGAGCATCGTGTTCCCGAGCAGCTCGGGCGGCGGCACCGGCATCGACCTCACCGAGGTCGAGTTCGTCCAGGCCCAGCTGGCCGAGGTCGGCATCAGGGGCAAGATCGAACAGCTCGACGCCGGCGCCTACCGGGAGCGCCTAGACACCGGCAACTACGACCTCGACTTCTCCGGTCCCAACCAGAACGACGCCAACCCCGCCTTCCTCCTGTCCCTGCGCTGGTACTCCAAGGCGACGGGCAAGAACGCCCCGTTCATCTCCCCGGGGCCCGACACCGAGTTCGAGCGCCTCGTCGACCAGACCCTGCAGGCCACCGACGAGGAGGAGCTCCAGCGCCTGGCCGCCGAGGCCATGCACGAGCTGGTCGACAACGAGGTCGGCGGCATCCCCCTGGCCGGGGTCTACCGCACCTACGCCATGAAGGACACGGTGCAGGGCCTCGAAGCCCACCCCTCCAGCACCAACCAGCGCTGGTCGAGCGTGTTCATCTCCGAGTGACCGCCCCGAGGTCGGACGGGGATTCACCGACGGAGCCGCGCTGATGGGCTTCCTGGCTCGGCGCATCGCCTCGCTGGTCCCGGTGTGGCTGGGGATCACCTTCGTCGCCTTCGCCCTGGCCAACCTCGCTCCCGGTGATCCGGCCGAGCTGATCCTGGGGCGCGAGCTCGAGCAACCCCCGACCCCCGAGCAGCTGGAGGCGTTTCGGGAGGAGCACGGGCTCAACGACCCGTTCCTCGTGCAGTACGCCCGCTGGACCGCGGGGGCGGCCACCGGCGACCTCGGCACGTCCTTCCGCAGTGGCAAGCCGGTGCTCGAGGAGCTCACGAGCCGGCTCCCGGCGACGCTCCAGATCGCCGTGCCCGCCTTCCTGGTGTCGACCGGCCTCGCCCTCGTCGTCGGCATCGTCTCGGCCATCCGGCGCAACTCCTTCGCCGACCACGCCTCTCGGGTCACCGCCCTGGTGGGGGACTCGGTGCCCAGCTTCGTCCTCGCCTACCTCCTGATCATCGTGTTCTCGGTCACCCTGGGGATCCTGCCGGTCGCCGGACGGGGGACCTGGCAGCACTTCGTGCTCCCCTCGCTCACCCTGGGCCTGGCCACCACCGCCAGCATCATGCGCCTGACCCGCTCCAGCCTGTTGGACGTCCTCGGCGAGGACTACGTCCGCACCGCCCAGGCCATGGGCCTGCCCCGCCGCACGGTCATCGTCCGCCACGCCCTGCGCAACGCCCTCATCCCGGTCATCACAGTTGCCGCCCTGGTCTTCGGTGGCTTCGCCACCGGGACGGTGATCGTCGAGTACGTCTTTGGCTGGCCCGGGGTCGGGCGCTTCGCCGTCGACTCGATCTTCGACCGCGACTACCCGGTGATCCAGGGGTTCGTCGTCTTCACCGGCACCGTGTTCGTCATCGTGAACCTGGTGGTCGATCTGCTCTACCTCCGGCTCGACCCTCGCGTGCGCTTGGCCGGAAGAAGGGCGACCTGAGCCATGGCACTCGACACCGTCACCCGACCCGACGATGTCGGCCTCGACCCCGTGGCCGCGGAGGTCGCTCCTCACCGCTCCCTCCTCCGGCGGCTGGTCGAAGACCGCCTGGCCGCCATCGGGCTGGTGATCGTGCTGTTCTTCGTACTGGCCGCCATTTTCGCCCCCCTCCTCACCCCTCACGATCCTTCCGCGGTGAACGCCACCGGGAAGCTGCTTTCCTCCAGCTGGGACCACCCCCTCGGCACCGACGAGCTGGGCCGGGACACGCTGAGCCGGCTCCTCTTCGGTGCCCGCTGGTCCCTCGGCGCTGCCTTCGTCGCCTGCCTCATCGTGATGGCCATCGGCGTGGTCGTGGGCACGATCGCCGGCTACTACGGAGGTTGGGTCGACACGGTCCTGATGAGGGTGGTCGACGTCCTCCTGGCCTTCCCCTCGCTCATCCTCTACCTGGCCATCGTGGGGACGCTCGGGGTCGGCCTGCGCAACGTGATGATCGCCTTGGTCTCGATCTCGTGGGTCTCCTACGCGCGGGTGGTGCGCGGGTTGGTCGTGGTCCTGCGCGAGCGGGGCTACGTCCGGGCCTCCCGGGCCCTCGGGGCAAGGGACCGCCGCCTGATGTGGCGCCACATCCTGCCCAACGTGGTGCCGCCCGTCGTCGTGCTGGCCAGCCTCCAGATCGGCGGGCTGATCCTCTCGCTGGCCGCCCTCGGGTTCTTCGGGCTCGGGGTCACGCCCCCGACGCCCGAGTGGGGCTCGATGATCAACCAGAGCCGCCTGTTCCTCCAGACGTCGCCGGCGCTGATGATCTGGCCGGGACTCGCCATCAGCCTCACGGTCATCGGGTTCAACCTGGTCGGCGACGGGCTGCGCGACGTGCTCGACCCCCGGCTCGGGCGGGTGGTGGGCCAGGGGGCCTGAACCCGCGAGGGACGGGAGCGGGCAGGTGTCGAGTGGCTCAGCGAGCGCCTGCGACCTCGGCGAAGTGGCAGGCGCTGGGCTGGTCGCAGGCACACCGGTCAACCAGATCGGGGACCTCCTCGGCGCAGCGGTCCTCGGCCTTCCAGCAGCGGGTCCGGAACCGACAGCCCGACGGCGGGGCCGAGGGGCTGGGGATGTCGCCCTGGAGGAGGATCCTCGTCCGGCGCTGGACGGCGGCGGGATCGGGGACGGGCACGGCCGACAGCAGCGACTGGGTGTAGGGATGGGTGGGGGTGCCGTAGACGCCCGAGGCGGCCCCGATCTCGACGATCCTGCCCAGGTACATCACGGCCACCCGGTCGGAGATGTGGCGCACCACCGACAGGTCGTGCGAGATGAACAGGTAGGCGAGGCCGAGCTCCTCCTGGAGGCGCTGGAGGAGGGTGACGATCTGGGCCTGGATCGACACGTCGAGCGCCGACACCGGCTCGTCGAGCACCAGGACGTGGGGGTCGAGGGCCAGGGCCCGGGCGATGCCGATGCGCTGGAGCTGGCCGCCCGAGAACTGGTGGGGGTAGCGGTTGGCGTGCTCGGGAGCCAGCCCGACCAGGCCAAGCAGCTCGGCCACCCGCGCACGAATGGCCCGCCGGTCGGCCAGGCCGTGGATCTCCAGCGCCTCACCCACGATGCGCTCGACCGTCATACGGGGGTTGAGCGACCCCTGGGGGTCCTGGAAGACGATCTGGACCTGGCGCCGGATCTGGCGCAGCTGTGCGCGGGTGCAGGAGAGGATGTCCTCGCCCCGGAACAGGATGCGCCCGGCACTGGCCCGGACCAGACCCATGATGGCCAGCGCCGTCGTGGACTTGCCGCACCCCGACTCCCCCACCAGGCCCAGGGTCTCGCCGGCGGCCAGGCTGAAGCTGACGCCGTCGACGGCTCGGACGGCGCCGACCTGGCGGCGTCGCAGCCCGGAGCGGATGGGGAAGTGCACCGCGAGGTCCTCGACCCGCAGCACCTCCTCGCCTCCCAGCCTCACCCCTTGCCCACCGGCCGGCTCCACGGCGAGCTCGCCGGCGGGAGACGCCGTCATCGGCCGATGCCTGCCCGTTCGCCGCTGGCTCCCGTCGCCCCCGCGCTCACCGTCTCCCCGGAGAGCTCGTGGCTGAAGTGGCACGCCGCCCGGTGGACGCCCTTCACCCCGAGGGCGGGTCGCTCGTCGACGCATCGGTCCCGGCCCTGGCGCAGGCGGCAGCGGGGGTGGAAGGCGCACCCGGACGGACGCCGAACCAGGCTCGGAGGCTGCCCGGCGATGGGGTCCAGCCGTTCGACCTCGGCGTCGAGTCGGGGCAGGCTGGCCAGCAGGCCCAGCGTGTAGGGGTGGCGGGGCGAAGCGAAGAGGTCGCCCACCCAACCGGTCTCCACGACACCGCCCGCGTACATGACGACCACCCGGCCGGCCATCTCGGCGACCACGCCGAGGTCGTGGGTGATCAGGACGATCGCCGCGCCGGTATCGTGCTGGGCCTCCCGGAGCACGTCGAGCACCTGGGCCTGGATGGTGACGTCGAGGGCCGTGGTCGGCTCGTCGGCGATGAGCAGCCGGGGCCGGTTGGCGATGGCCATGGCGATCATGGCCCGCTGGCACATGCCCCCGGACCACTGGTGGGGGTACTCGTGCAGGCGACCGGGCGCGTCCGTGATGCCGACCTTGTCCAGCAGCTCGACGGCCCGGGCCCGGGCAGCCCGGTTCGACAGCCTGCGGTCGTGGGCCCGCAGCACGGCCACGATCTGCTGGCCGATGGTGAAGACCGGGTTCAACGACGACTGCGGGTCCTGGAAGATCATCGAGATCTCGTTGCCCCGCAGGTGCTGCAGCTCCCGCCTGGAGGCCTGGAGCAGGTCGCGCCCGTCGAAGAGAATCTCCCCTGCGGCGATGCGGCCGGGCGGGGTGGCGATCAGGCCGAGCACGGCGAGGGCGGTCACGGTCTTGCCGCACCCCGACTCGCCGACCACACCCACCACCTCGCCGCCGCCCACGTCGTAGCTCACGTGGTCGACGGCGTGCACCACGCCCTCGGAGGTGCGGAACTCGACGGCGAGGTCGCGGACCGACAGCAGTGCCCCTGCGCTCACCGCTCCCCCCGGCGAGGCCGGCGACAGTGCGCCCGCCGCGCCGTCACGTCGAGCGGCATAGCTGCAACCTACCACTGGCGCCCCCGGCACAGGGGGGCGACGTGGAGCCACGGCTGGCGGGTGGCTCAGCACGCTCCCGATATCCCGTGGTGGCTAGGTCCCGCCTGGGGCCAGGTTCGCCCCGTCGGCCAGGAGCCCACCCCGGGAGGTTGCCCATGGGACGAGCGCGAGCGGTGGCGGTGGCCGGACTGGTCCTGCCTCGGTCGCCTGCGACCGAGGCGATGTACGACGACGTGGTGGCCATCCTCGGCGACCGGGGCCTCCCGCTCTGCCGAGGGAGCGAGCCCGGGTTCCGCCCTGCTCCCCCGGGCCAGGTGAGCGTGCCCGCCGCCCACTTCCGCTACGTCGACGGCCGCATCCACGAGCTGGGCTCGTGCGACCTGGCCCTGGATCGGCGGGGCGAGCTGCGGATCTACCACTACCAGGACCAGGCGGCCCGGGACGAGGCGGCCCGATCGAGCAGCCAGCGCAGTGCCCGGCCCACCGTCACATGGACCCACGGGGAGGACTTCCTGATCGAGCAGTGGGTCTTCGCCACCCCCGAGGCCAACCCGGGCTTCGCCCAGTTCACCGACACGGTGCACCGGACCATCAGCGAGCTGCCCGAGGCGAGGCACGTCGAAACCGCCCCGGGCGCCTGACGCCTACCCGGTGACCTCCTGTTGGACCTTGTCGTAGCCGAACTGCAGCAGGTCGGCGACGGTCAGGCTGGTGAAGAGCGCCGCCACCAGCGGAGTGGCCCGGGGGGCCGAGGACCAGGCCGAGATCAGGCCCGTGGCCACCCATTGGCCCAGGCAGAAGGGGCAGGTGAGAAGCTCGCCCATGGCCCGGCGAGCGCCGGCCCCCCGGACCTCCTCGGCCAGCTCGGCCTCGCCCGAGGTCCCCTCGAAGCGGGTGAAGGGGGCCGCAGCGGGCTGGTGACGGGGTCCTTGGCCAGCAGGCGACTGACCTTGTGCGTGGCCACCGAGACCAGGGCCAGGTCGCCCGGGCCCACGCTCTCGGGCAGGGGCCGCCCCGAGCGGCGCACGACG